>JAXDME010000339.1:0-3373 GCA_034666285.1 Gemmatimonadaceae bacterium | reverse complement strand
GGATAGGATTTGAACCTATGACCTTCGGGTTATGAGCCCGACGAGCTGCCAGACTGCTCCACCCCGCGAAAAAGATTATAAGACAACGGTGATTGCAGTGCAACATGTTTGTCATGTTTCACTGCTTTGATGTCTTGGTCTGAAACAGCAGTGGCTGGTGAAGAACGTCGAGTGCTGTTCGTGCTCAAGTGCTTTGAGAATGCTGTGGTAAGCGCAAGTCATTGCTTCGCACAGTGGGGGCGCATATGAAAACACGGCCGCAAATCTCATTGACGAGGTCTGTGGCCGTGCGCTTTATCTACGCTTCCGGGCTAGTGAACCTCGCTTAGAATCCAAACGCGAAACCTGCGCCTCCGGTGCTTTCTTCGCCGGTCGTCGAGCCGCCGACCGTGATGACCATGTTGGTGCCAAAGCGTTTCTGGAAGCCGATCGCGATAGCAGCCTTGTTACGATACACACCCGTGCCTGCCGCGAAGCGATTGTCCTTATCGGCGATGGCTGCCGCGCTGCCTGCCATCATCGCCATGGCGCTGCTCATCGCACCGACGCTGTTGATGTGGTTGTTAGCAAGCGAAAGGCCGCTGTCCATGTCAGAGCGAAGCGCGTCCGTATAACCCTTCGCCGATTTCACGCCCGTGTTTACCGATTGCTGCATCTGGTTCACGTTGACGGCATCCGTGCCTTCCGTGCCTGCTGCGACGTTCGTAACCTGTCGCTGACCGCCGGCTGATGTCGTACCCACCGATACCGCGTTCGCACGATCCGCCACCGAGCCTGCACCGAGCGCGACCGAGTTGTTCGCCGTAGCGGATGCATTTGCACCAACTGCAACCGCATTATTTGCCGAAGCCGATGTGTTTGCACCCACAGCGATCGCATTAGCGCCACTAGCCACCGATGATGCACCGGACGCCACTGCGTTCACACCCGATGCCACCGCGTTCGCGCCCGACGCCACCGAGTGCGTGGCGGAGGATGTTGCTACTTCCGTGTCGCGATTACCATCGGCGGTGAACAGCGGGTTGTATGCGCCGTTCGCGAGGTTGGTGACCTGGCCCATCATGTCGTTCAACTGACCCAGATTGACCGCGTCCATGTTGCCGGTACCGGCAGCGACGTTATGCAATGCCGTGCCCGTGGTGTTGCCATTGCCGAGCGTTGCGTTGGCATAGTCCGGGGTGCCGTCGGCGTTCGTGTCGTACTTGATCGCGCTGGCGCCAAGCGACGTCACGCTATTCGATACTGCGTTGAGCTGGCCGACGTTGACTGCATCGGTGGAAGCCGTACCCGCGGCTACGTTGGTCACCTGGCGTTCGCTGCCTGCTGCACCGACCGACACCGAATTGTCCCGATCCGCTACTGAGCTCGAACCGAGCGCTACCGAGTTCTTGCCCGAGGACAAAGCCGCGCCGCCGATCGCCACCGAATCCGCACCGGTCGCCGATGAATCGGCAAGCGTCGAATTCGTGTGGAAGTACTTGATACCGCCGCCGTTGTTGACGTTATTGGTGAAGTTCTGAAGTGCTTCAACATTCTTGTCGGTCGCGTACAACTGCGAGCCGTTCACGGCCTCCGTGCTGTCAGCCGCCAACTTGCCGCTGGCGACGTTCTTTAACAACGTAGGTTCCGTAGCGCCTGCACCGCCGAGCGTGATCTGCTTGTAATTCGGCTTGCCGTTTGCATCCGTGTCGTACTTGACTGCGAAACTGCCGAGCGTATCGACGTTGTTCGACACGGCGGTGAGCTGCGCGAGGTTGACTGCATCGGTGGACTGAGTGCCCGCTGCAACGTTGACGACCTGGCGTTCCTTGCCCGCTGCGCCAACAGAGACAGTATTTGCACGAGCCGCGGCCGAATTGGCGCCGATCGCGATCGAATTGTCCGCCGATGCAACCGCCGCGCCGCCGATGGCAACCGCATCCGTACCCGTTGCCGATGAATCGGCCAGCGACGAATTGGAGTGGAAGAACCTGATGCCGCCGCCGTTGTTGATGTTGGTGGCGAAGGTCTGAAGTGTGGTGACGTTCTGGTTGGTCGCATTCAACTGCGAACCGTTGATAGCGTCGGTGCTGGACGAGGAGAGATCGCCCGCCTTCACGTTTGAAATCGTGACGAGGTTGCTTGTACCCACGCCACCCAGCGTCACATGGGTTTTGGCAGTTGTATCGTAGGCCAGCTTGTTTGCGAGTTCAGAGTCGACCTTGTTAATCGCGTCGCCTACCGTGCCAAGCGGTGCGCCGGCAACGGTGTACGCAGGAGCCTGGATCGTGCCATCGGCGTTGACCTTCGCACCGCCACCGAGGAGGGCGGTGACATTTTGAAGCTGGGTGACGTTGACGGCGTCGTACGCTTGCGTGCCTGCACCGACGTTCGCAATCTGGCGCTGCAGAGTCGCGCTGCCCACGGAAACCGTGTTAACGCGATCCGCGACGGACAATGCGCCGAGCGCAACGGAATTCTCAGCTGACGCCGTTGCCGACCGGCCGACGGCAACAGCGAGACGGGCGCGGGCCTTCGCGGACACGCCAACAGCGGTCGCGCCACCCGTCGAGCCGGTGCTGTCTGCGATAGCGCCAGCGCCCAGCGCTAAGTCGGCAGTGTTGTTCGCAAGCGATCCGCCACCGATGGCCATGGATCCGACGGCATTCGCCGCGGCGTTCGTTCCAATGGCGGTTGCGGCAAGGGAACCGTCTTGAATCACCGTGCTTGACCCACTCGCCTTGGCTGTCATCCCTATCGCTATGTCGCCGAATTGGGAGGCGCTTGCTGCGCCGCCGATCGCGATGGCTTCGGAACCTGTCGCCGATGAATCGGCGAGCGTGGAGTTTGCGTGAAAGTACTTGCCGGAGCTGTCGGCGAGCGCGGTCAGCGCGTCGCCGACGTTGTTATACGTTGATCCTTTGAGCGAATAGGTTGGTGCGCTGATGGAGCCGTCGGCGTTGACCTTGGCTTGCCCGCCGAGCGCGGTTACGACGGGCGTGAGCTGGCCGACGTTGACGACGTCCGTAGCTTGCGTGCCCGCAGCAACGTTCACAATCTGGCGTTTGGTCGTGGCATTGCCGACCGAGACGGTGCCTTGGCGGTCGGCAACGGAGTACGTACCGAGGGCGACGGTATCCGTTGCTGATGCGGTCGCACCTGGACCAAGGGCAGTAGCTCTGGTCGAAGCGCGTGAGTCTGACCCGATGGCGAGGGCGGCATCCGGACCACCGGTGCGGTCGGCGACGGCGTTTCCACCAACCGCAATCCTTCCAGGACCGATCGCAGTCGCGCCATCGGTACTGAGGGCGGCATCGTTAGCAGAGAGGTACTTGCTCGAGCTGTCGGCGAGTGCGGTCAGCGCGTCGCCGACGTTGTTATACGTTGATCCTTT
>JAXDME010000338.1:0-2668 GCA_034666285.1 Gemmatimonadaceae bacterium | reverse complement strand
TGAGACGTGAACTGGACGTTGAAGACATCCGGGAAGCTTTTCACCATCACTCGCTCGACTTGCTCGCCGAGGAAGGTCGGAAAGAACCGACGCTGCTCAAGCTGGGCGTAGCGGCGGTCGACGAGAGTGGAGACGATCGACGCGTAGGTAGACGGACGCCCGATTCCCAGGCGTTCCAGCTCTTTCACGAGACTGGCCTCGGAGTATCGCGGCGGAGGCTCGGTGAAGTGCTGTGACGGGGTGATCGCCTTTACGGGAATGTTCTCGCCCTTCTCCACAGCCGGAAGTCCCTGCTCTTCCTCGAGCGGTTTCCCTTCCTCGGCTTCGCGCGACTCCTTGTAAAGCCTCTGGTATCCGTCGAACTTGACGACACTGCCTGTCGCCCTGAACAGGAATCGGCCCAAGTCGAAATCCACCGTCGTGGTGTCGAACACGGCCGGCGACATCTGCGACGCCAAGAACCGCTGCCAGATCAGCTCGTACAGCCGGTACTGGTCTTCCTTCAGATACTTTCTTATGTGCTCCGGCCGCCTGGTCGGATCCGTCGGTCGAATGGATTCGTGGGCGTCCTGTGCGTTCTTTGCCTTGCCGTCGGTGTACAACCGCGGAGCGTCGGGCAGATACTGCTGCCCATACATCATCTTGATGTACTCGCGTGCCTGATCCGCCGCAGACGGCGCGACGCGAGTGGAGTCCGTTCGCATGTAGGTAATGAGTCCGACTGCCCCCTCCTCACCTATCTCTATGCCTTCATAGAGATCCTGCGCCAGACGCATCGTCCGCTTGGATCCGAAGCTCAGCTTCTTCGCCGCATCCTGCTGCAAGGTGCTCGTCGTGAAAGGAGCTCCCGGATTCTTGCGCCGCTCGCGACGCTTTACTTCCGTGACCTCGAACGTCTTGCGCGACGTCAGAGCCGAGAGGATCTCGCTTGCTTCGGCTTCGTTGCTGATGACCGGCTTCTTGCCGTCGAGAAGATGCAGCTTCGCCGTGAACTGCTGCTTGTCCTTCTCGAGCAGCGCCTCGACGGTCCAGTACTCGACCGGCTTGAACGCGCGAATCTCGCGCTCCCTTTCCACGAGGAGTCGCAGCGCCACAGTCTGTACGCGCCCCGCTGAAATCCCCTTCTTAACGGTCTTCCAGAGGACTGGACTGGCCTTGTAACCTACCAGCCTGTCGAGAACGCGGCGCGCCTGCTGCGCGTCGACCTTACGCTCGTCGATCTGTCCGGCATTGGCGATCGCCAGCTGCACCGCATCCTTCGTGATCTCGTGAAAGAGAACACGCCTGACTGGCGCGCCGTTCTTCGACTTGATCTGCTGCGCGACGTGCCAGGCGATCGCCTCACCCTCGCGATCAGGATCTGTCGCAAGGAAGATCTCTCTCGAATCCCGCGCGGCTGATTTCAAGTCAGCGACCGTCTTTTCCTTGCCGGGAATCGTGACGTATTCGGGCTCGAATCCGTTCTCGATGTCGATCCCCATTTTCTTTTCGGGGAGATCCCGGACGTGGCCGATTGTGGCCCGCACCCGATACGCGCGTCCCAGGTACTTGCCGATAGTCTTCGCCTTCGCCGGCGACTCGACGATGACGAGCGACGTCGAGCCTGGCTCGAAAGCTTCGCCGTCGTCCTGTGCCGCTGCTTTACGCGTCTTGGTCGGTTTGCTCGCCGCCGTTGTCTTGGCGGCGCGCTTCGCCGTTGTCTTCTTTTTAGCTGTCTTGGCTTTCGCCATCTCTAGTGTACCGTCGTGTTGTCGCCGCCAGTGGACGAGTCTTCGAGGCCAGTTCCTTCCAGCAACCCGCGCAGATCGTCGAGGGCAATCCGCCCTTCGAACTGCATGAGCGCCCTCTCGATGATGTGCTCCAGCTCGAGACCGTTGATAGCGCCCGAACCGTTGAGGGAAAGCAAATGCCCCCATGCGTCGGGTGCGAAACGCCCCCGCTCGTGCGGTCCCATCACCCGGAATGTCGTCTGGCCTGGAATTCGTTCGTCCATATTGGCGAGCAAAGTTATTTGATGGTCGAGCCCAGCTCGACTATTTGCGTTATAAGTTGTTGTTTTACAAGCTTTTCCGCGTCGAGAACCACGTCGGCTGTCTCGTATAGAGCCCGCCTCTTCTCGTATAGCTCCCGAAGCGCTACCACCGGGTCTCTGCCCGCCAGGAGCGGCCTGGTCTCCACCCGACGCAATCTTCTAGCAACCGCCTCGGGTGACGCTCTAAGGTATATGATACGTCCAGTCGAACGCAAAAGTTCGACTGAGCTTGTTTGGGTGATCCAACCCCCGCCTGGGGACAATACCATCCCGCCACTGCCGCTTAGCTCATGCGTCAGAGCTGACTCCATCGCCCGAAAGTGCGCTTCACCCTTCAGACGAAAGATCTCACGCACTTCCATCCCCGATCTCCGCTCGATCTCGCGATCGAAGTCGAGAAACGGCCTTCCCAGCCGGCGCGCAGCGGCTTTTCCTATCGTCGTCTTACCGACCCCCGGAAGCCCGACGAGGATCAGATGCGGCGACCTATCGTCCCTTTCTGTCACTCAGCGACTGAATGTAACTGTCGTAGTTGCGCCGGGTTTCCCTGAGGGAATCTCCCCCAAACTTCTCAAGCAGGGCCTGGGCAACGACGAATGCTGTCATTGCCTCGGCAATTACTCCCATCGCCGGAAC
>JAXDME010000337.1:0-2537 GCA_034666285.1 Gemmatimonadaceae bacterium | reverse complement strand
AGAGTGGCTGGTGGGGCTGGCCGAAGCGGCGGATGTCGATGACGATGGCCTGCTTGCGGGAGAGGGCGAGTTCGCGGAGGCTGAGGCCGAGGCGCCAGGCGGTGTCGTAATCGAAACTGGGAAAGAGGAGTTCGGCTTCCTGGCGGGCGATGGTGGCTAGGTCTGTAGCGAGGTCTGGGGCGATGGCCATGATAAGTCTCCGTATTAAGGATGGGTGTTTTTTGCACCAAACCTGCGGCGCATCAGGTACAGTCTACGAGATTACGGTTTGCGGTCCTCGCCTTGACACTGCCCCTCGGTTACGCGATGCTTAGGGGCTAGGCCTCTTTTTGCGCGGGGAGACGAAGCTGCGTTCGCTGAAGCGAATTGCAGGCGGGTTCTGCTGCCGGGTTTTGCCAGCCGAAGACGATTTGGGTTGTTGAATGGAGTGGATGGATGTTTGCGATGTGGTTGCAGAGTTCGTTTGGCGGGCTGGGTAATATGGGAAGTCTCGCCCTGCCGATATTGTTTTTCGTGGTGCTTTATTTTTTGATGATCGCTCCGAACCAGAAGAAGCAGAAAAAGTGGCAGGAGATGCTGGGACAGCTGAAGACGGGCGACCGTGTGACGACCAATGGCGGTCTTCGCGGCACGGTGCTGTCCGTAAAAGACGATATTGTGGTGCTGCGCGTGCAGCCCGATGGCGTGAAGCTGGAGTTCGTCAAGAGCGCGATTGCCGCGGTCACTACCGACGAACAGGCCGCTTGAAGCAGGGAGTTAGTTGTATGGAGTTAGATGTGTGCAGGTTGAGATTGAACCGTTAACTACGGATAAGGATATGCAAGGGATGATGGCGGCGGGACTGAGTTAAAGAATCGCGGCTGCACCCTTCAATAGAGATCATGGGCAAGAATCTGGCCGGGAAATCGGCATTCATCGTTGCGGTACTGGTGATCTTCTGTTTCGGCATCGTGGGCATTCCGCATGGCGGGCTGACGCAGTCGATCAAGGATCGTATTCACCTGGGGCTCGACCTTAAAGGCGGGACTCACCTGGTGTTGGAGGTTCACGTCGCCGAGGCGGTTGCGTCCGCGACAGACCGGGATGTGGCACGGATTGAGGACGCCTTCCAGAAGGCCGGGATTACCGGCGCTACGGTGGGCAAGACCGACCCGACGCGGCCCCAGACTGTTGTGTTGTCCGGAGTTCCGCCGGCGAAGCTGGCCGATGCCCGCTCGATTCTGCAGAGTAATGAGTATTCGAGCTACGACGTGATTGTCTCGGCTGACGGCACCGCGTCGTTGACGATGAAGCTGGCGGCGATCCGCGATCTGGAGACGCGCACGCTGGATACGTCGATCGAGACGATCCGGGAGCGTATCGACAAGCTGGGTGTGACTGAGCCGGTGATTCAGAAGTATGGGCTGGGCGAGAACCAGATTCTGGTGGAGCTGCCGGGCATCGATAACTCGGCGGAGGTCGAAGAGGTTATTCAGTCCACCGCGAAGCTCTCGATTCACGCGGTTACGGGTGGGCCTTACGATACCGATCAGGCGGCGCTGCAGGCTAACGGCGGGACTATTCCTGCCGACTCCATGCTGGTTCGCGGATCGGGTTCGGCGGGGGCTCCCGAGATGGTGTGGCTGCTGAAGCGGGTGAGCGAGGTGGAGGGTACGGACTTCCGCGATGCGCAGCCTTCGCAGGACCAGAACGGCAGGCCGAATATTCGCTTCAACCTGACGACTGAGGCTGGAGACCGCTTTTACAAGTACACCTCGGCCCATACCGCTTCGAGCGCGACGCCGGGGTCGATGGCGATTGTGCTGGACAACAAGGTGCGCGAGGTTGCGGGAATCAATTCAGCGATTCGCGACAGCGGAGAGATTGAAGGCGGCTTTACGCTGCAGCAGGCGAACGACCTGTCGCTGATGCTGCGAACCGGTGCGCTGCCGGCGTCGATCTCTTTCCTCGAGACTCGGACGGTGGGGCCGACCCTGGGTGCGACGTCGATTCATCAGGGGATTGTTGCTGCGATCGCGGGCATGCTGGCGGTCATGCTCTTCATGCTGGTCTATTATCGCGGCGCGGGCATCAATGCCGATCTTGCGTTGATCCTGAACCTGATCATTCTGCTTGGGTTCATGGGCTATACGGGATCGACGCTGACGCTGCCGGGCATCGCCGGAGTGATCCTGACGATTGGTATGGGCGTGGACTCGAATGTGCTGATCTTTGAGCGCATTCGCGAAGAACTGCGGGCGGGCAAGACGGCTGCGGCGGCGGTGGAGCAGGGGTTCAAGCATGCCTTGGTGACGATCATCGATACCCACGTGACGACGATCGTTTCGGCATTGATTCTATTCCTCTTCGGTTCGGGTCCGGTGCGCGGATTTGCCGTGACTCTGGCCTTCGGGTTACTTGCCAATCTGTTTACCGCGGTGCTGGTCTCGCGTGTGATCTTCGACGCGATTCTGCAGAAGAAGCAACGCGGGGCGGCACTGTCTATTTAGATTTTGAGAGATTGCGGGCCTTATTGGCGCCGCCGAGGGTTTGGGCGT
>JAXDME010000336.1:0-3410 GCA_034666285.1 Gemmatimonadaceae bacterium | reverse complement strand
ACGCGCCGATGCCTATCGTGGGAATCTCGATACGAGAGGTGATTTCGCGTGAAAGCGGCTCGACGGTTTTTTCGATCACGACGCTGAACGCACCGGCGCCTGCCACTGCCTGAGCGTCGGCCAGGATCGCGGCGGCTTCGGTTTCGCCGCGACCGCGAACGCCGTAGCCGCCGAGAGCGTTCACCGATTGGGGCGTGAGGCCGATATGCGCCATGACCGGAACGCCGCGTTGGGTGAGGAAGTGAATGGTCTCCGCCATCGCCGCGCCGCCTTCCAGCTTCACCGCGGCACACCCTGTATCCCCCATCACCTTCGCGGCGGTGCGGAACCCCTGGGCCGGCGATTCCTCGTAGGAGCCGAACGGCAGATCGACGACGACGCAGGCGTGGCGGGCGGTTTTCGCGACGGCTCGGCCATGCGCGATCATCATCTCGACGGTGACGCCGACCGTGCTGGTCATGCCGTAGATGGTCATCGCGAGCGAGTCGCCGACGAGAATGAGATCGACGTGCGGGTCCACCAGCCCGGTCATGGACGCGGTGTAGCTGGTGATGCAGGCGATCGGCTCGCCGCCCTTGCGTGCCTTGATGGCGGGCGGTGTGAGCTGCTTCGCCGGTGATGCTTTACTCATGGGTGAGTGTCCGTGCGCTGTTTGGCGTCAGGCCGGCTGGCCGTCGGTGCGTGCCTTGACCATGCGCAACGGATTATAGGTCAGCACCAGCGTTCCGTCCTGTTTGACGACGCGGTTCATGGTGCGCACGAGACCTCGGTTGGGCCGGCTGTTGCCGCGGCGACTTTCGACGACCTCGCACTCGACGTGGATGGTGTCGTTGGCGAAGGTCGGGGCGTGGACATTGAGTTCCATGTTGAGGAAGGCGAAGCCGGTGTGCTGCATGGTCGCGTGCGTCAGCAGTCCCTCGGCGAACGAATAAACCATCGCACCCGGAACGACGCGCTGCTTGATGTCGCTTTCGTGCTTCAGGAACTCGATGTTTGAGAACAAGACCTCGGTCAGGCCGGTGACGCCGATGAAGTTCACCAGATCGGCTTCCGTCAGGGTGCGGCCGATGGTGCGAAATTTGCGGCCGACCGGGAGATCTTCAAAGTAAATGCCGAGGCCGAGGACCTCGTAGCCGCCGATGTCGGTCATGTCGTGCTTTCTCCGGCGCGTCTGTTGGTTTCATCCGAGCGGTTGAAGTTTTGCTGTCGACGTCGATGGAAAGAAGAGCGGGCACACGGCATGCCGCATCCGGTGCCAGGTTTCATTGTCCCCAGATCTCCGTCTCAGTCCAACCAAGTTCCGCGAATTCGGCCGCGCGCAACGGTGCTTCGCCGATCGAGTAGAACTCATCGAGTTGCGGAGGCGCCACCGTTATCGCGCTGAGCATCGCGTGTGCCTGACCTCGGTGATGGATTTGATGCTGGAACAAATGCAGCAGCAACCGATCTGCTCGTTCTCGCTGGACGCGAGTGCCGCGATGTACCTGAATGATCCGGTCGGGTCCTTGTTCGTCCAACGCGTCACACCAGGCGATGAGCCGACGATCCACCATCGCCTGTTCAGAGCGCAAATCCCGCACGGCCGAACACGGCATGGTGTCAGCCCATGCGGCGGGACCGAGCGTGCCGCCTTCCAGTGCGTCGACATAGAACCGGTCCACGATCAGGATATGGTTCAGTGTCGCTTTGATCGATGGGAAGAATCCGGTGCGCGGCGCTTCGAACTCCGCTTGCGTCAGTCCGGCGCAAGCGCCGATCAGGCGGTGATTCGCCCAGGCGTTGTTGTATGCCATCGCACGCAGCGTCTGGAGATGCGATGATGGCATGCGTTTCCTCGGGGTTGAGCGGGCGCGAGGATGCTCACCGTTGGTCAGTGACGCATTCGTGCTCCAGGTTTTTAGCACCTTTGGCGGGAACATACAGACGTTTGGCGGGAACATACAGACCGCGGCACGCATCGGCCGCGGGCCGAATAGCGTTACGCCGCCGCCCGGATCGCGGCCGCCCGGACATCTTCGGCGACTCCGCCTTCGAACGATGCGAAATTCTCCTCGAAGCGGGACACGAGATGTTTCGCCATCGCGTCGTACGCGGCGGGGTCGGCCCAGGTCTGACGCGGGTCGAGCACGTTGTCGGGAACGCCGGGAACGTGCTCGGGGAACGACAGGCCAAAGAACGGATCGCGGCGGAAGCGTGCGTTCAGCAACGTGCCGTCCAGCGCGCCGCGTAACAGGGATCGGGTGTGGCCGATGCTCATGCGTTTGCCGACGCCGTATTGGCCGCCGCTCCAGCCGGTATTCACCAGCCAGCACTCGGCGCCATGCTGGGCGATCAGGTCGGCCAGGAGGCGGCCATACACTTCCGGCCGGCGAGGGAGGAAGGGATGACCGAAACAGGTGCTGAACGTGGCTTTCGGCTCGGCGCCCAGACCTTTCTCGGTGCCGGCGACCAGAGCGGTGTAGCCGGACAGGAAGTGATACATCGCCTGCGCGGGTGTCAGCCGGGAGATCGGCGGCAACACGCCGAATGCGTCACAGGTCAGCATGACAACGTTCTTCGGCTGGCCGCCGCGGCCCGAGAGTTCGACATGCGGAATGAACTCGATCGGGTAGCAGGAGCGTGTGTTCTCGGTCAGCTGGTCATCGTCGAGGTCCAGCACGCCATTCTCGTCGCCGACGACGTTTTCGAGGACGGTGCCGAAACGGTTGGTGGCGGCATGGATCTCGGGCTCGGCCTCGGCCGACAGGTTGATCACTTTGGCATAGCAGCCGCCTTCGAAGTTGAAGGTGCCGGTCTCGGACCAGCCGTGCTCGTCGTCGCCGATCAGGCGGCGGTGCGGATCGGAGGACAGCGTGGTCTTGCCGGTGCCGGACAGGCCGAAGAACAGGGCGACGTCTTCCTCAGGGCCGATGTTGGCGCTGCAGTGCATGGGCAGGATGCCCTTGGCGGGTAGGATCCAGTTCATGACGGTGAAGATCGATTTCTTGATCTCGCCCGCGTACTCGGTGCCGGCGATGACGATGATCTTCTGTTCAAACGACAGGGCAATGCTGGTGGATGACCGGGTGCCGTCGATCGCGGGATCGGTCTGGAACAGCGGGGCGTGCAGGATGACGTAGTCGGGTTCGAACGTTTCCAGTTCTTCCGCGGGCGGGCGGATGAACATGTTGCGGGCGAACAGGGCGGTCCAGGCGTGGGTCGTCACGACGCGGACACGCACGCGGAAAGCCGGATCGGCGCCGGCATACAGGTCCTGGGTGAACAGCTCCTGCCCTTGCAGGTAGGCCTGCACGCGTGTCCGCAGCACGGCGAATTTCTCCGGCGCGTAGCGCTGATTGGTATTGCCCCACCAGATGTCCTTGGTGACGGACGGCTCATCGACCACGAATTTGTCGCGCACTGAGCGGCCG
>JAXDME010000335.1:0-5635 GCA_034666285.1 Gemmatimonadaceae bacterium | reverse complement strand
TGCGAAATCCGTGGCGCTACGCGTTCGATGCTTCGACCGGTCTTCTCTATATAGCGGACGTGGGTCAGAACACTCGTGAAGAAATCGACGTCGCTCCCGCATCGCAGGCCGGGGTCAACTATGGCTGGAGCGTGATGGAAGGTCTGGGCTGTTATAACGCCACGACCTGCACCCAGACGGGTCTGACACTGCCCGCGATCGATTACGCGACACATGTGGGTGGGACGTGTGCGATCACGGGCGGTTACGTCTATCGCGGCAGCGCGATCCCCGACATTCGCGGACACTACTTCTATTCCGACTACTGCGCTGGTTTCCTGCGCAGCTTCCGGTACGCGAACGGGAGCGCCGTGGATCAGAAAGATTGGGGAGTGACGTTGAGCGCCGTCGCATCGTTCGGGGTCGACTTCGCCGGCGAGCTGTATGTGATGTCGGGCAATAGCGTTCTCAAGGTTGCTCAGGGAAGCTGATGTACCGCGCGTTCATGCCGATTCATTGCCGCGGGCGTATGCTGCTCGCCGCGATTGTTCTCGCGAGCTTTCTCCCGCTGCGCATCGCGTCGTCACAGCCGGTGTCAGAGCTGCGGGTGAAGCTTCGATCCAGCGACGGCGCACCGGTCGCGGGAGCGTTGGTCGCTTTGCTCGATGGGAATGACAGCGTTGTTGTCGAGGGGCTGAGCAGCGAGAGCGGGATGCGCGTGCTGCGCGCTCCTTCCGGCGTGTACCGGGTCCGGACGAGGCGAATTGGATTTCTTCCGCTTGTCTCGTCGCCGGTCGTGGTGCCGCGTCAGGAGGAACTGCTCCTCGTCGTCGAGAGCGCCCGCGTAGTGCTCGATCGCATCGTCGTCAACTCAAGATCGCAATGTGGCCGCGGAGATCCGGCCTCCTCGGCGCTTGGCATTGTCTGGGACGAAATCGACAAGGCGCTTCGGGCTAGCCAGCTGACCATTTCCGACCTGTCGGGTTTTGGCCGCGGACGGGTGTTTCGGAGACAGATCCGATCTGGCGCGGTGGTGGCGAGCGACACCACGTTCTTCAACATCGTCGATCAGCGTCCCTTCGGCGCAATAGATCCTGACTCGCTGGCGAGGGCGGGCTATGTGCTGGGCGACGAAGCGAAAGGGTGGATTTTCTATGCACCGGATGAAACTGTCCTTCTGTCGGATCAATTCGGAGCAACTCACTGTTTCCGAGTGGTGCGGGAAGACGGACGCCCGGGCCAGATTGGCGTCGCGTTCGAGCCCGTTCCTCAGCGCAAGGTGTCAGACATTGTAGGTGTGCTGTGGGTCGACGAAGCGTCCGCCGAGCTGCGCGAGGTTGTCTTTCACTTCGTGAACGCGGGGGTTATCAGCCGGTACGAAGCAACCGGATTCACGCGCTTCCTGCGCGTCCCATCTGGCGCATGGATAGTCGACGAGTGGCTCCTGAAGCTTCCCCGAATCGCAGAACGCCATTCATCGTCCGGCTATGTCACCCACGACTATACGCTGGTAGGGTACGACGAGCACGGCGGCGGAATAGTGTACGGCGGGCGACAGGCGTCACCTGTAGCAGATAGCTTGAACAGGAAGCACTAATGGAGCATGGATGATTCGAAAACTCAAATCGGGACAATACCGACTCTATTCGCGCAAAAAGAATCCGAAGACCGGGCGCCGGCGGAATCTCGGGACGTTCAAGAGCCTCGCCGCTGCCAAAAAGCATGAGCGTGCGGTGCAGTTCTTCAAGCGAGGGGGCTAAGCGGCCAGCGAGAGCCGCACGTCCTATATTTACGGCTATGAGCGACGCGTCGGCATCTCTCGCCACCACGCTCGCCGATCGCTACACGATCGAGCGCGTTCTGGGTCAGGGCGGAATGGCAACCGTGCACCTCGCCGAGGAGAGAAAGCACAAGCGGAAGGTTGCGATCAAGGTCCTGAAGCAGGAGTTCGCCGCTTCGGTTGGCGCCGAGAGATTCCTTCGCGAGATCGGTATCGCCGCGCAGCTGTCGCACCCTCACATCGTTCCGCTGATCGACTCAGGCGAGTCGAACGGGTCGCTCTACTACGTCTCTCCGTTCATACCTGGTGGATCGCTGCGAGACAGGCTCAATCGCGAAAAGAAGCTTCCGATAGATGATGCCCTCCGCATCGCTCACGAAGTTGGTGCAGGGCTGGATTACGCGCACCGGAACGGGTTCGTGCACCGCGATGTGAAGCCGGAGAACATCCTCTTCGCCGACGACCACGCGCTCCTGGCTGACTTCGGCATAGCTCACGTTGCTTCATCGACTGTCGACGAGCCGATCACGATCGGCGGGTTCGCGTTGGGCACCCCGGAGTACATGAGTCCGGAGCAGGCTTCAGGCGAAACCGACATCGGAGTGCCAGGGGACGTCTACGGCCTGGCATGCGTCTTCTACGAGATGGTGGCGGGCGAGCCGCCTTTCAAAGGAGCGACACCGCGCGCGACCATGGCGAAGCAGGTAACGGAAAGAGCGCGGCCACTCAGAGTCCTGCGTCCGGACACTCCTGCCGGATTCGAGCGCGTGATCGAGAAAGCCCTCGCAAAGGATCCGCTACAGCGTTTTCCCAGCATCGTTGACTTCTGCGACGCTCTGAGCCGCGCGCGTCTCGAGCCGAATCGACCGTTTTCCGCGACCACGCGCACGATCGCGGTGCTGCCGTTCGTGAACTCCAGCTCAGATCCGGACAACGAATATCTCAGCGACGGGATTACCGACGAGCTGATCAACGCTCTCGCGAAAGTGGAAGGATTGCGGGTCGCATCGCGCACATCCGTGTTCGCGCTGAAGGGAAAGGCACAGGATGTTCGTGCCATCGGCGCGCTGCTCGAAGCATCCGAAGTGCTCGAAGGATCTGTGCGACGGTCTGCAGACAACCTGCGTATCACGGTGCAGCTCACGTCTACGGACGACGGGCGTCTGATATGGTCCGAGCGCTACGACCGTAAGCTCCACGACGTCTTCGCCATTCAGGATGAAATTGCCCGCACGATCGTGACGACCCTCCGCTCGACGTCGTTTGCCGACATCGCGCCCGCACAGACAAGCCGACACACAGGAAACGTGCAGGCCTACGGACTCTACTTGCGCGGCCGTTATGCGTGGAACAAGCGCACATCCGAGGGGATTATCGAAGGAATCAAGTATTTCGAGGAAGCCATCGCTCTCGACCCGACGTACGTGCTGGCTTACACGGGGCTGGCCGACTCCTTTTCGCTTCAGATCGACTACAGGAGCGTTGCTGTCCACGAGGGACACGAGAAAGCAAAGTTCTACGCGCGAAAGGCGATCGCGCTCGATGACACAGTCGCTGAAGCGCACGCGTCCCTCGCATGGAGTCTCTTCATCTACGATTGGGATCTGGACGCCGCGGCGAGGGAATTCCAACGTGCGATAGAACTGGATCCCCGTTACGCGGCCGCGCACCAGTGGTACGCCTTCCTGCTTGCGTCACGCGGAAAGTTCGACGAATCATTGCTGGAGGCCCACACGGCGCAGGAGAATGATCCCGCATCCGTGTCTGTCCGCCGCAGCCTCGGCTACTGCTATGTGTATGCGCGGAAATACGAGCAGGCACGCTACCACCTCAGTCGGGGTATCGCGATGAATCCCACCGCTGAGGAGAGCTACCGCATCCAGGGATTGGTCCTCACCATGCTCGGCGAGTTCAGGGAAGCCGAGCGGGTCTTGCGCGAGGCACTGGAGTTGGCGAGTCCCGGCACTACTTATACGAAGGCGACACTCGCCTACTCGATGGCTCTCGGGGGCGATAAGACTCTGGCGCTTCAGGTGCGCGATGAGCTGCTGGCGAAGCGACAGCATGATTACGTCTCACCCGTCGAGCTGGCAACCGTCTGCGTCGGGCTGGGTGATATCGAGGAGGCAGTAGACTGGTGCGAGCGTGCGGCAGATGAACGGCGTGGCTGGGTGATGTACCTCGGCGTCCATCCAGTCGTTGACCCCCTTCGAGGAAGTCCGCGCTTTCACGCATTGTTGGGTAGGATGGGGCTTGAAGCGATTCGGTTCCCGATCCATTAGGGAAATGCGTCGTCTGGTTTTCGCGCTCGCCCTCATAGGTTGTGGGGGGAAGAAAGATTTGCCGCCCGCGTCAAACACTGCGTTCCCCACGACTACGTCGGGTTCACAGCTGTCGTCTTGCGGAGACGAGATAGTTGGCGAAGAGGGCATCGGACAATTGCGTATCGGCACACCTGTCGAAACGCTCCGGCAAACTTGCACCGTCGTTCGCGACACAACGCTCCCAGGAGCTGAAGGAATGGCGGCGCGGAAAATCGGCGTCGCACTCTCGCGAGATACCGTGGAAGCGGAAATCGTCGACGGGAAGGTTTGGCGAATCGCGGTAGTTTCGTCCCGCCTCAGGACTGCCGACGCAATCAGTGTCGGCTCGATGATCGGCCGAATTCGTCAGCTGAAAGAGCCGCGCGGATTGATAGGTGACGGCCAGCTGTTCGTGGTATCTCCACAGCACTGCGGGATGAGCTTCCGGCTGTCGGGCCCCGCTCCACGGGGCCAAAGCGGTAACATCGATCGGGCAGGACTCTTCCGCATTCCGGAGATGACCGTTGTGTCCGAGATACTTATTTTCGGATGTCACCGCGGTCGCTGATGCGCTAGAGGATGTAACGCCTCAGATCTTCATCGTCGGCGATCGTCTTGAGGCGACTCTGTACGAGCTCGCGATCTACCCGTACGGTCTTGACGCCGCTGTCTGGCAGTCCGAACAGCACGTCTTCAAGCAGTGTGGTCATCACCGTGTGCAGCCTGCGCGCACCGATGTTCTCCATCCGGTCATTCACGTGCGCAGCAATTCTCGCGATCTCAGCTACTCCCTCCGCGGTGAACTCGAGCGTGGCACCTTCGGCCGCGACCAGCGCTGAGTACTGCTTCGTCAGCGCGTTCTCCGGCTCCGTCATGATGCGCACGAAGTCCGCCTCGGTAAGCGACTGGAGCTCGACGCGAATCGGGAAGCGACCCTGCAGCTCGGGAATGAGGTCGCTCGGCTTCGCGACGTGAAACGCACCGGCCGCGACAAATAGCACGTGATCCGTCTTCACCATGCCGTGCTTCGTCTGCACGTTCGATCCTTCGACAATTGGTAGCAGGTCTCGCTGAACTCCTTCTCGCGAGACGTCCGGCCCGCCCATGTTGGCCCCACGCTGTCCGGCAATCTTGTCGATCTCGTCGAGAAAGATTATTCCCATCGTCTGCACCCGCTCCAGCGCGTCGGCAGTCACGTCTTCCTTGTTGATCAGCTTCTCGAGCTCTTCGCCGAGTAGAATTCGACGGGCTTCGGAGACTTTGACAGTTCTCCGCTTCTTGCGCTTGGGCATCATGTCCTGGAGCATCTCGGAGATGTTGTCCATTCCTTCCGGCGCGCCCTGAGGGACCATCATGTCGAACATCACCGGCGTCTGCTGCGTCACCTCGATCTCGATTTCGCGATCCTCCATCTGACCGTCCATCAGCAGCTGCTTGAGTTTCTCACGGGTGCGCTTGTAGCGAACTTCGGAGGCATCGCTCTCGGTGGAAACGGAGCCGCCTGGCGAGACTACGAAGAGGTGCGCGCCTCCCGCGGCCGCTGACGGGTTCGGAGCAGCCTGTTTGATATCCG
>JAXDME010000334.1:0-3334 GCA_034666285.1 Gemmatimonadaceae bacterium | reverse complement strand
TGCTCACGCGGCGCGTAATCGACGTCGCCGTGCCGACGCACAACATGCGGATCGTGATCATCTCGACGGCTTTCTTCTTCATCGCCCTGCTGACCGAGTTCGTGCTTTCGTACGCGCAGACGTGGCTCACCAGTCTGCTCGGTCAGCGGGTGATGCGCGATCTGCGAATGGAGATCTTCGAACATTTACAGCGGCTGTCCATCTCGTATTTCGACAGGAATCCGGCGGGAAGACTCATAACGCGCGTGACTTCCGACGTGGAGACGCTCAACGAATTGTTCACAGCCGGTGTCGTCGCGGGATTCGGCGATCTCTTCACGCTTATCGCGATCAGCGTTGCAATGCTCATCATGGATTGGCGCCTGGCGATCGCGTCGTTCGCGGTAATCCCGTTTGTGGTATTAGTGTCCGGACTGTTCCGAAAAGGAGTGCGCGAGACCTATCGGGACATTCGCGTCAGGCTCGCGAGAATCAACTCATTCCTGCAGGAGCGACTGACGGGAATGCGGATCGTGCAGCTTTTCGGGCAGGAGCCGCGCGAAGCTAGAAGATTCGACGAGCTGAATCGCTCTCACCTGGACGCGCATCTAAAATCCATCACTGTGTACGCGCTGTATTTCCCGGCAATCGAGCTTTTGACCTCGATCGCTCTGGCGATACTCATCGTCGCTGGCGCGGCGAGGGTCCACGCGAACATGCTTACGGTCGGAACCGTCGCGGCTTTTCTACAGCTCGTGCGTCGATTCTTCCAGCCGCTGCAGGATCTGTCGGAGAAATACAACATCCTGCAAACGGCGATGGCGAGCTCAGAGCGAATCTTCACCCTGCTCGACACACGTCCGAGCGTTCCGGATAACGCGTCGGAGACTGGAGGACCGAAGAAGAAACCGGGAGTCGAAGTGGCGTTCGAGGATGTCTGGTTCGCCTATGATCTCGCACACATGGCCAGGCAGAAGCCCGGCGCCGAGCAAGAGCCCACGCCGGTAGAATGGGTCCTCAAGGGGATCAGCTTTACGGCGCGGCCGGGCGAGACGCTCGCCCTCGTAGGACATACGGGCGCGGGGAAGACGACAATAGTAAACCTGCTCATGCGCTTCTACGATCCACAGCGCGGTAGAATTACAATCAATGGCGTCGACATTCGTACGATGGCGCTCGACGAGCTTCGCTCGCTGGTCGGGTACGTTCAACAGGACATCTTCCTCTTCGCCGGCGACATCGCGACGAATATCCGCCTGTCGAATCCGATCAGCGACGAGGAAGTAGTGCGCGCGGCGTCGGAAGTCGGCGCCGACCGAATCATTCGCGGATTTCCACTGGGTTACGGACAAGTCCTGGGCGAGCGCGGCGCGTCGATAAGCGTTGGCGAGCGCCAGCTGCTGTCCTTCGCCCGGGCGATCGCTGCGAATGCTCCGCTGCTCCTGCTAGACGAAGCGACGAGCGCCGTGGACAGCGAAATTGAAGCAGAGATCCACGCCGCCCTGAGCATTCTGGTCGCCGGCCGCACCACGATCGCCGTGGCGCACAGGTTGAGCACGATCGCCAACGCCGACACGATCCTGGTGCTTCATCACGGCGAAATCCTGGAACGCGGGACCCACCAGCAGCTTCTCGAGAGAGGCGGTCTCTACAGTACGCTGTGGCGCCTCCAGGCCGGAGAGTCCGAGTCGCTTTTGCAGCGTGCGGGCTGACGCTTGCCGCTCATTTGGTGCATCCGTAGTTTGAGGAACGAGGGGATGCCGTCATTCCTCAATACGTCGTACTTACCTACCAGTCATTCCATTCCAATGAGCTCCCACTAGTGCATCTTGCGGTTGCTGCTCGCACTGATGTCGGTCGAGTTAGAAAAGGTAATGAGGACTCGCTCCACGCTTCAGCCAACGCCTATCGCGGCTTGTTCATAGTCGCTGACGGCATGGGCGGGCACGCGGCCGGGGAAGTCGCGAGCGAGATGGCGGTGGAGATCGTGAGCCACGACCTTTCTGACCTGAACGATCTGGAAGCCGCCGATTCCCATGACCGGGTGGCGCGCTCGCTCCGCGATGCGAATCGGGCCGTATTCGAGCGGACCCGTACCGAGCGCGACAAACTCGGGATGGGGAGCACGGTCTCCGCGCTCCTTCTCTCGGAGACAAAGTACGTCGTAGGACACGTCGGCGACTCGCGCATCTACATCGTGCGCGATGGCGAGATGCACCAGCTCACCAAAGACCACTCGCTGGTCCAGGAACAGGTTGACGCAGGTCTTCTTACGCCGGAACAGGCGAGAAGGCATCCGCAGAGCAATGTCATCACGCGCTGCATCGGGATGGCCGACGAGATAGAGCCCGATGTCTTCGACGGGGAGGCTCGCGTCGGTGACGCTTTTCTTCTAGCGAGCGACGGTTTGACCGGCATGATCGACGACAGGCGAATTCAGCAGCTACTGTTGTCCCGCGCCAAGCCCGAGCGAATTGTCGACGCCCTGATCCAGGAAGCGAACATGAACGGCGGTAACGACAACATCACCGCCGTTGTCGTGCGAGTTCTCGCAGCGGATTCAGCGACCGCAGACCACGAAGTCACCCCAATCCCGCCAGCTCGCACGCATGGCTGACGAGAACGAGTCCGTCGCCTCCGTAGCTCAACTTTACCTCGGCAACATACTGTACGCGCTGGAGCGCGCCGCCCTCGGCCTCGACGAAGAAAACAAGGTGGCCGATGCCGCGTTCTATCGCGGCATCGCGCGAAAGCTGGCGGATGCACGCGGCCGGGAAGCCAAGCGTGACAGGTGAGAAAAAAAAAGGCGTAGTCCGGGCATTCAGGGATGCGAAGGCTTGGGAATCCTGGCTCGCGAAGAATCAAACCGCGACCGACGGCCTGTGGATGAGAATCGCCAAGAAAGCGTCGGGCACGAAATCCATCACTTACACCGAGGCCGTCGAGGTCGCGCTTTGCTACGGCTGGATCGATGGACAGAAAAAACCAGAGAGCGAAACGACTTGGCTGCAACGCTTCGTCCCGCGCCGTCCGCGGAGCGTCTGGTCGAAGATCAATCGCGAGAGAGCGCTCGGCCTGATCGCTTGCGCAAGGATGCAACCCTCGGGGCTTGGTGAAATCGAGAGAGCGAAACAGGATGGGAGGTGGGAGGCGGCGTACGAGTCACCGAAAAACGCTCCCATTCACCCGGATTTTCAGACAGCCCTGGACAGGAATCCCCGCGCCAAGGAGTTCTTCAAGACCGTCAATGCGGCGAATCGATACGCGATAATCTGGCGTCTCCACACAGCCAAAAAAGCGGAGACGCGCGAGCGCCTAACCCGGAAGTTCATAGAGATGCTGGAGAAAGGCGAAA
>JAXDME010000333.1:0-2707 GCA_034666285.1 Gemmatimonadaceae bacterium | reverse complement strand
ATACGTCCAGGTTGACACGCTTCACGTAAACGGACAGCTCACCCTCGGCGAGAACATCGCGGATTACGGCGGGCTCCTGACGGCGTATGATGCGCTCGAGCGCGCGCTCGCGAGAACCGGTGACCGCGCGACAATCAACGGATACACGCCGGAGCAACGGTTTTTTATCGCGTACGCGCAGTCTTGGCGTGAGCACACGCGGCCCGAGCAGCTTAAAACGCGTGTCACCGTCGACCCGCACGCTCCGGCAGTGTGGCGTACCAACGGACCAGTGTCGAACATGCCGTCCTTCGCAAAGGCCTTCAACTGCAAGCCGGGCGATCCGATGGTGCGCGAATCTTCGGTGGTGCCCCAGATCTGGTAGGCGCCATGGCGCGGCGGTGATGCCGCGCGTGGCATAAGGATTTCCTGCGACGGCGGCGGAGCATTAGCGTGACGGATGCTCGCCGCCGTTCGCTCAGCTGCGCTGGTCGGAATCGACGCGTATGACGTGATCGTGGAAGTCGACGCGGCCCCCGGACTCCCGCAATGGACGATCGTCGGGCTGGCCGCGGGTGCGGTCAAGGAGAGTCGCGAGCGGGTCGGCGCGGCGCTTCTGAATTCAGGATTCGAGGTTCCGCCCAGACGAGTAACGGTGAATCTGGCACCCGCCGACACGAAGAAAGACGGAACTGCGTTCGACCTTCCGATCGCGATCGGCATCCTTGTAGCGACGGGACAACTCGAAGCAAAGACGATCCAAGCGCGATTGTTCGTGGGCGAGCTTGGCCTCGACGGCGCCCTTCGCGCGATGCGCGGAGCGCTTTCCGTGGCACGTCACGCGTTGCGAAGCAGAGTGTCTACGCTGGTGCTTCCGCCTCCCAACGTCGGAGAAGCATCACGCGTCAGTGCGCTCGCGCTATCCGCACCACAGTGCCTCCGTGACCTCGTGCGAGAGCTTCGTGAAGGCACGTTGACCATCGCGCACCTCGACGCGCCGAACGGTTCCGCGGCAATGGACGCTAGCGATTTCTCTGACGTCGTCGGACAAGCTGGCGCGAAGCGAGCCCTCGAAGTTGCCGCCGCCGGAGGCCACAACGTTTTGCTGATTGGACCACCAGGGGCGGGAAAGACGATGCTCGCGCGTCGCATGCCGAGCATTCTTCCGGTCCTCAGTGAGGAGGAAGCGCTCGAGGTAATCGCCATCCATTCGGTTGCAGGTGTTCTCGACAACACCAGCGTCGGCAAGGGCGTGCGACCGTTCAGAGCGCCGCACCACACTATCTCCAGCGCCGGTTTGATTGGAGGAGGTCCCATCCCGCGGCCGGGTGAAGTAAGCCTCGCACACAACGGAGTTCTGTTCCTGGATGAGATGCTCGAGTTTCCGCGTCATGTCCTCGATGGGCTGAGGCAGCCAATGGAGGATGCCAAAGTCGTAATTGCGCGGGCAGCACAGGCGGTGACGTACCCAGCGCGCTTCACCCTCATCGGGGCTTCCAATCCCTGCCCGTGCGGCAAAGCGGGAGATCCGTCGGGTGCGTGCAACTGCGCTCCCGGAGATGTCGATCGATACGCGGCGAGGATCTCGGGGCCCCTCGCGGATCGCATAGACATGCACGTGACCGTCGGCGCGGTGGCGTTGCGCGAGCTGAGCGGCGCAAGCACCGGTGATTCGTCGGCATCGGTTAGGAAGAGAGTCGAGTGCGCCCGCGCCAGCCAACGCCAGCGTTTTGCAAAGGCGCGCGGGATATCCTGCAACGCGTACGCGAGCGGGCGCTGGCTCGATGCGCATACCCCGATTCACGCCGGAGCGCGATCGCTCCTTCAGACCGCAGCCGAGCGGCTCTCCCTCTCGGCTCGCGGGTATCACCGGGTGCTCAAGGTCGCACGCACCATTGCCGACCTCGAGGCCGCGAGTGAAGTAGCGCCGAGCCATATCGGTGAGGCACTGCGGTACAGGCCACTGGCCAAGCCTGTCGGCATCGCGATTCCAGCAGTCGCAGGTCAGGAAGCGTAATAAGTCAGGCGACTGCTGTCCGTTGTCCGCGCCAAATGGAGAGGTAGGAAATGAAGTTGAAGTTCGCTGTGTTCGCGTTCGCGGCCATTCTTTCCGCGCCAGCAAACGCCCAGGTCGGATCGACCACCGACATTCTCATGGGTCGCATCTCGGGATTGGACAGCCAGGCCGTTCCCAACGCGCGAGTCGAGGCGACGTCGCTCGAAACCGGAATCACGCGCACCAAGACCACCGGCGCTGATGGCCGTTACACGATCCTGTTTCCCGACGGGGGTGGGAGCTATCGCCTTACGGTGCGCGCAGTCGGAATGTCGCCTGTCGAGCGCACGATCTCGCGGCAGGGCGACGAAGACCGGATTATCACCGACTTCGATATGGGCCGCATCGCGACCCAGCTAGCAACTGTGCGCGTCCGGGCCACGCCGCGCCGAGGAGATCCGTCGCAACGCCCGGAGCCGGGAAGCACAGAGCGAAGCCTGAATCCGAATCTCGTCAACCGCCTGCCGGTGGACGCGGGCGATCTCACAGCCCTCGCTGCCCTCGCCCCCGGCGTCATCTCGGTACCCGGGACGGATACGACCAAAGCTTCGTTCTCCGTTGCGGGGCAGCCGGCGAATCAGAACAACATCACGCTCGACGGCCTGAGCTTCGGCGCTGGAAGTGTTCCGCAGGAAGCGGTTCGGAATACCCGCGTGGTGACGAGCACCTACG
>JAXDME010000332.1:0-2568 GCA_034666285.1 Gemmatimonadaceae bacterium | reverse complement strand
CGGCGACGTGTACTTGTTCTTGACCAGATACTCGCCGGCGGCGATCAAGTCGCGCCACGTGTTGTGCTTGGTGAGAAGCTTGCCGGCAAGGTGCCAGCCTTCTCCGTATTCACCACCACCGCGCACGTGCGCGACGGCATACACGCCGCCTCTCTCGAGCCACGCAAGAAGTTTCGGATCGAAATATGGGTCCAGCGTAATCCCATACGCGCCGTAGCCTTCGAGCAGCGTCGGATTGCTTCCGTCAAGTTTCAGGTCGCGGCGATGTACTATCGAGAGCGGAATCATCGTTCCATCGTAGCTCGGCGCCTTCACTTCCTCGGATACGATGTCCTGTGGATTGTCGAACGGACCCGTGGGCTGCAGGTGCGTGTCCGTGACGCTATTCGTCCCCGGATCATAGGCGTAGTCGGCTGACGCTTTCGTCCACGAAGTAATGCCGAGAAGGATGCCGGGCACGCGTGGATCGGACGCGTCGACCCACACTTGTCCCGCGAGAGGGAGCGCAACAGGCTGTGGCTTGGTGCTGCCTGCGCCCGAGTAAGGAATGCGCAGCACTTTGCCGATGCCTCCATCGAGGAGCAAGACGTAATGCGCATCCGAGGCGACGGCCTGGGATCTGATCACCGCCTCGGTCTCCGGCACTACGACCTGGGCGTGCGCGAGGTCGGGATTCGCGATGCTTGTGCGAATGATTTTGAACCGCAGTGCACCCTTGTGAGTGGTGAGGTAAATATCCTCGCCGCGCGAAGCGAAGTCGGTCACTTCGTCGTCGACGTCGACGATCTTGCGCCAGGGTATATCGGCGCTGTGGATGGAGGCCAG
The DNA here is from genome assembly GCA_034666285.1 of Gemmatimonadaceae bacterium. Lineage (GTDB taxonomy): Bacteria > Gemmatimonadota > Gemmatimonadetes > Gemmatimonadales > Gemmatimonadaceae > UBA4720. The sequence continues at coordinate 1,743 of JAXDME010000332.1, read as the reverse complement.
CGGAGCGACGTACACGGTGAGCTCGTTCTGAACTCCGTGCGCGATCACGCCGAACGCGTATGGCGAGCCCGGACCGGTGACGATAAAGGGAATGTCTGTCGGAACCATCTTCACGCGGGGCGAGACGTCGTAGCCTAAGACGACGGGATCCTTTTCCGGATCCGTTCCAAGCACATGGAGATAGACTTTGCTTTTCAGCTCGCGCTCGGTTCCAGGCATTCCCGGCTGCATCTTCTGCATCCGGTTGTGAAAGAACGAGCGATTATCGGGTAGCCACGAGGGACTTCCGAACCAGCCACGGTCGATCGTCTCGGCGGATTCACGGCCCGTCGCGACGTCGACGACGTGTATCACGGCGTCTTCTGATCCGCCTGGTGATGCACCGTAGGCGATGCGAGACCCATCAAACGAGGGCATGTAGTAGTTGATGACGAACGACGGGCTGCCGGTAGGCGTGATCTTCACCGGATCTGCAATCAGCTTTTCTGGAGCGCTGATACCATCGCGCATGTAGAGCTTGGCCATGTCTTCGGAGGCAAGCCGCTTCTGATAGAAGATTCGGTCGCCGGGCAAGCGACGGAAGTCGTACACCCTCGCGGGTGCTCCTTCGTCCAGCTGCTTGATTCGGTTGAACAACGCATCGCGGCCGGGGATCCGCGCAAGGACGCTGCGCGTGTAGTCGTTCTGCGCCTTGAACCAGGTCTGAACCTCCGGGCTCGCGAGGTCCTCCATGTATCGATACGGATCTTCGATCTTGTTTCCGAAGTACTCATCGACGACCACTCGCCGCGGCGCGGCGGGCGCGGTTTGAACTGTCTGCGAGATCGCGGCGACCGGCGCAATTAACAGCGTGGCGATCGCGGCGAGAGCCCGCCGGGCGGTGGACGGATGCACGGTGTCTCCAGATGTTGGTGAGCCACCATAGACCAGTTTTCTGTCGCGGTCAAGACAAATCGGATCGCAGTCGATCGGACGTTCTTGCGCTCCGTGCCAGGGGGTGCGCAGAATTGGAACGTACCGGCCCGACGTCTGAAGTCCCCACCCCCTTAGCCGGAGGTCGTATGCGGAAAGTCATTCTGGTTCCAGCACTGCTCTGCGGAATTGCCATTAGCGCGAACGCACAAACGAAAATCACAGGCAGGCTGAACTGCGCGAAGCCGAGCGCCAGAGAAGCAGGTGGGGAAGGTTCCCAGATGATCACGTTCACGAGAGCGAACTGCAGCTGGGCGGGCCCTTTTATGATTGGCGGTAGCAAGCCCGGTCGCACCGAGGACGTTTCGATCGGAGACGTGAGCGGCGCGACGGGCAGAGCTCACGGTTACAGCACGAGCGTTTTCGACAACGGTGACAGCACGATTGTCCGCTTCGAAGGAACGTTGCAGCTGAAGAAAGACGGCTCGGGAAGCGACAAGGGAACCTGGAGGTACGTCCGAGGGACGGGAAAGTTCAAGGGCATCAGTGGCAGCGGAACGTTCAAAGGCGAAGCCGCAGCTGACGGTAGCCAGTGGGCCGACGTCACCGGTCACTACTCGCTCGGAAAAGGAAAAGCGAAGTAGCTAGTTCGCGCGCGCGCCCTCGAAGCGATCGTACGTAATCGCGCGCGCGGCTCCGCGCTCGTCGCGCACGATACCCACCGCCGCCCAGTAGGCGCGATCGATCAGGTGATCGCGATCCAGCGGGATCAGCGGCGATAAATCGCCCGACGGCCAGCGCAAAAACAGCTCGGCGCCTTTCTTCACGAAG
>JAXDME010000331.1:0-4229 GCA_034666285.1 Gemmatimonadaceae bacterium | reverse complement strand
TCGAGATGTTCGTGGGCGTCGGCGCCAGCAGAGTGCGCGACCTGTTCGAGCAGGGCAAGGCTCACGCGCCTTGCATCATCTTCATCGACGAGATCGACGCCGTGGGGCGTCATCGGGGCGCCGGTCTTGGCGGTGGCCACGACGAGCGTGAGCAGACGCTCAATCAGCTTCTCGTCGAAATGGATGGCTTCGAATCGAACGAAGGCGTAATTCTGATTGCTGCCACGAACCGTCCCGATGTACTCGACCCGGCGCTGATGCGCCCAGGCCGCTTCGACCGGCAGATCGTTGTCGACCTGCCGGATCTGCGCGGACGCGAAGGCATTCTGCGCGTGCACGTTCGGAACAAGCCGATGGCAGAAGACGTCGACGTGACAACTCTCGCGCGCGGAACTCCGGGAATGGCGGGAGCCGATCTGGCGAACCTCGTTAACGAAGGGGCTTTGCTCGCCGCGCGCCGTAACCACGAGAAGGTCTATATGGCCGACCTTGAGGACGCGAAGGACAAGGTGATGATGGGCGCCGAACGGAAGTCGATGGTAATGAAGGACGAGGAGCGTAAGCTCACGGCCTATCATGAGGGCGGCCACGCAATCTGCGCGGTGAAAGTGAAGGGGAATGATCCGCTTCACAAAGTCACGATCGTACCGCGCGGGCGCACCCTCGGCGTTGCGTGGACTCTGCCGGAAGACGACCGCGTCTCGGTTACTCGCGAGCAGCTGGAAGCGAATCTCGTGAAGGCGTACGGCGGTCGTGTAGCCGAAGAGCTGGTTTTCGGTCGTGACCGCGTGACCACGGGAGCCGCCAGCGACATTCAGCAGGCTACCGGACTGGCGCGACGCTACGTGTCGCAGTGGGGACTCTCGGACGAAATCGGACCGATCCTTGTTGGGGACAACGAGCAGGAGCTTTTCCTTGGCCGCGAGCTGCAGACGCGCCGTGAAGTCTCGGAGCGTACGGCGCAGCTCGTCGACTCCGAAGTCACGCGCGTGATCAAGGAAGCATACGCGCGGGCAACGGTGGTTCTGCAGGAGAATATGGACCTGCTTCACACTGTCGCGGCGGCGCTGCTGGATCGGGAGACTCTGACGGGTGACGACGTTGCCGCACTTTCGCGCGGCGAAAAACTTCCTCCGCGGCCGATTGCTCCTCCACCGACCGCTCCTGCGCTTGCAACCCCCGTAATGCATCCCAAGCCGTCCAAGCCGCCTCTCTTCGGAGGTCCCGAGGTAGCTCCGGCGTGATCTTCTCGTGGCCGTCCAAATCACAGCGGCCAAACATCTTCGGAATTCTCAACGTTACCCCCGACAGCTTCAGCGACGGGGGTAACTTCGTTTCAACCGAAGCGGCAATCGCCCAGGCCGATCGGATGATCTCCGAAGGCGCCGACGCAATCGATGTCGGCGGCGAATCGACGAGACCAGGCGCCAAGTCGGTTCCCGTTCGCGAGGAGCTCAAGCGGGTTCTCCCCGTGATCCGTGCTATTCGGTCGCGCTGGAACGATGTCGCGATCTCCATCGACACCGTAAAGTCGGAAGTCGCCAGCGCCGCGCTCGACGAGGGAGCGTCGATCGTAAACGACGTCTCGGGAATGGCGCTAGATCCTGACATGCCGCGCGTTTGCGCCGAAGCGGGCTGCAATGTCGTGCTGATGCATTCTCGAGGAACCGTCGGGGAGATGGCCAGCTATGAGATGGCGACATACGGGCGCGACCCCATCGGCGAAGTGATATCCGAGCTCGAGGAAAGAATTCAGATCGCTCAGCGCGCCGGCATACATCCCGGGCGAATCGCGCTCGACCCGGGGATCGGCTTCTCCAAGAACACGGGCCATTCGCTCGCCGCACTGGTGGAGCTTCCGCGCATTGTTGCAGCAGGCTATCCGGTTTTTATCGGTGCGTCCCGAAAACGCGTCATAGCCGAGCTGATTCGTTTCACCTCGGCGACTGGCGGGTCGAGTGGCACGACGTTGGCTTCGCGAGTGATCTCAAACGAAGATCGCGACATGGCTACGGTCGGCGTGAACGTCGTGGCATTCTTTGCCGGGGCTCGCATCTTTCGCGTGCACCAGGTGCGGCCGAATCGTCTTGCTCTCGATGCCGCGTGGGCGCTGACTCCCGAGGAGTCTGAGCTGTTGGCCGATTAGGGCGACTCGAAAGGCGCTGAAGTAATTTTGACTGGTTACTCATCACCGGGGCACGACCGATAAGACGCTTTCCTTCGCCGGGTTGGACGACGGCCGCGATACTGTTGTTCGTTTACATGGTCACCCTTGCTCCCAGCGTCACGCTGTGGGACTCGGGTGAATTTCTTGCCGCTATTCACGCCCTCGGAATCCCGCACCCCCCCGGGACACCGCTCTACATCCTGCTCGGCAACGTCTGGAGCCTGCTGTTCGCCGACGTGTTCGGGTTTGCGCGCGCCATCAACCTTCTATCGGCGGTATCCACCGCGCTTGCATGCGGGATTTTCGCCAGCCTTTTCGCGAAGTGGACCGGAGACGGATTCGGCGCAACCGCGGCCGGAATTACGGCGGGACTGATGTCGACCGTCTGGATGAGCGCGACGGAAACGGAAGTCTACGCGGTGGCTCTGCTCTTTGGCGCTCTCATTCTGTGGGCCGGCGATCGCGCTGGCGAAAGGTCGGACATGCGATGGAGCTTGTTGACTGCGTATCTCGCTGGGCTGGCCTGGGCGCTCCATCTTACCGCACTCCTCGTGCTTCCGAGTGCGATCCTGCTGGTGTTCAGCACCCAGGACGGATATTTCGCGGTCCCTGTTGGGAGGCGTCACGTCGACGGCCGGCGCGAGACTCACTCGTTCGCAAAGTTGGTGCGGGGTTCGATCCTCGTCGCGCTGGTCGGGATGACGAGCGTGCTGTTTCTATACATTCGCGCCAGGCACGACCCCGCCATCAATCAGGGCAATCCTTCGAACGTGCGTGCGCTCGTCGACGTGATCATGCGGCGTCAATACGACGTTCCGTCGCTGTGGCCGCGGCAGGCGCCGTTGTACCTGCAGCTCGGAAACATCTTCGAGTACGCCGACTGGCAGTTCGCCAAGGGTCTCGCTCCGGATGCTCCGCCCAGCTGGTGGCGCACGCCGATCACGGTGCTCTATGCGCTACTCGGAATCGTTGGGTGCATCGCGCACCGGAACAACGACCGTCGCAGCTGGCGAGCGGTGTTCCTCCTTTTCCTGATATCGACGCTCGGCGTGGTGATCTATCTGAATCTCAAGGCGAGCCCTTCCTTCGGTATCGGCCTGCTCCCCGCAAACGCGCCGCACGAGGCGCGGGAGAGAGACTACTTCTTTTTTTTCGCGTTCATATGCTGGGGACTCTGGGCCGGATTCGGCGCGATACGGTTGTCGCGTTTGCTGAGACCGCCGCTCAACATGCTCGCGCTGGTTTTGCCCTTCGCTCCTGTGATCCTCAACTGGACCGCGGTGGATCGCAGAACGGATCCGGTAGAAGCGCGCGCGCGAATCGATTCGGGAGAGATGCTGTCCAAAGTGCCACCCAGTGGAGTCATGCTGGCGCTCGGCGACAACGACACCTACCCGCTGTGGTATCTGCAGCAGGTGGAAAGCACGCGCCGCGATGTGACGATCGTAACCGTCCCGCTGCTCGGCGCGAAGTGGTACCGCGCCGAGCTCGCGCGTCGGTACAAGCTGTTGGACTCGACGGCGGTCGAAAACTGGGTCGGTCGCGACAGCACCGTCGCTCTGCTCACCAAGGCGTCGTACTCCCAGAACCGCCCGGTTGTGAAGTCGCCGTTCTTTTCGCCCGACTCGACTAGCCGCCCGAAGTAGTCAAGCTAGTACCTGTAGTGCTCCGACTTGTACGGCCCCTCGGGCGGAACGCCAAGATAGTCAGCCTGATCTTTCGAGAGCCGCGTGAGCTTCACACCCAGCTTGTCGAGGTGTAGCCGGGCAACCTTCTCGTCCAGCTTCTTGGGAAGCGTGTAGACCCTGCAATCATAGGCGTCGCAGTTGGTGTGCAGCTCGATCTGCGCCATCACCTGGTTGGTGAAGCTCGCTGACATTACGAAGCTTGGATGTCCCGTCGCGCAACCGAGATTCAGCAGGCGACCTTCGGCCAGGATCATCACGCTGTGGCCGTCGGGGAAGACGTACTCGTCGTACTGCGGCTTGATCTGAACTCGATTAATGCCGCGCAGCTTCTTGAGCCCGGCCATGTCGATCTCGTTGTCGAAGTGGCCGATGTT
>JAXDME010000330.1:0-2964 GCA_034666285.1 Gemmatimonadaceae bacterium | reverse complement strand
TCCGGAATCAAGAAGTTCCGGGGCGAATTCGAGGCGCTGATTCAGGGCAAGCGGTTCCACCCCGTCATCGAGGCAGTAGCCTGATGGCTGAGACCAAGATGGTAAACCTGACGATTGAAGGCCGGGCGGTAAGCGTTCCCGACGGCACGACCATTCTCGAGGCAGCGAAAACCGCCGGCGTTCTTATTCCGCACTACTGCTATCACCCCGGACTACCCGTCGCCGGCGTGTGTCGCATGTGCCTCGTCGAAGTCGAGAAGTCGCCAAAGCTCGCGCCTTCGTGCGCTACGACCGTCGCGGAAGGGCAGGTAGTACACGTCCACTCCGACAAATCGCTCGACGCGCGCAAAGGCGTGCTCGAGATGCTGCTCATCAACCACCCGCTGGATTGTCCCATCTGCGACCAGTCCGGTGAGTGCGAGCTCCAGGACTACACCTATCAGGAAGGCCGCGAGGATTCACGCTATCGCGAGCCCAAGCGGTTCAATCCGGCCGAGGATTTTGGCGGTGACGTGATCTACGTCGCGAACCGATGCATTCTGTGCACGCGTTGCGTGCGCTTCATGGACGACGTCGCTCACGATCCCGTGCTCAACGTGAGCGAGCGTGGCGACCGTGCCCTGATTGGAAAATTCGAAGGAAAGGATCTCACGCATCCGTGGGCCTCGAACGTTGTGGATCTGTGCCCGGTCGGCGCGCTGTTGTCGAAGGACTTCCTCAACAAGGCGCGCGCCTGGGAGCTCGACCGCACTGCGTCGATCTGCCCGAACTGCACTCAGGGCTGCAACGTGATCATGGAGACGCGTGAGAACCAGTTGGTACGCATGCGCCCGCGTCCGAACGAGTACGTGAACGCCTTCTTCATGTGCGACTGGGGTCGGCTCAATTACCGCTGGATGAACGAGAAGAATCGCGTCGAGCAGCCGATGGTCGGCCGCGCAAAAGCACTCACTCCCACGAGCTGGGAGATCGCAATCAACGCCGCTGCGCGAGCGCTGAACGGAAAGAAAGTATTCGTCGCAGCGTCCCCGATGCTCTCTAACGAAGCGCTATTCCTGCTTACCCAGATCATGCAGGGCGGCAGCGGAGCGTTCCGCGTCACCGAAGGCGAAGAGGCTCCGCTCGCCGGCGTAAAGGATCTCGCGCTGCGTCGCGAGCGCGCCGCCAACGTTCACGGCGCGCAGGCGCTTGGGTTCAGCAAGACGAAGGATCTACTCGCGGGACTGAAGCAGGGTGACGTGCTCGTGGTCGCGGGAGAGGATCTCGAGGGCATCGACGCCTCGGCGATTTCACGCGCGAGCGAAGTAATCGTGATCGGATCGATTCTTCCCGAAGTCGCGAAAAACGCCTCGGCAGTGCTTCCGATCGCAAACTTTTCCGAAGAAGAGGGAACCGTCACGAACCTTCGCGGCAGGGTGCAGCGCTTTACCCAGGCGCGTCAGGCTCCGGGAGACACGCGCCCGAGCTGGCTCGTGCTCGGCGATTTGCTGGGCGCGATGGGCAAGCAGAGCAACTTCTTCCTTCCGTCCGAAGTCTTCGCCAGCCTCGCATCGTCCAACAAAGCGTTCGCCGGCCTCAGCTACGATTCGATCGGGTTCAAGGGATTGCCCCTCGCCAACGCTTCGTCAACAGGGCCAAACGCTCCGATCGCGGTGGGTGCGGCGTGAGCACGCTTCGGTTTATTCCTGCGCTGCTGCAGATCGCCGATCCCAATATGCCTCCGGTTAGCGGCGGAGTCTTCTTCATCGCCACAATCATCAAGATGATCATCATCTTCTCGATCTACATGGTCGGGATCGCGATGCTGACACTTGCGGAAAGAAAAATCTCTGCCTGGATCCAGGATCGGCACGGTCCCAATAGAGTCGGGAAGGGATGGCTTCAGCCGGCGGCGGATGGCTTGAAGAATTTCATGAAGGAAGAAACGATGCCCGAGGGCGTAAATAAACCGCTCTTCGTGCTCGCTCCGATTCTCTCCTTCATTCCCGCCCTTACCGCGTGGTGTGTCATTCCCTTCGGCGCTCCGCTGCCGACGCGGTGGGGAAGGATCGACATGGTGGTTGCGGACTTGCCGGTCGGCTTTCTCTTCATCCTCGCGCTCACGTCGCTCGGCGTATACGGCATCGTGCTCGCGGGTTGGTCCTCGAACAACAAGTACGCGCTGCTTGGGGGTTTGCGCTCGAGCGCTCAGATGATCTCCTACGAGATCTCGATGGGAATGTCCACCATCCCTGTGCTGCTGCTGGCCGGCAATGTCAGTCTCAACAGCATCATCAACCAGCAGGCGTGGGGTGGATGGAATGTCGTGAACCTGACGGTGGCGTTTTTCATCTTCATGGTATCCGCGTTCGCCGAGACGAACCGGCTTCCGTTCGACCTCCCCGAAGCGGAATCCGAGCTGATCGCCGGATATCACACGGAATACAGCGCGATGAAGTTCTCGCTCTTCTTCATCGCGGAGTACGGAGGAATGGTTACGGCGAGCGCGTTGATGGCGACGCTCTTCTTTGGCGGGTGGGACGTGCCGTTTACGGCGCGCGACAACATCGGTCCCTTCAGCGGCTGGCTGACGCTCCTCTCGATCGGAATCATGCTGACGAAGATGTTGTTCTTCATCTTCCTATTCATGTGGATTCGCTGGACTTTGCCGCGCTTCCGCTACGATCAGCTGATGTCGCTCGGTTGGAAGTTCATGCTCCCGCTCGCGCTCGTTTACATCGTTCTGATTGCGTCGGTGATGCTTGGACTTAGCGCGGCCGGGATCGGACCGGGGATGATGTACGCGACGATACTGGGCTCATTGAACATCGCGCTCCTGATCATTCTGTTCGCGATTCTGGATCGCGGGCGAATTATCAGCCCCGCTTACGGTCGTATGCACCCGAGGGAAATCGAGCGGCTTCGTCGTCTCGATCTGCACAGACCCATAAAGCGCGTGGCAGAGGCGGGCAGATAAATGGCAAT
>JAXDME010000329.1:0-11039 GCA_034666285.1 Gemmatimonadaceae bacterium | reverse complement strand
CGGCATCACCTCGAGTGATGCGCCTCGAAGCGCCCGCACGGGGCCGAAAGATTTCTCTATCCCGAGCATACGGACTGATCCCGCACTTCCCTCTTCCCGCTTCCCGCTTCCCCCTTCCCCCTCTTTCATCGAGTGCTTGGCACCTTGATGTTTCCGGCGATTATCTCCTGCTTGAGCTCCTCGACCCGTGCATGAGCGCTGTCGGGGATGAGCCCGCGGTTGCGGTTATCGTAGATGTATCCGACACCGCCTTCCTTCAATCCGAATGAGTAGATGCCGCCCTTGAAGGTGTGGCTCTGTACCCTGCGGATCGCGTCGAACGTCGCGGTGTTCACGCCCTTCACCATCGAAGTGAGAACATGGCCGGGCGCTTCGTCGTTCTGATCCGAGTCCACTCCGATCGCCAGCTTGTTGGTCGCGCGCGCCGCCTCGAAGACACCTTGTCCCGTCGAGCCCGCGGCGTGGAAGATCACCTCGACGCCCTGGTTGTACTGGCTCAACGCCAGCTCCTTGCCCTTGCCAGGATTCTTGAACGCGTCGGGTGTCACGCCGGCGTACTGCGCTATCACCTGGCAATCGGGGCAGACCTTTTTCACTCCGGCGCGATAGCCTGCCTCGAATTTGTGGATCAACGGGATATCCATGCCGCCCACGAATCCAACTTTCTTGGAGTGACCAACCAGCGCCGCAAGCGCGCCCACGAGGTACGACCCTTCCTCCTCGCGGAACTTGAGTGCGGCCACGTTGGGAGGCGGCGGAATCACGTTCCCGTTGTTGTCAGTCGCCAGCGCGTAGTCGATGCCTGCGAATGCGGTTCCGGGATATTCCTTCGCAAGGTTCGCCAGGTCGTCGGTGAAAATGAACCCGACGCCGATGACGAGATTCATCCCCTCGGCAGCCAGCAATCTGAGTCCCGCCTCGCGATCCGCGCCTTCACCGGGTTCGATGAAACGGATATTGGAGCCGAGCATCTTCATGGCGCTGTCAGCGCCGGCGTAGGCGCCGTCGTTGAACGATTTATCGCCTCGCCCACCGACATCCAGCACGATCCCGATTCGGGTTGGCGACGCCTCTTTTCCCTCGGCTTTGGCGTTCCGACGAGTGAAAAGGAGAGCGATGTGTACGGCGAGCAGGAGGGAGGTGACGAGGATCAGCTTTCTCATCTGAACAGAAGAATCGCCCAGAACACAACCGTGTGCAAGACGAGCCGACGATGCTTGTTGAGCGCAAAGAAGGAATGGTCGGCCCCTTTCAAACACATCACGTCGCGCATTGATTTCAGAGCATGGTCGGCCGAATACGTACGCGCTTTCTCGTGGTGGGAAGCGGAGTTGCTGGTCTCCACACCGCATGGCGCGCGTCCGCTGACGGCGACGTGATGGTGCTGACCAAGAGGTCGCTGTTTGATAGCGCGACTGCATACGCTCAGGGCGGGATCGCGGCGGCGCTTGGCGCCGGAGATTCGCCCGAGTTGCACCGGCAGGACACCTTGGCCGCGGGCGCTGCCCTCGCCGACGCAAAAGCTGTCCAGGTCCTCGTCGAGGAAGGTCCCGCGCGTGTTCGTGAGTTGGCGACCGCGGGTGCGCAGTTCGATCTGGAGCCAGGTGGAAACTTCAAGCTTGGTCGTGAAGCGGCGCATTCCAGACGCCGAATCGTCCACGCGCACGGCGATCAAACGGGCGCAGAGGTGGCGCGCACTCTGATCAAGAAGGTGAAAGAGAGCGAGAACATCGACGTGCTCGAGAAAGCACGCATCCTCGACCTGATCGTGGAGAACGGCGTGACGTTCGGCGTCCGCGCGACGGTTGCGGGCAAACCGGTCGAGATCATCGCCGACGCGACTGTGCTGGCAACCGGGGGATGCGGGCAGGTCTATAGGTACACCACCAATCCGCAGGTCGCGACCGGCGACGGCTACGCCATCGCGCATCGCGCCGGCGCAACGCTCGCCGACATGGAGTTCGTTCAGTTCCATCCGACCGCGCTGGACACTCCCGAGAATCCGCTGCAGCTGATCTCGGAAGCGGTGCGCGGCGAAGGCGCGGTTCTGCTCAACGAGGATGGCGAGCGCTTCATGCTGAAGCGGCATCGGCTCGCCGAGCTTGCTCCTCGCGATATCGTAGCACGCGCTATTTTCCGCGAGAAGGCTGGCGGAAGGCGCGTTTTTCTTGACGCCCGGATGCTCGGCCAGACGTTCGAGAAAAGGTTCCCGGGAATCTTCGCCATCTGCCGTGCCCGCGGCGTCGATCCGGCCAACGATCTGATACCGATCACGCCAGCCGCACACTATATGATGGGAGGAATCGTCACGGACCTCCGCGGCAGAGCAAGTCTCAATCGGCTGTATGCCTGCGGCGAAGTTGCGCGAACCGGGGTTCACGGCGCGAACCGCCTCGCCTCGAATTCGCTATTGGAAGGTCTGGTATTCGCCGAGCGTGTGGCGAGAGACATGATTCAGGTGAAGAAGCTGCCGACGCCTCCGCGCAAGAGGGCCTGGGATGCGCCGGCACTGCGAGATCGCGGCGCCGCACAGGTTGCGGCCGACACCATCAGACAGGTGATGTGGGACTATTGCGGAATCGATCGAAGCGCCAAAGGATTGAGACTCGGGGTCGCGAAGCTTGCCGAGATCGAGTCACGCCTGCCGGTCGGGGCGACCGAGGAGATGAACATGGTGCAGACCGCGCATCTCATCGCCGACGCGGCGCTGTTGAGAAAGGAGTCACGCGGCGGACATTATAGAAGTGATTTTCCGCGCGCCAAACGTAAATGGAGTGGCAAGCACATCGAATGGTAGATACGACGGTCAATCCGTATGCCGGGCTGCAGCAGGAGATCCGGAGTCTCGCACGCGTGCGCAACGCAGTGATCATCGCCCACAATTACGAGCGACCGGAAGTGCAGGACGTCGCCGATTTCGTTGGTGACTCACTTGGCTTGAGCCGTGAGGCGGCCAAGACGAAGGCCGACGTCATCGTATTCTGTGGTGTGCACTTCATGGCCGAGACTGCCGCGGTGCTATCACCGCAGAAGACCGTGCTGCTTCCGGATCTGGCTGCCGGGTGTTCCCTCGCGGCCACCATAAATGCGGACCAGCTGCGGGACTGGAAGGCCGAGCATCCGGGGGCTGTCGTGGTGTCCTACGTGAACACCACGGCGGAAGTGAAAGCGGAGAGCGATTATTGCTGCACGTCGGGAAACGCGGTCGAGATCGTCAATTCCATTCCGGCCGATCGTGAGATTCTATTTCTGCCTGACATGTTCCTGGGCGCGCACGTGCGTCGCATCACGGGCCGCACGAACATGCACGTGTGGATGGGCGAGTGCCACGTGCATGCGGGAATTGATCCGGAAGACATCAGGCTGCAACGTGCTGCGCATCCGGGCGCCGAGTTTTTGATCCACCCTGAATGTGGCTGCGCGACGAGTGTGGTCGAGGCGGTGTCAGCGGGCGACATCGATCCGATAGGCGTACAGATTCTGTCTACTGAAGGAATGATCAAGCGTCCGAAGATCTCGCCGAACGACGAGTTCATAGTGGCGACGGAAGTCGGAATTCTGCACAGGCTTCGTCGCGAGAATCCAAACAAGACCTTTCACCCCGCGAATCCGGAGGCTGTGTGCGCATTCATGAAGGTGACAACGCTGCCGAAGGTACTCAGGGCTCTGCAGAGGATGGAGCACCGAATCACCGTACCGTCGGACATCGCCGCACGCGCGCGTCTGGCGATCGAGCGGATGGTTTCGATCGGAGGCCAGACTCCGCTCTCTCCGGTTCCCGAAGCCACGGTGGATCCGGGGGAATGACTGTTCGGCGCGACAACGAGCTTTCCGCCCATGGGTTTTTCTGGGAGGAAGGTCTTCACTTTCCACTGACCGCGAAGGAAACTCGCGCGATCGTGACCTCCGCGCTCGAGGAGGATGACACAAGGCACGACATCACGACCGCCGCGACTGTGCTATCCGATCGGCGGTCGAGATGCAGACTGGTGGCGAGGCAGCCAGGCGTAATCGCGGGCCTCCCGCTAGCGCGTGAAGCATTCGAGCAGCTGGACAACGCGGTGACCGTGCGGATCGATCACGACGATGGGAGCCGGGTCGATCGGGATACGCCTGTGATGTTCCTCTCCGGGCATGCGCGTGGACTCCTGTCCGCCGAGCGTGTGGCGCTGAACTTCGTGCAGCACCTGTCGGGAATTGCGTCGCTGACCGCACGTTATGTGGATGCTGTGGCTGGAACCCGCGCCCATATTCTCGACACTCGAAAAACCACACCAGGTTTGCGACGACTTGAGAAGTACGCGGTGCGGGCGGGCGGGGGACTGAATCATCGAATGGATCTTTCCTCCGGAGTGCTGATCAAGGACAACCATCTCGCCGCTGTGGACGGCGACATCAGGATCGCAGTCCAGCGGGCGCGAAAGGTCGGGCCAGCCGGGATCAAGGTGGAGGTGGAGTGTGAGAATCTCGACCAGGTACGGACGGCGATCGTTGCTGGTGCGGACGTGATCATGCTGGACAACATGTCGCTGGTAGAGATGCGGGAGGCGGTGAAGCTGGTCGACGGCAGCGCGGTGACGGAGGCGTCCGGTGGTGTGACGCTCCAAACGGTGCGAGGGATCGCCGAGACTGGAGTTGACTGGATATCCGTTGGCGCGCTCACGCACTCCGCGCCGGCGCTCGATCTCGCGCTCGATTTCGATTGACTGCGCCAAAATTGTTCACACGTCTCTCCTCAGAGGATCATCATGGATCGTAGAGATTTCGTGCGGGTCGGTGCGGTGGCGGGTGCTCTTGCTATGCGTGGCAAACCGTTGTCAGCGGAAGCGTTAACGGACCGAGTGAATCGGCCACTTTCTGGCAAAGATCGTTTCTCAATCGCACCGTTTGCGCTCGAGGAAACGACCATTGCTGATCTGCAGTCGGCGATGGTTAGCGGGCGGATGACGGCGCGGTCGATAACCCAGCAGTATCTCGACCGCATCCAGGCGCTCGATCGCTCCGGGCCAACACTTCGGGCAATACTCGAGATCAATCCCGACGCACTGTCGATCGCCGACACCCTCGATCGTGAGCGGAAAGCTGGCAAGGTGCGCGGGCCTCTGCACGGAATTCCGATTCTGATCAAGGACAACATCGACACCGCCGACCGGATGACGACCACTGCCGGCTCGTATGCCCTGGCGGGATCGATCGCGCTCCAGGACGCCACTATCGCGGCCAAGCTTCGGACGGCCGGCGCAATCCTGCTGGGGAAGACCAATCTCAGTGAATGGGCGAATTTCCGGTCGACGCACTCGTCGAGCGGCTGGAGCGGACGCGGCGGACAGGCGCGGAACCCGTACGTGCTCGACCGAAATCCGTGCGGCTCGAGTTCCGGTACCGGGGCCGCTATATCGGCGAACATGTGCGCCGTGGGTATCGGGACAGAGACGGACGGGTCGATCGTCTGCCCCTCTTCAGTGAACGGAATCGTGGGGATCAAGCCGACGCTCGGGCTCGTGAGTCGCGCGGGAATCATCCCGATCGCGCACAGTCAGGACACGGCTGGCCCGATGACCCGCACCGTCCGCGACGCCGCAATCCTGCTCGGCGTTCTGGCGGGAACGGATCCGCGCGATTCGGCGACATCATCTGCCGGCACGCGTGGTCTAAATGACTACACGAAGTTTCTCGACCCGAACGGATTGCGTGGGGCAAGAATCGGTGTCGCACGAACGAAGTTCTTCGGCTACAGCGACGTCACAGACAAGCTCGTGAATGACGCCATCGATGCCATGAAGGTGAATGGCGCAGTGATCGTCGATCCCGCCAACATCGAGACGGCCGGCAAGTTCGACGACACCGAGTTCGACGTGCTGCTCTACGAATTCAAAGCCGATCTCAACAAGTATCTCGAATCACTCGGCCCCAGGGCGCCGGTGAAATCGCTGGCGGACATCATTGCCTACAACGAAGCGCACAAGGATCAGGAGATGCCGTACTTCGGTCAGGAGATAATGATCCAGGCGCAGGCGAAAGGCCCGCTCACCGAGAAGAAGTACCTGGACGCGCTCGCCAGCAACCTGAAGATGTCACGCACCGATGGTATCGATGCTACGATGGACAAGTACAAGCTCGATGCGATCGTGGCACCGACGGGGAATCCAGCGTGGCCCACCGATCTCATCAACGGCGATCATTTCACAGGTGCGAGCTCGACACCCGCGGCGGTGGCGGGATACCCGAACATCAATGTCCCCGCTGGATTGTCACACGGGTTGCCCGTCGGCATCTCTTTCTTCGGGCGCGCGTACAGCGAGCCAACACTGATCAAGATCGCCTACGCCTACGAGCAGGCCACCAAGCAGCGCCGTGCGCCGCAGTTCATTCCAACGCTGGGCGACGCGGGCTGATCTCGCCGCTGATCAGCGGGTCGCCGCCTGGATGATGCTGGCGGTCAGCAGCTTGCCGGCTTTGCTCAACGTGTATTGAACTACCGCATTGGTAGCGGCGTCCTTCGCTCGCTTGATGATGTTGCCGGACTTGTCCGTCGATTGGTTGATCACCGGCAGCTGCGTGATGTTGCCAACCACTTTCTCCGCGGCCTGCTGACCAGCGGCGCTGAGCGCCTTCTCGATTATTGAGCCGCTCGCCGGATCGATTAGCCGCTGAACCGTCTGGCCCAACGCGTTCGTGACTGTTCCGAGCAGCAGACGATTCACGAGACCACCGACCGCGCCGACCGTGTTCTGCAGCGTGCTCCCGAGCTGCTGCACGATCTCCGGATGATTGTCGACGAACGTCAGGGTCTGATCGACGATGTACACGACGTCGTCCAGATCCACGAGCAGAAGCGCCTGCGCCCTGACGCCTTGAACGGTGAGATCGACGTTGCCGATCAGGACATCGGCGCCCGCATCGACGCGTACCAGGTTTGCGATCTTCGCGTTCAGATTAAGCTTCGCCGTCAGGCTGTCGACTTTCAGGAAGATTCGATTGACGCAGAGGTTCGGGATGTCGAGCACCACGTCGTATTCCGGATATTCATGCGACCGCAGCGTGCCGCCGGTAACCGTCGCTCCGGGTACTGAACCGCCGCTGGCGCGTTCGCGCCCGAGGCTGTCCGCTCGCAATGCTCGATTGAACGCTCGAGACGAATCACTTGGCGTGCACTGCCATGGTTGCCCCGATCCTGGTCCCCGCGCCGCTGTCGATCTTGCCTGTGCGTAGCCAGTGGAGGGAATCGCCGCGCCAAGTGCGAGCGCGGCGACGAAGACATGCTGCAGCGATGCATTGCGCATACAGAGTTCCTCAGAGAGGTAGCGACGACGGGTTTTCGCCACGAATCCGGCAAACCATCTGACGAGCGAGTGGTTCGTTCATGGGCGATTGCAAAAACCTCGCCCGTCGTTTTGGAGAGTTCGTGTTCGTCGTCGGCCGGTAAGAAAATTCGTGCAGGGCATAAATGTTGAACAACCCGCACACGAATCTTCAGGACTGCGATGCGCGCAACGTTAAAAACGTACGCTGTATCGGCGTGCGGATTTGTCTCCTTGCTCCTCTTCGCTAAGCCGGCCAACGCGCAATCTTCCGTTGCCAGCGACGCGTCGATCGCGACGTGCGCGGCGATGCTCTCGGACATTGCGACTGGAGTGAGAGTGACCGACTCTTCGTCCACTTCCGTACGCAACACCGATACAACGATACGCTTCCGATCCGACACTGCTTCTTTCGGAATCGGCCGAGGACGCAATGGCGGGGCTGACATCATTCTGCGCGTTGGAGTTCACGCCGACGAAGTGCGCTTCGCCAAGCAACCCAATGTCCGCGTTCGACTTTGCTGGGGCGGCGACACGTTGCGGGTAGTCCAGCGCGACAATCTGCCGTCTCCGATTGTGCCGGGGACTACCTATAGAAACGTCTACGTCGCGGTGGAGCTGGTTGGCCGGCTCAATGGTGAATGCCTCGCCAATATCCTCGGTGTTGGCACCAGTGCGCCGGCTACACGCTCGCAATCATCGAACGCTCAATCATCCTCGCCAGCCGGAAGTTCCGCCACCGATTGCGCTTTCCTGGGAGGCAGCGCCGGCACTGGCGCGCAAAGCGCGAGGCCGCCGACTCCGTGACGCGTCATCGGTTGATCGTGCCGATAATAGCAACGACCCTCGGGGTGAGCATTGCCACGACCGGTCGAAGCCAGAATCCGGCATCGTTGTCGAACGCGAGACCGGACTCGGGTGCACCTGCGGCCATGGGCGCATGTCCAGGCGGAAACGGGATCCACATCTCGGCGACATCAGGATCGGGTAGCGAATCTGCTTCCGGCATCAATACCATCATCGCACCCGGTCAGACCGTGGACACGACGCTCGTTTTTGACATTTCACAGAAAACCTGGACTCGCACCAATCTTGCGGCTGCGATAAGTGTCGGACTCGCAGACGAATCGCGGGGGCGGTACTCGGTTTGCGCTGGCGTCACGGCGTTGATGCCGAGCGCGACGCTCACGATTCGCGGCGCGCGGGGGCGTGTTCACTTCGTTGCTTCGCTAAGGAATCTGTCGGACGCACTGCGGTTAGGCCCAGGGGCGACAAGCCCTCCACCCAGGAGATTGTGACGATGCGTGCAGGAACTCTCTTCGCCGGACTTGCCCTCTGCACGATGATTGCGGCGAGTGCATCCGCCCAGCAGCAGCCCGTGACAGGCCAGCGTGCTTACGCGGCGACTACGTCGCTCACTCCAAACCGCGATGTGATCCTGGAGATCCCCGAGCTCTCGGTCGACTCGATTGGCCTGACGGTGTCCGATGTCCGCGCGCACGTCGCACTCGACGCCAACGCGATGAACCTGGTGCAGCTCACCGCCGGCGTCGACGTCGGGATCAAAAAGGTCCAACTCGGAATTGTCGGGGTTCTGGCCGAGGCCTACCTGTATGTGGATCTCGACAACGTCGCCAAGATCGTGAATCGCGTCGTGCAGACGCTCGATCGAAATCCACAGATTCTGATCCAGGTCCTCAAGACCGTCGACACGGCGGTCACGTCAATCACAGGCCAGCCGCCGCAACAGCCTCCCCAATAGCCGCGCACGAGGAGACGAGCGCTTTATTCGTCGAGGATAGCGTCGGTCACGAAGTAGCCCTTCCCTTCGCGGACGGCGGCCGCGATACCGCGACGGTTTTCGTCCACCTCTTCCTCTCGTCCGTCGAGCCGGTTGCGATTCGCTCGGAAGCGCCGGCCCGCCTCGACGCAGAATAGATCGCACAGCGCGATCTCCCTCTCGCAGGTCTCCACACCGCGCTCGTCGATCAGGCTCTGCGTCCTTGCGATGACTGACGCCGTTGCGAACAAATCGATTGCCATGTTCGCCAATCGCTCGAGCACGAGCTGCCTGTCGACGATCTTCTCGCGGTGGCGGATGATCGCCCGGTCAGTGCCCGACCCCAGTTCGGCGACGTGCTTCTCAAAATATTCCTTGTGCTTCCTGAGCCGCTCGTGGACGTCGATGTCCAGCGTCGCGGTCTGACCAAATCTCAACTTCACCCGCGAGGTCGCGTACCCGCTCAGCAAGCCGAGGTTGCGAAGTGGACGCCTCAGGGCGGACCCGATCTCCTTGAGGGATTCGGCTGGGGCCTGCACTCCGTTGAGCGCGATGAAAAGCCTCAGTACCTCGTTCGCACCCTCGAAGATGCGATTGATCCGTGAATCGCGGAGCATCCTCTCGTACGGATACGGCTTGACGTAACCGCGGCCGCCAGCGAGCTGCACCATATCGTCTGCCGCACGCCAGACCATCTCGCTGGCAAAGACTTTGGCGCATGCGGCTTCGAGTGAGAAATCCTTGTCGCCACGATCGACCAGCGATGCCAGAACGCCGAGCATCGCGTCCGAAGCGTAGATGTCGCTGGCCATTCTCGAGAGCTTGCGCTGCGTGATCTCGAAGTCCGCAAGCGGATGGCCGAACTGCACGCGCTGCTCGCCGTACGCGGTCATCTCCTTGAGCGTACGCTTGGTGCCGCCGGTGCAACCCGCGGCGAGAGTCAGTCGCCCCGCATTCAATACATGGACAGCGACGCTGAAGCCTCTGCCGACGCTGCCCAGCAGATGATCGGCTGGTACCTGCATTCCTTCGTAGCTCAGCTCGGCCTGCGTCGAGCCACGGATGCCAAGCTTGCGCACTGTGCCCACGACACGGAAACCAGGCATGTCGGGTCGAATGAGAAACGCCGTCGTGCGCTGAGTGCTCTCGCCACGACGCTGCACGAACGCCTGCGCGAATGTCGCGATCACTCCGGCGCGATGCCCATTGCCGATCCAGATCTTTTTGCCGTTGAGACGCCAGTGCGATCCATCCTTGGCCAGTGTCGCCGTCGTCTTGATGTTCTGTGCGTCAGACCCGACGTCGGGCTCGGTCAGAGCGTAGGCAGCGAGAAAATCGCCGCGGGCAAGAGGAGGCAGGTACCGCTCCTTCTGCTGATCGTTGCCATGAAGCACGATCGCCTTCGACCCGAGGCCGCAATGTACGCCGACCATTACCGCAAGCGACGCGTCGATCGTCGACAGCGTCTCGAACACGCGCGCATACGCCGACGCCGAGAGCTCGAGCCCGCCGTATTTCTTCGGGATGGTAAGTCCCAGCATTCCAATCTCGGCGAACGCGCGAATGACGTTCTCAGGAATCGTCTCTTCCTCGTCGAACTTCGCAGAGTCGATCAAGTCGCCGTCCATTCCCCGTAGCTCCTTGATCAACCGGCGGACGGTCCGTGCCTCGTCAGGATTGCGCTCGTCGAGCCGGCGCGGATAGGGGAAGAGAAGCGAGTCCAGTACGACACCCGCGAACATCCCGCGGGTAAAAGAGGGATTCTGCTCAGTCACTCAGAGTAGTCTCGCCGTGATCTGCGGTTAGGCAGCTGCCGGCAGGGCATCGCGCCGTCTCAGCCAGCGCCAGTGAATCGTGAAGAGAACAGCAGCAAGTATGATGAGAAGCAGGTTGCCGACCAGCGAGCGAATCGCGCGGAATCTGGCATTTCCGATCGCGGCCTCTCGCTCTGCGTCGTA
>JAXDME010000328.1:0-3143 GCA_034666285.1 Gemmatimonadaceae bacterium | reverse complement strand
AGTTGGTGAAGCGCTCCACCGAGATCGGCAACCTGGAGGACGATATTCGGAAGCGGGTTCGAGACATTCTCTCCGACGGAGAGGAATCGCCCGTGCAGCAGCAAGCCGGCGACCAGGCTGCAACTGTCGAGGAGATGGAGTCACCCGACCAGATCAACGCGACAAAGGATCCCGATCTGGGAAACGCGTACAAGACGCTTTGGGAAGCCGTCCGGTCGTTGAAGATCGCTGAGCCGGGGCCGGCACTGCCGCCGATGCGCGCGGCGCTCAAGGCGCTCGACCGTGCGCGACTCGCCAATCGATTGTACCTGCGCGGCACGCCGCCAAAGATCATCGTCGATCTCAAGCGCGTTCGTCTCGCCGGTAAGGAGAAGGGGAGTCCTAACAGCCGCACGCCGCGCTCCTTTGCCGACTCGACGCGTGTCCGATTGTCGGCGCGATTTGGTGCGGTGCTCGACCTGATCGAGAAACAGCCGGGGCGCGCAACCACCGAGCTGTCGCTGATGCGCGTCGACGCACTTTCGTCGCTCCCCGACTTCGCCGCCGCGCTTGGCGAGACCACCGATGCGATTCGCGCCGGCCGCGATGCGACGTTGCCATTGCTTCGGGCGCGCCGAGTACTCGACGGTCCACCTCAGGCGACGCCTGGGCTTCCCGCGTGGACGGGCGGCTGATGCGGAGCGAGTTCGTGTTCTGCACCGGTCAGTACGACTCGGGCGACTGGGACAGCGCGCCTGACCTGCCGGCAAACATCATCGATTCGGTCGCGCGCTACACATCGATCGCGGTGGCGCCATCGGGTTCAATTGTGCCGCTGTCTTCGGAGGCGATTCTCGAGTATCCGCTCGTGTATCTCACCGGTCATCTACCGTTTCGTTTCAGTGAGGCTGAGCGTCGCAACGCACGCAAGCTTGTCGAGCGTGGCGGGATGCTGTTCATCGACGACCACAACCATGACATCGGCGGAGTCTTTCACAAGACGGCAACTGAGGAAATCGCGCGAACGTTTTCGCCGCTCAAGGATCTCCCGAACGATAACGAGATATACCGCGCATTCTTCAAGTTCAGCGATGGTCCGCCGGCGACGAGTCACGAGCTCAATGGTTGGGGCGATAATCTCGTACACAAGAATCTTCAGGCTGTGATGCAGGGCGACCGCATCGCGGTTCTGTACAGCAGCAAGGACTACAGCTCGGAGTGGAACTACCACCCGGACAGCAAGCGGTTCTCGACAGTGGACAACACGCGCTTCGGCGTGAACATCATCGTGTATGCTCTCACGCGCTGAGATGCGAGTTGGGCTCGAGCACTTTCTGCGCGGAGTGGTGATCGTCGCGCTCGCCGTGATGTTGTGGCAATCATTGCAGCCGCAGGCCGATTCTGGACGGCAATCCGTAACTTCCCGCGGCGTTGGAAGCACGCTCGCGAAGTGGAGCGCGTTGGCAAAAGCGCCGAGTGCGGTTCATGTGCAGCTGGACAGCATGCCATCGCGGGTAGAGAGGGCGTGGCTGGGTGCATTGGCCGGTGCGGGAAGCAGAGTGACGTGGAGCGGTGATCTTCCGCCCGTGATGATCGACGCTCAGCCCATCGCGTCACCGGCAGGCGGGACGAAGGTGCTGGTCGGAGCGCCGAGCGGATCTTCGGTTGTGATACGTGACGAGGTGGGCGTGATCGACACGGTACGGGCGCAAAACTCTGGGGCAGCGCTGTCGCTGGCGTCCGTCGCGGGCAACTTAAGCGTACAGGCAAAAGGGTCTTTCGCGTCCACTGTGTCGCGCGATTCAGTTGTGCTTCACAAAGTTCTGGTCATCGGCGACGCTGGCTGGGAGTCCAAGTTCGTCACCGCCGCGCTCGAGGAGGAAGGCTGGAATGTGGACGCGTTCATTCGCGTCGCGCCCGGCGTCGATGTCACGCAGGGCTCCTCCGCCGTGATCGACACTTCGCGATACTCGGCGGTCGTAGCACTCGATGGCGCGGCCGCGACCTACGCGAATCGAATTGTTGAGTTTGTACGAAGCGGTGGTGGAGTCGTGCTCGTGCCGGAGGCAGCGTCACTCGACGCGATGGCTCCGCTTCGCGCTGGAGCAGGTGGCCGCGCAAGTTCCGAAGCCCGCGCAATTCAGGCTGGCGGATCGGTAACGCTCGCAACTCTTGCCTTGTCGCCAATCACATCCCTTCGAAGTGAGGCGATCCCGCTCGAGAAAAGAGCCGGCGCCGTTGCGATTGCCGCGAGAAGAAACGGCGCGGGACGATCCCTTCAGCTCGGATACGAGGATACGTGGAGGTGGCGGATGGGTGGCGGCGACGGAGCCGTCCGCGACCATCGTGTATGGTGGACGGGATTGGTGAGCAGCGTGGCCTACGCGCCGCACATGCCGCGCTCGGCGACAATGACGCCGACGGACGAGGCGCCGTTGGCCGGGCTTGTCGCCGCGATCGGTTCAAACGCGTCGACAGTAAGGACTTCGAGCCTCGCCGACAACACGTCGGGGTCGGCGGCTTGGTTGTTCGTGCTGCTGGCTATCGCGCTCGTCGGTGAGGTCCTATCACGGCGCGTGCGCGGTTTTGGGTAGTTCACGTCGGTTAAGAGTGGGCGGCCTTTCGATCTCCGCCCACTCTCTCGAAATCTTCTTCTAATGCACCGTTAACACCGAACTTCCCGATCGATCCGCCGCGAGAATACGCCACCAGTCAGTTCAGTCCCCGCCCTTGTGCTCACCGTCGCCACGCTCATGCTCGTCGTCCTTGTCGCGGCCGCGCACCGTTAATTCAGAACGGCCTCGCCTGTCCGCCGCAATTGCGAACGCAGCTACGCTCCTTCCAAGTGCCTGGCCGGTTTCGCAGTCGAACCGGTAGTGAATGCCGCCGTACATGCGCGACAGCCCCGCTTCGGTCACCATCGCGGTTAGCTCCGTCGCCCTCTCGGGGAAGAACGAGGCTATCACCGCCGCACCAGATGACGACACACAGCTATGACCGGATAGATATGACGGATGATTGGGCTTGCCCACTGAAGCAAGCACGACAATACCGGCATCCGCTTTCCACGGCCGAACGAGCCAGTAGGTCAGCTTCGCGTCCCAGCAACCGACGGTCGCGTCTTCCATAGTGGAGCTGAGAAGCGCAAAGACGTGTGTCGCGTC
>JAXDME010000327.1:0-7909 GCA_034666285.1 Gemmatimonadaceae bacterium | reverse complement strand
GAACAGCTGTGGAAGGACCTTCTCGCTCCCGTCAGCTCTTTGGGTGCGAAGAACGTGCGCCAAGGCAACAAAGGCGGCACTGATCACCTGTCGTTCATTCCCTACGGAGTTCCTGGCTGGAACTTCGACCAGGAATCGCGCGGCTACAACCACACACACCACTCTCAGGTCGACACGTTCGATCACGCGGTCGAGAGCGATCTCATTCAGGCTTCAGCAGTGATGGCCGCGACGGCGTTCGAGCTGGCAAATCTCCAGACGCTGCTTCCGCGAGGAGCGAAGACGCCAGTTGTTCCGCGAACGATCGGAAGGCCGTCGCCGGGGCTCACGACGAACTAGACTCGCCGGTCTGTCGGGCACAAGTTTGTGCACACAATTCAAAGACAGGAGACGCTGGATGTCCTCACGTGGACTGATGTCGTACTCGAATCTGGCCATCGTAATTGGCGGAGCCGCGTTCGCAGCGGCGTGCAGCCCGCCTGCTCCTGCACCGCCATCGCCGGTCAACGGCGTGGTGGCTCCTCGTATCATTCCCGCACCGTCGTCGCTCGCACTTGCGGGCGGCGCACCGTTCGAGCTCACTCGGACCACTCGCATCACGGTCGTCGGCTCCAACCCGGAAGTCGCTGCGGTCGGCGCGACGCTGGCTGCCCAACTCCGCAAATCCACGGATTTTCCCTATCCGATAACCGTGTCCTCGGCTGGCAGCGGCTCCGGCAGCATCGAGCTACGCCTCACGGGCGACGCCGCTTCGCTCGGCGAAGACGGTTACCGATTGTCCGTTACAACCGACTCGGTGCGACTCGTCGCCAATTCACCGGCGGGACTTTTTCACGGAGTGCAGACGATCCGGCAGTTGCTGCCTGTCGAGATCGAATCCGACATTGGCGTGGAGCGCAGCATCTGGCCTATTCCAGCGCTCAACATCGTCGACCAGCCACGCTATGCCTATCGTGGCGCGATGCTCGACGTCGCGCGGCACTTCTTCACTGTACGGGAGGTCAAGCAGTACATCGATCTCCTCGCGCTTTACAAGCTCAACTATCTGCATCTCCACCTCACTGACGATCAAGGCTGGAGAATTCAGATCGACTCGCGGCCCAAGCTCACCGCGATCGGCTCGCTCACCCAGGTCGGCGGCGGGCCAGGAGGGTTTTACACCAAGCAGGACTATCACGACATCATCCAGTACGCACGGGACCGGTATATCACCATCGTCCCGGAGATAGAAATGCCGGGTCACAGCAACGCCTGGCTCACTTCGTATCCCGAGCTAGCCTGCAGTGTCCGGCCGTCGGCGCTCTATTCCGGAACGGACGTGGGTTGGAGCACCGTCTGCGTGGACAAGGAGGACACCTACACTTTCCTCGATGACGTTGTGCGCGAAGTCAGCGCGATGACACCCGGCGCCTACTTTCACATTGGGGGCGACGAGGTACAAACGCTCACGCCCGAACAGTATGTGCGCTTCATCGAGCGAGTACAGACGATTGTCTACAAATACGGCAAGACGATGATCGGTTGGGAGGAAATCACCAAGGCGCGCATCAGGTCAACTACCATCGCGCAGCAATGGAAGAGCGATTCGGCAACGGCCGCGCTCAAGTACGGCTCCAAGTTGATCCTCTCGCCCTCTAACAAGACGTATCTCGACATGAAGTATGATCCGAAGACCGAGCTCGGGCTCAAGTGGGCGGGATTGGTCGAAGTGAACGACGCCTACAACTGGGACCCGGCGGCATATCTCGCGGGGGTCACGGAGCAGAACATTTTGGGCGTCGAAGCCCCTCTATGGAGCGAGACCGTGCGGAACATTGCAGCCGCCGAGTATCTGGCGATGCCGCGTTTGGTGGCCATCGCGGAGGTGGCGTGGACGCCGCAGGCCTCGCGCGAGTGGCTCGGGTTCCGCTCTCGAGTCGCCGCTCATGCGCCGCGTTGGAACTACCTCGGCGTCAACTACTATCGGTCGCCGCAGATCCCGTGGTGAAATTGTGGCCGCTCGTCGTCTGCTTCGTACTTGTCGAAGCAATGGGGTCTGAATCACGTGCGCAGGATGCTGTGCCGTTCCCGCCGCCCAAGGCGGAGCCGCGCATCGTCACACCCGGAAAGACAAGCGCGGATCCGCCGTCGGATGCCGTCGTCCTTTTCGATGGGAAGAACCTCGCAAGCTGGCGCAGCAGCGACGGAAGTCCAGCGAAGTGGCAGGTGAGAGATGGCTATATGGAGGTTGTGGCGGGCACAGGTGACATCCATACCGCGGAGCCGTTCGCTGACTGTCAGCTTCATATCGAGTGGGCCACTCCGTCCGTCGTCAAAGGCGAAGGACAAGAGCGCGGAAACAGTGGCGTGTTTCTGATGGACCACTATGAAATCCAGGTGCTCGACTCCTACGAGAACACCACCTACTTCCACGGTCAGGCTGGCTCTGTTTACAAACAGTACGCTCCGTTGGTCAACGCGTCGCGCCCGCCAGGCCAGTGGCAGAGCTACGATATCATTTTCCGAGCGCCACGGTTCGACGAGCAAGGTAAGCCGATCGAGCGAGCGCGCGTGACGGTGCTGCACAACGGCGCGCTCATCCAGAACAACGTCGAGATTTTCGGAAACACCTACCACGACAGGCCGGCAGTTTACACCGCGCATCCGGCGCTGCAGCCGTTACGGCTGCAGGATCATGGTAACCCCGTGCGCTATCGCAATATTTGGATCAGAAGGCTGTAGCGTCCGAATCAGCGCGCGACATGAACATTGATGTTTGGCGTCTGAAATTTCATGTACATCCGCGCCCACAGCGCCAAATACATCTCCTGCGCTCGTGCGCCCTTGATGTCTCCCAGATCGACGACTTCCTTCCAGCCAAATCCGGTCTTCAGAAGGTTGATCACCTGCGCCTTCGCCTTCTCATCATTTCCGGAGACGAACATGTCATGGACACCAGGAATAATCGACGGCTCGACCATCACTGCGGCGGTTACGGTATTGAGCGACTTGACGACGTGCGCGGTGGGGAAAGCGCTCTGAATTTGCTCGCCAAGCGAGTCTGTGTTGCAAACCAAGAATGTCGGCGGCATCCCTTTGGAGAAGTCGAGCGGGTTCGAGACGTCGACTAGAGTCTTGCCTTCGAGGTTCTTTGCGCCAGCGGCAGTCAACGCCTCCAGGGACGCCGCTCCGGATGTGCAGTTGAAAACGATCTCTCCGTGCGCCGCCGCGTCGGCGAAAGTACCCTCCGAGGATTTTCCGGAAGTCTCCTTCACCCACGCCGCTGCCTTCTCGCCGCCCGCTCTTCGCGAGCCCATTTTCACGTCATTACCCAGCCTCGAGAGTTTGGCTCCCAGTGTTTTCCCAACCACTCCTGTTCCCAGAATTCCGATTCTCATAAAACGCTCACTGAGTCTGATGTTGCGAAACTAGTATTTCATCCCGCCGGAATCGGCGAAATCCTTCATCATTCGCTCCTGTTCTTCCGACAGCTTCTCGGGCACGGCGATGGAGACTTCCACTATGAGATCGCCCTTCTTCTCTCCTTTCTGGATGCCTTGACCGCGCACCCGAAACCGCTTTCCTGATGGTGTGCCGGGTGGAATCTTGATCGCCACTTTTTTCCCGTCCAGCGTCTTCACGCTTATCTTCGTCCCGAGCGTCGCCTGCGCGATATTGAGCGGAACCTTGGCAATGACGTCGAGCCCGTCCCGGCTGTAGAACTTGTCGGTCTGCACGTTGAACGTGATGACGAGATCACCTGGGGGCCCGTTCGCAGCGCCTTTTCCTCCTTGCCCCTTGAGCCGAATCTTCGAGCCGGTATCAACTCCCGGGGGCACATTGATCACGACTTTCCGCTTGACGCGTACTTCGCCGGCGCCGTGACATGTCGGGCATGGCTCGGTGGGAACCTGTCCTTTGCCAAGGCACACCGGACACGTCCGATTGACCGCGAATCCGCCCTGACCGAACGAGATCACGCCGCGGCCGTTGCACTCCGGGCAGATCTTCAGCTGGGCGCCGGGCGCCGCTCCGGATCCATGACATGTCGGACATTCCTCTCGCACTTCGAGCTCGATCGGGACCTTCCCGCCGCGCGCCGCGGTGCGGAACGGGATATCGAGCGTCGCTTCGACAGTATCGCCCTTTTCCGGGCCACGCGGCCGCGCAGGCTCCCGCGCTTCCCCACCCCCGAACATGGAGCTGAAGAGATCGCCCAGCCCGCCAAGCCCCCCGATGTCAAAGTCCTGGAAGTTGATCGTCTGCTCGCCACCTCTCGAGCGCCCCCCCCCGAATCCTCCAGCACCACCGGAACGTGACCTTGCTCCGCCAAACCCGCCGTCGAACGCACCGTAGCGGCGCATCTCGTCGTACTGCTTCCGCTTTGCGGCGTCACTCAGGACATTATTCGCCTCCGAGATTTCCTTGAACCGTTCGGCGGCCTTGGGGTCGCTCGCATTGGCGTCGGGGTGATACTTCTTGGCGAGCTTACGGTATGCCTTCTTGATCTCGTCCTGCGAGGCCGTGGAGCTTACGCCTAGTACGTTGTAGAAATCCTTGGACTGCGCCATTTACCTGGCGTGCGAGACTGCGATCAGCCGTTCCACTGCTTCACCACCACGCGGGCGGGACGCAGCAGCTGCGATCTGAATACGTATCCGGGCTGGTATACGCGCGAAACCACGTGATCGTCCTCGGGCGCTGTGGTAGGCTCCGTCGCTACCGCCTCGTGCAGCGCCGGATCGAAGGTCTCCCCCAGCGGATTGATGATCTCGAGACCGGCCCCGCCTAGAGCCTTGAGCAATTTTTTCTCGACCATGTCGACGCCCTGTACTACCGTGCTGGCGTCGGTCGTTGCCGGATCGATGTGTGCGAATCGCGCGACATCGTCGAGCGCTTCAACGAGCTGCCTCACGAGATCAGCCTGCGCGCGCGTGCCGGCGTCAGAGCGCTCCTTCGCCGACCGCTTGCGATAGTTGTCGTATTCGGCGGCGAGGCGGAGATATTTGTCTCGCTCCGTCGCCAGGTCGCCGCCCCCCCCAACTCCAGAATCGCCGACCGAGGTATCGGTACCGTCGGCCTGCCCCGCCCGATCGGTCTCGGAGCCTGCATCGAACGCGGCACCCTGAGCCTGCGCGCCGTCCCCGCCACCCGGTGCGAAATCATCTTCCGAGCCCATGACGTCCTGCTCGCTGAGGGGACCCTGATCTCCCTTCTTCTTCGAGTGCTTCATGTCCGAAACTTAACCTTTTGCAAGAGTGCGACGTATCATCTCGAGAGCAGCCTGGGCCGCCCGCTGTCTGATTTCTGTGCGGTCTCCACCAACATGGAAGCGCCGTGCCTTTCCGTCGGAAGTGTGCACGGCAATCCAGACGAGCCCAACCGGCTTCTCGGGTGTGCCGCCTCCCGGCCCGGCAATCCCCGTCACCGAAATCCCGACATCGGCGTTGGTTCTTTTGCGAACACCTGCCGCCATCTGAAGCGCTACTTCCTCACTCACGGCTCCGTAACGTTCCAGATCCTCGGCCTGGACCCCGAGCAGTTTCTTCTTTAGATCGTTGTCATAGGCTATAACGCCGCCGAGGAATACATCGCTCGAACCGGGAATGCTGGTGATGCGCTCGCCCAGCATGCCTCCAGTGCAGCTCTCGGCCACTGCGAGCTTGAACTTCAAAGCGCGACACTTGTCGAGGACGACTGCGGCGAGATCGGCGTCGTCCTCTCCGTATGCGTACGCGTCGACTCTGCTCCGCAGTTTCAGCATTGCTGCCTGGACGAGCTTCTGCGCTTGCGGGCGAGCCATACCCTTAACCGTCACGCGTAAGTCGACTCCGGCGACGCCGGGCAAGTAGGCGAGCGGTAGAGATCCAAGCTCCGACTGCGGAGGACCAAAGATATCCGGGCCAAGCAGCTCGGCGATCGCAGACTCCGCGATTCCGGTTGTGCGTAATGTGCCTGAAAGAACAACGGTCTCGACGCCCTTCATCCGAGCCTGGATTTCCGGCAACAGCTCTTCGGCCAGCATGCCGCGCATTTCTCGTGGTACGCCAGGCATCATCGCGACCCAGCGGCCCTTTTCGTCCTCGAGCCAGATACCGGGAGCAGTCCCGTGACGATTGACGAGTATTCGGGCACCTTCCGGGATCTCCGCCTGCGTTCTATTCGTAGAGGGAAAGGAGCTGTTGGGAAATCGCGCTCGCCAGCGCTCCTCCAGTCTTGTGGCGATAGCCTCGTCGAGCTTCATCGCACGACCGAAGATTCGGGCGACCGCTGGCTTTGTGAGATCATCGCTTGTCGGTCCGAGCCCGCCGGTAGTGATCACGGCTCCGGTTCGGTCGAGCGCTTCGCGTACAGCCTGAGCGATCTGCTCTGCTTCGTCGCCGACAGTCGTGCGACGCACGATCTCGATTCCCGCGGCCGCCAAAACGCGGGAGATGTGCGCCGCGTTCGTGTCTATCGTGAAGCCGAGGAGGAGCTCGTCACCAATGGTGATCAGCTCGACCTGGCTGGCGCTCAACGGACGAACACGCCGGCGTAGCGCCGAAGATAGAGACCTAGCGAATAGACGGTGAGAACTACTGAAATGACCATCACCACAGTTCCGACTATCCCGTTGAAGTAGGCGAAGGCGCGCCAGCCGGCGCTGGTCCAGTACTCCCGTGCAGCAAGAGTTGCGGCGAAAAACCAGAAGTACGCGGAGCCAACCCAGACTGATTGAAAACCGGTTTTCCACTTGGCTGGCCCAATAGCAGAGATGACAACTCCGCGACGAGCCGCGGCCTGACGGAATACCGTCATGAATATCTCGCGGCCGATCACGAGCGCCACGACCCACCAGGGCAGGAAAACGGGTCCAAAGGGTGTGAGAAAAGGCAGCCGGCCCGCATCCATGCTCTCCGCGCGGGTTGGAATGAAAGCATCGTTCGGTGGCGCCATCAGAACGAACATAGGAATGAGAGTGGCGAACAGCAGCAGCTTGTCAGCCAGTGGGTCGAGCAGTCGTCCGAGGTCGGTTATGAGATTGCGTGTGCGCGCCAGCTTGCCGTCGAGATAATCGCTCACGGCGGCGACGACGTAGAGGACGAACGCGGTGAGCCGCGCACCGGGCGAATTTATGAACGGCAGTGCCGCTATGAATGGCGCGGCGAGAATGCGGCCGGCCGTGATGGTATTGGGAAGGTTCACCGGAGGCTCCTCCCCCGCTAGGCGAGCGCCTTCAGCACCAGCTTGCTTACGGCCTTGAGCGTGTCGAACACGCCATCACCCTGGACGGCAATTCCCTCGAAATACGGCGCGCGCTCGACCCACTCTCCGCCGGGAAGCTGGTCGATGAGGTTCTCACCGGCGTGATAGGGATCGGGCGTGACGCGACGCTTGGTCGGCTCCTCCACTTCCCAGCCGGGATTGAGGGCCGCCTGCAGATCTTCGATTGGAGCGGCGTTCGGCAGATCGCGCTTGTTGTACTGAATCACGAACGGCATTTGGGTGAGATCGTATCCGTACTCGGACATGTTGTCGTAGAGATTCTGCATCGATTCGAGATTCGCTTCCATGCGCTCCGCCTGCGAGTCGCCGACGAAAACTATCCCATCGACGTTCTTGAGAATGAGCTTGCGGCTGGCATTGTAATAGACCTGGCCCGGCACCGTGTACAGGTGGAAGCGCGTCTTGAAGCCGCGAATGGTTCCAAGGTCGACCGGAAGAAAGTCGAAGAAGAGTGTACGCTCTGTCTCGGTGGCCAGAGATATGAGCTTGCCCCT
This sequence comes from Gemmatimonadaceae bacterium, assembly GCA_034666285.1. Taxonomy (GTDB): domain Bacteria; phylum Gemmatimonadota; class Gemmatimonadetes; order Gemmatimonadales; family Gemmatimonadaceae; genus UBA4720. The sequence continues at coordinate 170 of JAXDME010000327.1, read as the reverse complement.
CGTCTCCGGCTTCACCTTGCCGTAGACGTGCTCGAGATTCGTCGTCTTGCCGCCAAGTCCGGGACCATAGTAAACGATCTTACAATTGATCTCGCGCGAGGCGTAGTTGATCATCGACACGCTAGCTCTTCCTCACCAGTTGAAGAGTTTGTCGATCTCGTCATCCGCGC
>JAXDME010000326.1:0-5247 GCA_034666285.1 Gemmatimonadaceae bacterium | reverse complement strand
CTACGACGAATGGCATGCACAGGCTTGGGCAGGCGCGCTGGTGCTCATCTCGATAGTTCTCGTAATCAGCCTTGCGGCACGACTCGTTACCCGGTCCAAGTTCGGTGCTCCAGTCGACTGAAGTCTCGCTGGAGCCACGCGTGATACCGCGCGTCGTCGCGCCGAGAGCCGCGGCGGCTGAAGCGCGCGAATCCGCCGCGCCGGAGAAGCCGTGCATAATCACGAGCCATCTGTCGGCGTTCTTCGGCAATGCGCCGGCGATCAAGGACATCTCGATGGTCGTTCCACAGCAGGCGGTCACGGCGATCATCGGTCCATCCGGGTGCGGCAAGTCCACATTGCTACGGTGCATCAACCGTATGCACGAGACCGCCCCCAATACCCGCGTGGATGGGCAGGTGGAAATCCTTGGCAGCGCCATTTATGGCGAGGGGACAAGTCCGACCGCGGTGCGGCGGCACGTCGGGATGGTGTTCCAGCGGCCGACGCCCTTCCCCACAATGTCCGTCCGGACCAACGTAGCGGCGGGCTTGCGAGCGGATCCGAAATCACGTTTGGCGCAGAAGAATGTGAACGAGATAGTTGAAGAAGCGCTGCATCGCGCGGGACTCTGGGAGGAGGTGAAGGATCGCCTCAATGAAAGCGCGATGACGCTTTCGGGCGGACAGCAACAGCGACTCTGCATCGCGCGCGCCCTTGCGACCCATCCACGCGTCATTCTGCTGGACGAGCCAACCGCATCGCTCGATCCTCTCAGCACTCAGAAAGTGGAAGAGCTCGTCTACGAGCTGCGCCAGTCGGTGACCGTTGTCATCGTCACCCACAACATGCAGCAGGCGGCGAGAGTCTCCGACCGGACCGCATTCCTTCTCGCGGGTGAGCTGATAGAGCTCGCGCCAACGAACGCTTTGTTCACCGCTCCGAAAGATCCTCGCACGGAAGCGTACATCACGGGTCGGTTCGGATGACCTCGGCTCTTGCGCAAACTCCGACCTCCGACCCCACGCTGCAGCTCGGGTCTATCGAAGCGCGCGACTTTTCCTTTTGGTACGGGAAGAAGCAGGCGCTCAAGAAAATCAACCTTGCCGTGCCTCCGCGTGCGGTCACGTCGTTGATCGGTCCGTCGGGATGCGGCAAGTCCACGTTTCTGCGATCGATCAACCGTTTGAACGACCTGATTCCCGGCATCAGGCACGAGGGAGAAATGTGCCTCGACGGTCAGAGCATTTTCGACAAGCGCGTTGATGTCGTCGCAATCCGCCAAAGAGTCGGGATGGTTTTTCAGCGATGGAATCCGTTCCCCAAGTCCATTTACGAGAACGTCGCCTACGGCCCGCGCATCAATGGAGTGAACACCGAGGAATCTCTCGATGAGATCGTTGAGCGTTCGCTGCGCCGGGCCGCTCTGTGGGACGAAGTAAAAGATAGATTGCGTACGAGCGCGCTCGGATTATCTGGCGGGCAGCAGCAGAGAGTCTGCATCGCGCGAGCTCTCGCCAATCAGCCCGAAGTGCTGTTGCTGGATGAACCCGCGAGCGCACTCGACCCGAGTTCCACTCAGAAAATCGAAGAGCTCGTCTATGAGCTCAAACAGGAATTGACGATCATCATCGTGACGCACAATCTCCAGCAAGCCGCGCGCGCATCCGACCACACCGCATTTTTCTTCATGGGTGAGCTAGTCGAGTTCGGACCGACGGATCAGATCTTTACGCGACCTCGCGAGGAGCGCACCGAGGCGTACATCACCGGGAGGTTCGGATGACAGAAACTACTACCGCGGCTACAGCCGGGTTTCGCCATTTCCACGACCAGCTTGGCTCGCTCAAGGAGCAGCTGCTGTCGATGTCGTCGAAGGCGGAAGAGCGCACCGATATGGCTGTCGAGGCGCTGCTGACTCGCGATCGCGAAAAGGCGAAACTCGTCATCGACGGCGACGTGGATCTCAATCGGCTCGAGGTCGAAGTAGAGCAGGCAGCGGTCGAGTTGTTAGCGCTGCAGCAGCCGATGGCCCGCGATCTTCGATTCATCATCGGGGCGATCAAGGTGTCGAACGACCTCGAGCGAGTCGGCGACCACGCAGTGAACATCGCGGAGAGCGCCATCAGGCTTGCCGACAAGCCCAAGGTCAATATCAGTATTCCGGAAATCGAAGTCATGGCTCGACGCGCGCGGAAAATGCTCGGCGACTCTTTGGATGCCTTTATCCGGGCGGACGGAGCGCTCGGCAGAAAAGTTTGCCGCGACGACGACGTCGTGGACTCCCTTCACGACTCGGTTTTTCGGGTTCTGCTCACGCACATGCTGGCCGATCCGAAAACGATTACGCCCTCGCTGGAGCTACTTCTGGCCGGGAGGAATCTGGAAAGGATCGCGGACCTCGCGACCAACATCGGTGAAGACGCCGTTTATCTGGCCGAGGGAAAGCAGATCAAGCATCACCACGAAGCATAGCTGCTCCTAGCTCGTGATGCTCGACAGTATCCAGTAGCTGATCGCGGCGAGGCTCGCTGACGCTGGAATGGTGATGACCCACGCCCAGACTATCCGTCGCGCAATTCCCCAGCGCACGGCGGAAAACCGATAGGTCGCACCGGCGCCCATGATCGAGCCGGCAATCGTGTGGGTGGTGCTGACCGGAATTCCGTAGTGTGTCGCGATCGTGATCGCCAATGCTCCGCCGGTCTCGGCAGCGAACCCACTCACGGGGCGCAAACGCGTAATGCGCGAGCCCATCGTGTGGACGATCCTCCAGCCGCCGAACAAAGTGCCAAGCGATATCGCGGTGTAGGCAGCGAGCTTCACCCACAGCGGGATTCCTTCGTCGGGCACATACAGGTGGTGAAAAATGCCGGTTTGGCTTGCCATTAGCGGCCTCACCGATACCAGCAGCCCCACGATGATTCCCATCGTCTTCTGGGCGTCGTTCGCTCCGTGTGCATGCGACAGAAGGGCCGAGCTCATTAGCTGCGCCACTCTGAAAAAACGGTCGACGCGCGCGGGCGCCATCTTCTGGAAAGTCCAGTAGACCGCGACCATAAGAATGAAGCCGGCGAGCATTCCGACCAGCGGCGAGATCACGATGAAGGACAGAGTCTGAATCCACTTCAAGCCCCAGGTGATCGCGGACCAGCCGGCCTTCGCGACCCCTGCCCCCGCGTAGCCTCCAATCAGTGCGTGTGACGAGCTCGATGGAATGCCGTAGAACCACGTAATCAGATTCCAGATGATTGCACCGAGCAAGCCAGCCAGAATGAGATTCGGAGTGACGATGTCAGTGCGGATTATTCCCTTCTGGATCGCCTTGGCCACCAGCTCGCCCGCCGTGAAGGCGGCCGCAAAGTTCCAGACCGCGGCCCACATCACTGCGGCGAACGGGCTCAGCACACGCGTTCCAACAATGGTGGCGATGGAATTCGCCGAATCGTGGAAGCCGTTGATGAAGTCGAAGACGAACGCGATCAGGACGATCGCGGCGACGTAGTAAACCACTAGGCGTTCTTTAGCGCGATGCTCTGGAGCACGTTTCCAACGTCCTCACACTGGTCCAGCGCGTCTTCGATCTTGTCGTACAAATCTTTCCACTTGATGACCTCGAGCGCATCACCACCCTCCGCGAAGAGCTTGCCCATCGCCTCGTGGTAGACCGCATCTCCTTCTTCTTCAAGGGTCTTCAGCTTCTCGCTTATCGCGTAGACATGCTTTGCGCTCTTCATGTCACGTACGCCTTCTTCGACAGTTGCAGCCGCGCGCGCCAGCACTTCGGCGAGCACGACCGCGGCTGGACGCGTCTGCTGGATGCGGAATATCGTCGCACGTCTGGCTGTGCCGTCGATCAGATCGATCACGTCGTCCAGCTCGGACGCTAGCGCGTGGATGTCCTCGCGGTCGAACGGCGTCACGAAGGTACGGTCTATTCGATCGATAATGTCGTGGGTGAGATTGTCAGCCTCATGCTCGAGCCCCTTGATCTTCGACACCTTCGCCTGGAGCTCGGCGGGAGTCTTGAACATTTCGTGGAGAAGAGTCGCCGAAGCGGTGAGCCTTATCGCGAGCTCGGTGAACAGCTCGTAGAACTTTTCGTCACGCGGCAGGATCCGCAAAAGAAAATCTCCGGAATGGTCATGAAGACTCACGTCGAGTCTTCGGTGTCGAAAAATCTACGCCGGGCGAGTCCTGCGCACTACCAAGTGCCGGTTCTCAAAAAACTTGACAAGTAGAACCCCTGTGAGAAATCCGCCCACGTGCGCCCAAACCGCGACTCCTCCGGTCAGATCGGCGCCATTCTTCAATTCCGGAAGTGCTGCCACCAGCTGCCAGAAGAACCACCAGATGAGAACCATCCAGGCGGGGATCGGAATAACCTTGAAAAAGATGATGAAGAAAAAAAGCATTCTCACGCGCACTCTCGGGTAGAGCACCAGGTAGGCACCCAGGATTCCCGAAATCGCGCCGGAAGCGCCCACCGTTGGCAATGGCGACGTCGGCTGGGCGATAATGTGCGCGAAAGCGGCGGCCAGTCCGCAAATCAGGTAAAACGCGAGAAACCGAAAATGGCCAAGGCTGTCTTCGATATTGTTGCCGAAAACCCAGAAGAAAAGCGCATTGCCCAGAATGTGTCCCCAGCCACCGTGCAGGAACATCGAAATGATGGGCGTGAGGATATTGATCCGGTCGTTGTCGACCACACAAGCCATTCCGCGTCCAAGCGGAACAGCTGCCCCGACAGGCGCCATGTGGGTCAACTCACCCGGAACCATTCCCAGGTTGCAAACGCTGGCAGCGAGAGCCTGTTGGTCGAATCCGGCGCCCTGGACGAAGATCCAGGTCGCGAACATCGCAATCAGGATGATATAAGTCATCCATGGCGTGCGGACCGTTGGAAGTTCGTCGCTGAGCGGGATCACTCGATGTGGGCTAAGTGGCGCGAGGTCGAGCGACCTCGCTGCTGGGAAGGGTGCTCAAGACAGCCGCGCCAAGATGGCAATCGCGCCCGGTTCAGGCAAGTTGATCCAACTCAACCGGTCCCAATGTCGGAAAATCGCGCCGATATGGCAGAAAAAGACGGCCCTTCGCTTGCCTCAGAGCAGTGTGGCGCGGAATAAGCGCATCTCGAAATATCAGGAATGCCCGAGCCCAGGTGGCTCTCAGGAGACTCAGAATGGCTGACAAAGTAATCGGAATCGATCTCGGTACCACCAACTCTGTTGTAGCGGTGATGGAGGGCGGAGACCCCGTCGTCATCCC
>JAXDME010000325.1:0-4721 GCA_034666285.1 Gemmatimonadaceae bacterium | reverse complement strand
AAGTGGTGGAAGGAGGAGCGACATGGCGTGTTCCTGGATTACAATCAGAACGCCAAGGACCGCACGACTTGCTCCGCCTATTCGATCCGCCCTCTGGCCGACGCGCGCGTTTCGGCGCCTTTGCGCTGGGACGAAGTTCCCGACTGCGAGCCGGAAGATTTCACCGTGCTGACGATGCCGGCCCGATTGAAAGCTATCGGGGATCCGAACGCGCACATGGACGATGCTCCTGGCTCGCTCGAGCAGCTTCTCGAGCTTGCGGATCGCGACGAAGCGGCCGGACTCGCCGATGCGCCGTGGCCGCCGCACTTCCGAAAGATGGAAGGTGAATCGACGCGAGTCGCCCCGTCACGGGCAAAAGCGAAGAATCCGAAATCCGTGCCTGCCGCTTCCCCCTTCCCGCTTCCCGCTTCCCCAAGAAAAAAGCCGGCGAAGAAGACGACATCGAGAACGAAGATGCCTCTCATCGTCGTCGCAAACTCCCCGGACAAGCAAGCGGCTCTTCACGGTCTCGAACGCTGGAAAATCGCCCACGCCGATGCGGCGACTCATCTCGCGGCCGACGATGTGCTCGTCGATTCAATGCGCGGTCGTTCGTCGATGTGGACGCGCATTCGTGTCAACCTGCGCAACGTGCCGGAGAACATCAGGCCAACTCAGGGAATCCCCGACCCCGATGACGATCCGACGCGGGCGTGGCGCGAAGCGAGCAAAAAGAAAAGCTGAGTCTCCGTCGCTTCGGGTTATCTGCCTGACAGGCACGCTATTTACAATTCATGCTGGCTCAGTACGCACCTCCAGGAGATTTCTTGATTGTACGCTCTGTCGCGATCGCGACACTGATGATTCTTGTAGTTGGTTCCCGAGCAGCGGCGCAGGATACGACCAAAACGAATGGCGGCGAGATCCACGGCAGCGTGATGGCTGCCGCCGGCAATGCCCCAATCGCGGGAGCCACCATTGAGGTGACCAGCTCACTAACGGGAGCGACCCCGGTTCGCGAATCCAGCACGCCGGATGGCGCGTTTCGCATTCAGAATCTTGCTCCGGGGCGCTATCGAGTCCGTGTCCGCGCCATCGGCTATCTGCCGCACGACTTTGCCCCGATCGAGATCAGCTCGGCGTCGCCAAGTGCGGACGTTGGGACGGTAACTCTCACTGCGGCGGTTACGCAGCTGGGACCGACCGTGATCACCGGGCAAAGACAGGACGTGCGACTTGCCCCGGATCGCAACACCTACGTCGTCGGGGACATGCCGACCAACAAGGGCGGCACAGCGCTCGACGTGCTGCGGAACGTTCCCTCCGTAGATGTCGACATCGACAACATCGTGAGCCTGCGCGGCAACTCGGGCGTGATCGTGCAGATCAACGGCCGCCCAAGTCCTCTCAAGCCCGCGCAGCTCGGCAATTTTCTCGCGCAGCTGTCGGCCGACATGGTCGACAAGGTGGAAGTAATCCCCAACCCTTCGGCGCGGGACGACCCGGAAGGTGTGGCGGGTATCATCAACATCGTCCTCAAGCAGAAGACCGACGTCGGCACCAGCGGTGGACTCACTGTCGCGGGTGGAACCACGGGCCACGTGGACGTCGGAGGCAACGTCGGTGTCCAGCGCGGCCCACTCACGCTGTACGGAAGCTACGGTTTCATGCGGGACAGGCGTCCTCGGCGGGATTCGATCTATCGCCAGAACCTGTATCTCAGCCCGCTGACTTATCTGGACGAGACGGGCCAACGCATGCAGGTGCCGTTGATGCACACGCTGACTGGAAGTGCGAATTACCAGCCGGGCGAGCACGACGAGATCACCAGCGAGATTGTCTTCAGCACCCGGAATCAACCGGACTCTTATGCGGTCGGGTATCGCGAGCTGGACGCCGCCGGCAACCTCACTGCGCGCAGTGACCGGTTCACCAGCGCCAGGCAGAACGAGTCCAATCTCGAGACTACGCTCGGGTACAAGCACTCTTTCACCGACAAGGCGCATTCGCTCGAGGGCGAGCTTCGCCTCTTCCGTAACAAGGAAGGCGGCCCGGGCAGCGTGATTGCGCGCGACCTTGCACCCGACGGAACGCCGATGGATACGAGCGCGCTCGAAAAGCAAACGTCGTGGGAGAGGCCGAGCGAGAATTCAGTCAAGCTGGACTACGTGCGTCCGTTAACGGACCTCGTGCGACTGGAGACGGGCTATAAAGGATCGTTGCAGAGCTACCACACGACTCTCGATACACGGGTCTTCGATGCAACGCAGTCTGCATACGTGCCGGACCCTACACGGATCAGTGATTTCACGTATCGGCAGGTCGTGAACGCCGCCTACGGCATGGTCGACGCCGAGGCGGGAAAATTTCAGCTGCAGGGCGGTCTCCGGGTGGAACACGCCGCGACGCAATTCCATCTCAATACGAGCAACACGACCTACGACAACGGCTACAACAGCTTGTTTCCGAGTGCGCTTGTCGCCTACAACATCGACGACACGCATCAGATGAAACTGAGCTATTCGACGCGCATTCGTCGCCCGGACGATACGGATTTGATCGACCCGACGGCGCACTACGCCGATCCGCTCAATCTTTCGCGCGGAAATCCGTACCTGAAGCCGGAATACATCCGCGCCCTCGAGTTCGGAATGCAGAGCACCGCGAACCGCACCACTATCCAGGTTACGCCGTTCTTTCGGCGCACGCTCGACGCCGTCCGGACTCTTCGTACGATCGACACTGCTGGTGTCGCGACGAGGACATTCGCAAACGTCTCGACGAGCGACGCGTACGGAACCGACGTCACCGTTGCACTGGGTGGCGAGCGAGTGAGTGGATTCGCGGGTGCAAGCGGATTCCGCCAGGTCAGCAACGCGGCCAATCTTGCGCCCGGTCTCTCTGCCAGCACCTTCGGCTGGACCGCCCGCACCAACGCGACGCTTCACGTCTCGAAGACCGTCGATCTCCAGACGCTGCTTTTTTATCAGGCGCCGATGACTGTGGAGCAGGGGAAGAACGCGAGCCGTACCCGGTTCAGCTTCGCTGTGCGGCAGAAGCTGATGCAGGACAAGATGAGCCTGACGCTGCGCGTGATCGACCCGTTCAACACGTCTCGTGAAACCAACACGACTATCGATCCGCGGTTCTTCCAGGTGTCGCAGCGTTCGCGCTCGATACGCGGGCTGCTGCTCAGCGCCAATTGGACGCTTGGCAGCGCGCCGAAAGTGCGCAAGTCCGAGGATCTGGTCGGACCCGACAACTAGGCAGCTCGCGGCACAACTTCGGGCCCAACAAGCAGGCTTGCTGCGGCATACCTTTAGGGTATGAAAATTCTTGCTCTCCTTGTCGCGTCCTTCGCGATAGCGTCGGCTGGCGCGACCCCCGCGCATCTTCCGTCCAATGCTGGTACCGTCGGCAGCTCACCACCGAGCTGCTCGTCGCACCCGGCACCGACCGAGAACATCGCGGCCCAGCTCGCCAAGTTCCGACCGGTTCAAATGCCGTTCTCGACCACTGGCCTTTCGTCGCGTGAAGTGAGCCTGGTGGGAAAGCTCGTCGAGGCTGGACGGAACTTCGAGAGCATCTACTGGAGGCAGTCGGACCCGGAAGGGCTTGCCTTGTACAAGGCGCTCGCGAATTGTCCTGGACCCGCCGAGCAACAGATCCACCATTACCTGTTGATCAACGGCAGCAGCTACGATCTGCTCGAGGGGAACAAGCCGTTTCTGGCGGGAACCGTCTACGAGCCGGGCCACTCGCTGTATCCGGCCGGCATTACACGCAAAGAGATTGAGGACTACGTCGCCGCTCACCCCGCGAAGAAAGCGGAGATCTACAATCCGTGGACGGTCGTCAAGCGCAGCGGCAAGGATCTCGTCGGCGTTCCATACCATGTGGAGTACAAGGAGTTCGTCGTCCCCGCAGCGAAGGCGCTGCGAGACGCTGCCGCACTCAGCGACGACAAGGCGTTCGCCAACTTCCTGCGCCTTCGCGCCGACGCGCTTCTCACCGACGATTACTACAAGAGTGATCTCGCCTGGGTCGATCTCGACAATCCGAAGTTCGATGTGATCATGGCGCCCTACGAGACATACCTCGACGACCTGCTCGGCGTCAAAACCTCATACGGCGCGGCGGTTATGATCCGGAATCCGGGCGAGAGCGCCAAGCTTGCGACCTACAAGAAGTACGTCTCCGACATCCAGGAGGCGCTGCCCCTCGCCGCCGCGGACAAGCCGTCCAACGCCGGCCATCCGACACCGATGGAAGTGATGGATGCGCCATACCGGAGCGGAGATCTGCGCCACGGTTACCAGGCCGTCGCGGACAATCTGCCCAATGATCCGAGAATTCACGCCGAGAAGGGCACGAAGAAGATCTTCTTCAAGAACTTCATGGACGCGCGCGTGAACTACGTCGTGCTTCCGATCGGCAAGCTGCTCATGCGGCAGGACCAGGCGAACCTGGCGTCGATGGATGGATATCTGTCGGTCGTCGTGATGCACGAGATCTCACACGGTCTCGGTCCGGCCTATTCGCGCGTCGGCGGCAAGCAGGCGGACATCCGCGAATCGATCGGTCAGATCTACAGCGGCCTCGAGGAAGCGATAGCTGACATCGTGGGACTCTATGGACTCGACTGGCTGATGAACAAAGGAGTGTTGCCGAAATCTCGCGCGCGCGACTACTACGCCTCACACGTAGCGGGAATCTTCCGCACCGTACGGTTTGGAGTA
>JAXDME010000324.1:0-3455 GCA_034666285.1 Gemmatimonadaceae bacterium | reverse complement strand
GCCTGCGGCTGATTCGAATGCGAGCGCGAGTCTCTCGATGGCCCGGAGACTCCACGCGATGCCGGTAGAGAAAAGCGGATCCACGAAAGCGTACGCGTGCGGCATCACCGCCCACCGCTTTCCCACTGCACGTGTGAGGCGATGCTGAATGAGGGGCCGAAATGCGATCGGCATCAGCGGTGTCGAGTCGCCGAACGCTTTCTCGACCGTTGGATAGCGTCGTAGCAACGTGCGCCACAGTAACGCCGCATCAGCATTCCCTTCTCCGTTGAGCGAGGCGAGGCCCCGCGGCGTGAGCAGAAACCCAGCGCTCGTGACGCCATCGTCGAAGCGCAGCGAGTACATCCAGCCTTCGTCGATCAGATGGTGCACCGCCGCCCAGTCGTCCTTATACGGTCCCTCCGGCATGCCCGGCACAGCATCTTCCATCGGCCGCACGCCAGCGAAATGGCCGAAGACAATTGCGGAGCGTGTCTCGGTGCGGTCGAGACCCGACGGAATCGAAAGCCGTCGAGCGAGAAACCCGCCTGGTCCCGATGCGTCGATCACGAAATTCGCGCGAAGCTCGAGCGGCGAGCCCTCTCGATGACCCGAGAGGAGAACCGAATCCGCGCCGAATTCCGCGTTCGTCAGCTCGGTGCGGTCACGATAGTCAACGCCCGCGCCAATTGCCTGCCGCACGAAATGATGGTCAACGTCCGCGCGCAGCCAGTGGGTGTCGGAGAGGGAATCATGGGGACTCGCTGCGACGAGGAGACGTTCCGACTCGAGACCACGGTTGGCGAATGGATGATCCGGATGATGCCGGTAATACGTAAATCCCCGTTTCAGTCCGCGACGCAGATCCGGGAAATGCTCCAGCCAGCGCCCGTGAGTCGCGAGTTGATAGCAGTCCGCCATACCATAACGAATTCCCAGCCGCTCCAGCGACAGGTTGGCGAGTGGGGTCGACGACTCACCGATTGCAAAGCGCGGATGGGTTCCCCTCTCGAGGAGCACGACGTCGTAGCCGAGGGTGGCGAGCACGCGAGAGAGGAGCGATCCCGCGAATCCACTCCCAACAATGGCTACTTCGCACAACTGGGTCACGCCGGCCCGCAGTCCGCGCAGAGGATCGGAGCCGGCGCGCGGCTTGTTGCGTTCATTTGTTGCAGGCGCCCGACGCGCTCTCTCCGGCACCGCTCGCAGGCCGGCAGGCGTCCGACATCCCAGAGATCCGCGCTTACGACGCTGTTCGCAAACCGCATGCACTGTTCGAGCGTCTCCTCGAGTTGGGACAATGTCGGTGGTGTGAAATGACCCAGTCCTTGGAGCCGCTCCAATTCTCCATTTCCGCCTCGAACGGGAATTATCGAAACCACTGACGCTCCCCGCTCGACCGCATACTCCACTGTCCGCACCGTCCACGAAACAGATTCTTCCGCGGGAACGTGCGGTGCGCCAAGCAGAACAAATACGCGCACGTCGATCTCATTAGCTGCTAGAAAGCGCGAGGCCGAATCAAAGCGCGCGAGATCGAGCCGCTTATTGAGGTGCGCCCTTGCTATGGGATGAATTGTTTCGAGTCCAATCGCGACTTCGAGTCGTCCAGGAATCGATCGAGCGAACGCGAGCGTCGTGGCGCCGATGGTGTTGGCGTGCGACTCGACGGTCACGGCCGCGAACGGAGCCGACAGCTTCGCAATCGTGAGGAGGTCTTCTGGCGGCACCGCCCGCTGATCGAAGAAATTGCTCGCGTTGTATAACTTGAGTCGTTCAGGCATCGGGGCCACAAGTGCATTGAGAACGCCTTGCAGCTGCGTGGTCAGCGCGCCCGGAGGGGTTGGACCGTCGACGGTCCACCGCCAAAGGTCGCAGAAAGTACACGTGAATGGACACTCAGCGCCGGCGAGAAAGACCGTGAGCGATTGTTCCATCTTGCCGCCCGGACGGCGCTCTTCCTCGACCAGGAAACCGTGTGCCTTATACGGATCGACCTCTGGCTTCGGTGGGCGGAGGCTCCGAACCGACTGGTCGGTTGCGGTACCGCTCACACAGACGCGGCGTGGAGCATCTCGAAATGGCGACGGTAGCGCGCCTCGTTCTGCGGGAACACTCGCGGGACTTGTGCGGCCGAGACCGAGCCGTGCTGGAACCGTCGTTTGGCAAAAACGGGCATCTGGATCCCCAGTACCGACCGAATTCCACGAGACACGATTTCGCCTTTCAGCGCGTACAGTCGCTCGTGGGAACCCTCTGTCAGCTCGGCAAATGGAATCGCCTCGGCTACAGCGATCACGGAAGGACGAGCGTACGGGCTGAAGCCCTCGAATCCGTACTCGCGCGCACATGCATAGCTGCGAACGCAGGCACGGCTATAACCGCCGGAGTAAGTGAGCGAATGCTTGATGGAATCCACGCCCCACCCTTCCTGATAGAGCATGCGATTGTTGACGACGCTTCGGATGGTCAGCTCGCTGTTCTCCTCGATGGGATAGTCTTTGAGGTTCTCATCCCCGCCGTCGCCATCAACTAACAGACGCCAGTCCGGATAGCGCTCGCGGATTGCCGAGAGCAGCGCGAGGTTCACGGCGGCGCATTCAACGTCGAGTGTCTTGTAGTCCTCAATCACGGCGACCGCGCGCAATGGATCGAGCGCGCTGGAGGGTACATCGATGATTTCGCCGAGCATTTCGAGCTCGGTACGAACGAGGAAGTCGTGCGCCTGCCGCGCGTCTTGCCCTTCTCCGTCGATCGAGAGTGTGAACGCCTTGAGGCGCGCAGGAGAAGCTCCTTCGTTCAACAGCACCTTGTAAAGGCAGAGTAGCACTGCCCCGCTATCGATCCCGCCGGAAAACGGGACGCCAATCGGCGCCGCCGGATCGTGGGCAGCGAGCCAGTGTGCCAGCTCACTGTATAGGACTTCGATGTATTGGCGACCGATGACGTCGAGATCCTTGGACAGCGTCCCCCGAGGCGGATCGAAGAAGCGGCGATGCACCGGGTTGGGATCCGGACACCCGATCAGACGCAGCGTCGTGACGTGATGCGCAGGAACCATGCGCGAATAGCTGGGGTGGAACTGTGACTCCCACCCGTGACGCGCCAGCTCCGCGGCGATTTCGTCGATGCGCTCGGCGACCACAAGCACAGGTCCGTCGGTGGATTTCGCAAGAAAGTACCGCATGGGCCGATCGAGACTGCGCGCCAGCACGATGCGTTCACCATCCTGTGCGACCAGCGCAAAGGAGCCATCGATGTCGAGGACTGCACCCATATCACGAGCGAGCAACCTGCTCTGGGCTTCAGATTCGTCGACCTCCCACAGCCGTTGGGACTCTTTTGCAATCAGGTTGATGACGCGAGAACCCGGGACGTGTTGGCTCATGCAGAGAAAAACCTCAGGATTGATTCTGGCTGTTGGGTGGTTGTTGCTGACAAGCTGCAACCGACCCCAGAAGTCCGACGGAGAAACA
>JAXDME010000323.1:0-3633 GCA_034666285.1 Gemmatimonadaceae bacterium | reverse complement strand
AGCCGGTGAAATTTCCGGTGTCGGATCTGCAGCAGGTGTGGATCAAATCGGTGGACGGGGATCGCACCACCCTGCTGGTCATCGGTCTTGTTGTCGTCGCGCTAGTGGCGCTTGCGGGAATCGCCGGCGCGTCGATGAGTTACCCAATTCCATAGCACAGCCTCGCGCTCGGGCACCTGAAGCCGAGGCCGTTCTAGAACCCGCCCCCACCACCTCCGCCACTCCCGCCGCCGCTCGATCCGCCACCGCCAGACCCCGACGAGCTCGGACTCGACGACATGCTGCTCGAAGCCGCGGTCGACATGCTGCTCATGCTCTGGGAAAAGCTCATTGTGTTGAAGGGGCCCGTACCTCCAACGTACCAGGTCGGCGGCTCCCGATAGATGTCCTCGAACGCCTTCGCCCACTTGTCCGCGACACCGAACGCCAGAGCGTACGGAAGGAATTTCTCGAACATCTCCGGCGACGTAATCATCTTCTTCAACCGCTCGCCGTCCACTCTGCTCAGAAATTCCCGGAAGCCCAGCGTGGCCTCGCGTGCGCGCGCTCCTGCGACGGTGCGCGCCGGCATGATCCCGGCGAATCCGAACAGAATCAACGCGCTCGCGAGCCCGACGCCAATGACCATGTATGTCGACAAAGTGGACCACAGCATTTTTGTGGAGAGCACACCCACCATGATTCCAGCGAAAGCGGCGAGGGCACCGAGGAAAATCCATTTCGCCGTCACCTCGTCCGGACGCTTGATGTAGTAGCCCTTGGAGATCAGGCTGTCGTAGATGGCTTCCTTGATGAGCGGGATGGAAGTGTAGAACTTGTTCGCGAGCTCCGACATTTTCACCGACGTCGTATCCGTAGTCGTCGCGATGTCGAGGCCCTGCAGATAGAGCTGCTCGTGCCGCTTCAGTCCTTGCCGCTGCGTCGCGTCGCGGAGGATGTGGATGGTGTAGTCCGTGGTCTTGCTCAGACCGAGCATGTGACTCTCCGAGTGTTCCTCGATGCGGACGAATCCGCGCACGGCCAGGTCGACCAGAGTGGCTGTGATGTCAGTCATGTCGGCCTTGTTGTCGATGAGCGTTCCCAATTCTGCGGGCGACATTCCTTCGACCGGCTCGTAGTGAACCGCGTAGGATTCTTCCGCGGGGTCACGCCCGGTCCTTGACCACGCCCGATACGCCAGGATGAACACGAGAAACGGGACCAGCACCGGCAGCCAGCGGAAGACTTTGAGCAATCGGTCGGGCTCGCTGCTCGGCCGCGTCGCTATGTGGCCAGGCGGCCAGCCGACACCGATCGTCATCCCTTCATTGGCGCCGAGCGCGTACCGCGAATTGAATTCGACCTGGTTGCCGTCCTGCGCAATCGCGGCACCGCCGACGGTGGATCCCGATTCACCGGTGTAGACCGCGGTGCGCGTCGGCGTCACTCCATCGGGAAGGACGACACGCGTGTGGACGTGATCTATCGGCATCGTCCAGGAATCGCCGGTGACGTTCCAGTACAGCTCGTCGAAGGCGGGCTCCTTCCCGTGCGCGAAGAAGAACCGGATTGCGTTGTCGATTCGGTAGCGGATGATGACGGTTCGGTCAGCGTTGTCAGCGCCCGGAACCCAGATCTTGAACGATTCCGTCCACCCTTTGTCTTTGGTTGTCCAGTCAACGTGTGGCGAGTCGCCCGTGGTGTCGGTGATGCCGACGAGGTGCATCTGGAGCTTCGTCGCTCGTCCCTGCGCCGTGTTATGATGGAGCGAGAGGTCGCGGACTATTCCGTTCCACTGTCCCGTGAAATGGATAGTGAGCCTCTCGGCGACGTCGAGCGTTCCATCGGGATGAACTGTGAGGAGCGCATCGAAGTTGCGGATGCGGATGGAGCGCCCCTGCGCGCCAGCGGAGCCCGCGAGCGCGAGAAGGAGGAGGAGCGCCCGCTGAATCTTTAGAACGAGACCTTCGGCAGCTCTCGCTCGCCAGCGGTGGCCTCGAAGAACTCGAGCTCGTGATAGCCCATCGGACCGGCGACGAGATTCGACGGAATCGTCGAGATCGCGGTATTGAGATCGCGCGCGACGGCGTTGTAGTAGCGCCGCGAATTCTGGACAGCGTCTTCTATGGTAGCGAGCTGCGCCTGAAGATCGCGGAATCCGCCGGACGCCTGGAGCTGCGGGTAGGCTTCGACAGCCACAGTCAGTCCGCGCAGCGCGGTCGTAAGCTCGCCCTCGGCCTGCGCGCGCGCCGCGGGTCCGGCGCTCTGCGCGGCGACTGCGTTAGTCCTGGCCTTGGTAACCGCGTCGAGAGTTCCACGCTCGTGGGCAGCGTAGCCTTTTACGGTCTCCACCAGATTCGGGACGAGATCAGCGCGGCGTTTGAGCTGGACGTCAATGTCGGACCAGGCGTTCTGGGCGCGGACTCGAAGGGAGACGAGTCGGTTGTAGAGTATGACGTAGAGCGCTACCAGAACTATGACGGCGATCAGGAGGCCGAGGAGCATGGGTTGTGGGTTCGAGGATTGTCGAAGATGCGCATCACGAGGACCGTGGTCAATCGTCCTCCATACGTGAGCTCCCGCGCGACCGCTAACCCGTCACTTCTAGCTTCCTGAATCGTGCTGCAACAGTCCGTCTCAAAGCCAGTCGCGTTTCTCATTTTGGCCGTTGCTGCGCTCAGCGGCGCGGCGTACGCACGGCGCGGTGCAGGACCGGCCGTTGTTTCGCAGCCAAAAGTCGATCCTTACCTGGCCGACTCGCTACCCCAGGTTTACGTCCATCCTACAACGGCCTCGCAGCGCGTGATGGACGAAGCGGGGTTCCTCACGCCTCATGACGACAAAGAGGGGATCGAAGGCTATCTGGCTGGCATAAACACCGAGTCAGGAGTCGACATCCGCTTTCTTTACGTGCCCGTGGTCCGGGGCGACATCGCAACGTATGCGCGGGATGAGGCGAGAGAGCTGGGCATGGGGCGCGACATGAACCGGCGCAGCATGCTGTTCGTGTTTGACGTCACCAACCAGCGGATCCGAATCGAGGTTGGACCTGAGCTCGAGGGAATGTTTCCCGACGGGTTCGTTGGATACTTGATGCGTGAGCAGACTGCCAGCCTGTTCGGATCAGGACCCCGGAGGCAGGCAATAAAGGCGACACTGAACATCATCGATTACCGTCTCCGCGAAGCGGCCCTCGGCGGCACGTACAATCCCAAAGCAGTCGCGTACATCACTGACAGAACTCGCCTCGCGGCCGGCGCCGGCGCGACAATCCGTGTCCGACCTGGCACCGACGTTCGACCGTCGGGACAGAGAATCCTGACCGACGAGATGCGCGCCTACTTTGGGCCACAGCCAACGGTTGCTGATGCTTTCGCCCGCTATCACGAAGCTCTGCACGATGGATACCTGGACCCGGATCTGTCGCTCTACACGCCGCAGAGTCAAGCAAGGCTGCGTGCTCTAACGATCACCGCGCCGTTTGCAGACTTCATCCTGCTCTCCGAGCACGGCCAGGCTTACAAGATGGTCGAGCGCGGCGATCTGGCGATCTTGTACTTCACGACGACGCCGCTCGTCTCTGCTCATCTTTTCCGACGCACGCCCGAAGGGTGGCAGCTGGATCTCGACGCGGATGTCCGTGACACCAGAGAA
>JAXDME010000322.1:0-5032 GCA_034666285.1 Gemmatimonadaceae bacterium | reverse complement strand
GCGTGATTCTGTTGATGGGAATCGTGGCGAAGAACGCCATCCTTCTCATCGACTTCGCCAAATGGGCGCGCGAGAAGGACGGTCTGTCGAGGCGTGACGCCCTCATTCAGGCGGGCGCGATTCGCCTTCGTCCGATCATGATGACGACGCTTGCGCTGATAGCGGGCATGCTGCCTGTCGCTCTCGGTATCGGAGAGGGCGCCGAGTTCCGTGCGCCACTGGGGCGCGCGGTGATCGGCGGAGTGATCACGTCGACTCTGCTGACGCTCGTCGTGATTCCTACGTTCTACGAGATTCTGGACGAGTGGAGAGAGTGGGTGCTCAGCAAGCTGGGTCTCTACAAGCCGCGGACTGCGGAACACCCGATACCGAGAACTCGGCCCGTGGTGGAGAAGCTCGCCTGATCGGAAATAAAGTGCCTCGGATCGTCTCTTTTCTGCCTGCGGGCACGGAGATGGTCCATGCACTCGGCGCGGGAAGTGAGCTCGTGGGGCGGTCGCACGAATGCGACTACCCCACGTCTGTTATGTCGCTGCCCGTAGTGAGCCGGCCCGCGCTCGATCTCGACGGCGCGTCACCGGAAGAGATCGATTCAGCTGTCGCCGAGAGGATGAACAGCGGTGCGACTCTGTACGCAATCGACGAAGTGCTTCTGCGCGATCTCCGCCCCGATGTGATACTCACGCAGAATCTTTGTCGCGTGTGTGCTCCATCGGGCGATGAGCTGACTCGCGCGGTGAAAAAGTTCAGCCTGCGACCGGAAGTACTCTTTCTTACTCCGCGCACCGTCGGAGAGATCACGGACAACATTCTGGATGTGGGGCGAGCAATCGGCCGACTGGAAGAGGCTAATGATCTCGTCCGCTCCAATCAGGAACGACTAGCGCACGTCAGGGCAGCGCTGAAGAATGCGCGTGAGCGCCGCGTCGTTTTTCTGGAGTGGACCGACCCACTTTTCTGCGGCGGTCACTGGGTGCCGGAAATGATCTCGCTTGCGGGTGGGCAGGATCCGCTCGGTCGTCCCGGCGAAGATTCCGTACGCATGGAGTGGAAAGACGTCGTCGATGCCAGGCCGGAAATTGTCATCGTGTCGCCGTGCGGATATCGGCTGGAGCAATCGGCCGATCTCGCGCGGCAGATGCGACCGGTGCCTGGCGCGGAAGTCTATGCCGTGGATGCGAATGCATACTTCGCGCGGCCAGGCCCGCGAGTCGTGGAAGGTGTGGAGCTACTCGCTCATCTCTTTCATCCCGATCTGGTTGCCTGGACGCACCCCGGACAGCCTTGGGAGCGAATCGGCTAGATCAACGCGCGGTCGCGTCGATTGCGGCGCTGGCTTCATACGCGGTCTCGACCACCGGCTCGCTCGTCTCCAGGAGCATCGATTCGAGATCGAGGTCCCGCTGAATATTGCGCATGACGTCGTCGGCGATCACGCCGCGGTCGCGTAAATCTAGAATCGCCTCCTGTTCGGCCTGGAGCATCGCCGAACGTACTCGTCGGTACTCGACAGCGCGACGATCATCGATCGCGGCCGCCTCGTGCGAAGGAGCGATGGTGAAGTGGTCGTGGTCATGCGCGACGTTTTCGGGCTCGTTCTCGCGGGGCTCTGCTTCGCGAGCTGCCCAGCGTCGCGCGCGCTGTCGATGCCGCTGCTTCAGATAGCGCACGACCTCGGGATACCGCGAATCCGCGATCGCCGGCTCCTCCAGCGTTCGGAGCCCTGCTTCGGCGGCCGCCAAGCGGGCGTGTGCATCTTCCGCCCCTTCGTCTTCGTCTGCTCTAATCCCCAGCCACCGTGCGAATGGCGCCAGCGTCGGACCCTGCACCACGAGCGTGATGAAGATGACGGAGAACGAGATGAAAATGATCTGATCGCGCGCGGGGAATCTTGCGCCCGACGCCGTCAGAAGCGGGAGCGACAGAGCGAGCACGAGCGAATCGGCGCCCCTCAGTCCCGACCACGCGATGAACAGCACCCAGCGCCAGGGCGGCAGCGGATCCTTGTTGCCGCGAAACCAACGACCGAGTGACCTGAAGATGTATGTGCTCGGCATTACCCAGACGAGGCGCACAACCACTACGCAAAGACTCACTATCGCGGCTTCCCGGAGCAGCATGGAGAGAGGAAAGCGGTTGAGTGCGCGCGCGACATATGGCAGCTCGAGACCTACGAGAATGAATACGAGACTCTCGAGCATGAACGTGACGACGGTCCAGGTGCCGGATATCTGCTGCCGAATCGTCGGACCCAAAACCTTGGGCACTGTTCGCGCGGCATAAAGTCCGGTGGCGACCACGGACAGGATTCCGGATGCGCCGACGAGATCGGCCAGCAGATACGATGCAAATGGTGTGAGCAATGACACCGTGTTCGCGACTACTGGCACCGTTCGCGTGACGCGATGGACTTTTCCGACAACTACTCCGATCAACAGACCGATGACTACTCCACCGACTGCGCCGACGAGAAACTGGACGGCTGCCTGCGATGACGAGAACGTGCCGGTGACCGCGGCGACGATGGCCAACCGGTAGATCACGAGAGCCGTGGCGTCGTTGATGAGCCCTTCGCCTTCGAGGATGCTCACGATCGCTCGCGGAATCCGCAGCGGTCGCATGATGGAGAGAACGGCTACGGGATCCGGGGGAGAGACAATCGCGCCGAGCGTGATGGCGGCGGCCCAGGTGAACGACGGATGCAGCCAGTGTGCTACGACAGCGACGGCCGCCGTCGAGATGAGCACCAGGACGACAGAGAGACGAAGGATCGCGCCGATCTCGCGCCGGAAATCACGAAGAGGGTAGGCAATTGCTCCGGCGTAAAGGAGCGGTGGAATGAAGACCAGGAATAGCACTTCCGGCGGCAGCGCGACCTGGGGCAGTCCCGGAATGAACGCGAGGAGGAGCCCGCCGACAACGAGTATTGCCGCATAAGGAACCCGCAGCTGCTCCGCGATGAGTCGGAGCCCGGCGGAGACGGCAAGGAGAAGCAGAACGAGCTCAAGGGCAGCCATGGCTGGCTCAATCGAAAGCCCAACGATGCCAGGTGTCAAGCCGGATGGTATCGAAACGCATGGTCCCGCCGGGACATGGAGCACTAAAGTGCGACGCACCAACGTGCGATTGTTGGCCGGTATGCTGTTGTCGCACCGTTCTCCGTGAGTGATCCGAACCAGTTCCGGAGGCAGGGCCCATGGCGGAAAGAGGGCGTGGCGCACCGGTTGTTGCGCTCGTTTGTGTCGGCATATTCATGACGACGCTCGACGCATCGATCGTCAACATCGGCTTGCCGTCCATCGCGCGCGCATTCGGAACGCCGCTGACCGGCACCCTGGAATGGGTGGTCATCGGCTATCTGGTCGTGATCGGCGCGCTGCTGCTCACGTTCGGCCGCCTGTCGGACATGATCGGCCGTTCACCGATCTGGATTGCAGGTCTCGTGGTATTCACAGTGGGGTCGGCAGTCTGCGGCGCGGCGCCTTCGCTGGGATTGCTGATCGCCGCTCGCGCACTGCAGGGAGTTGGCGGTGCGCTGATCCTCTCGACTAGTGTGGCCATACTCAGCAACGCCGTCCCGGAGAATCAGCGCGGCCACGCTCTTGGATGGGGGGCGCTCTCGATCGCACTGGGAGCGAGCGCGGGACCGACCATCGGTGGTTTTCTCACCACGTTCGGGACCTGGCGCTGGGTTTTCTACGTGAACGTCCCCATCGGACTGATTGCCATACTAGCGACATTATGGCTCATCCCACCGACCATTCGGCGCAACGCACAGAAGTTCGATCTTCCCGGAGCACTGCTGTTGGCGGTCGCGCTCTCGTCGCTCACGCTTGGGCTGTCGTTCGGCCAGGAATGGGGCTGGATGTCTGCGCGCGTGCTTGGCGCGCTGGTAATCGGTGTCGCATCGCTATCAGCGGGCGCACTCGTCGAAGCGCGATCGACTGATCCGGTCATCGATTTGCGACTGTTTCGCAATCGCGTCTTCTCGTCGGCTGTCGTCAGTCTTCTCTGCTCGATGCTGGCTTTGTTCGCGATCGGTTTTCTCTTTCCTTTTTACTTCGAAGAGCTGCGGGGATTTCCGCCGGAGCGGACGGGACTCCTTTTGACTCCGTTTCCACTCGCGATGGCGATCGTGGCACCCGGAGCTGGAGCGCTGTCTGATCGATTCGGCTCGCGCTTGCTGGCCCCGCTCGCGCTGGCGATCACCACCACCGCTCTCCTGTTGTTGACGAGGCTCGACGCGACGAGTCCGATATCCGAGATATGGTGGCGTCTCGGTCTGGCGGGGGCCGGACTCGGCTTGTTCCAGTCGCCGAACACGCGCTCACTGATGAGCGCCGCACCGCCATCCGAGCAGGGTATGGCATCGGGCGTGTTCGCGACCACGCGCATCACCGGTCAGGCGCTGAGCGTCGCCGTTGCGGGCGCGGTGTTCGCGACTTTGGGGGGCGCCGCTGCGGGGAGTACATTGGCAGCCACTAGTGCGAGTGACGCGGGACGCCCGTTGCTGGAGGCGATCTTCCTCCGCGCATTCCATGCGTCGCTTGCAACGTGCGCCGCATTCGCGGGTTTGGGCGCTATCGCAGCGCTGGTCCGCGGACGTGATCGCCCGCCGCAGCTTTCAAGCGAAGTCACCGCGCCATCGATCAAGGCGCGTGACGGACTTCTGTACCGCTATCCAGACGACCCACCATGGCCTTCATCAGCGCCAGCTGACGAGGTGTCAGGATCGCATTGACGGAGTTATGGAAGTCCTGACTGATCGCATGGACCTGCGCTTGAAAATCCTCGTAACTGAGCGTCGAAGGAGCGGTGTCGAGGATCCTTTGAATCCTGTTGTTGTGTTCCCTGGAAAGCTGCCGCACCTGTTCCTGCTGCGCAGGCGTAAGATCGAGGTCAGCGGTGAGCCGGCGAACCTGCTGTGCGATCGAAGAGTCCGCATTGTGGTTCGCCTGCATACGCGTGCGCCAGTCGCTCGAGTCTGGAAGCGGGTTAGTCTGCTGCGCCTGCGCTTGTGGAGGCGGGGGGG
>JAXDME010000321.1:0-12661 GCA_034666285.1 Gemmatimonadaceae bacterium | reverse complement strand
CGCTTCGTGGCGGGAACGTGCACTGATGGGTTCGAGCCCCCGCACGTTGATCACGTTGTGGCTCATCGTCGCTGGAGGCGTGATGTTTTTCCTCGGCTTTTTCACGGTTCATTTCGCAGGATTCCACTACATCCACTCACAGATTCTGATCTCGTTTTTCCCGATCAATGGCGAGCGCGGGATGGATGCAAGTATGTCCACTTACGGAGAGATCGTGCGGCGTTACTGGGTGTTCCTGCCGTCGGCTTTTCTGGCGCACCGCGCGGCATTTCTGCGAAAGCCACTTTCACTGAGCCGGGACATGTCGGTCGCTTCGCTCGGTGGTAGCAAGAAGCTGGGTGGCTTGTTCAGCGAACCGTACAGGAATGTTCTGCGCATGCATCTGCTGCTCTTCTTTTTCTTCTTTGCACACTTTGCCGGACTGGAGAATTTCGCGGTGTACGCTGTCGTCTACGCGGCTTATTTCTTTCCGTGGCGCCTTGTGCGTCGTCAGACGGCGTCAATCGCGGCAGTTTCGGTGCAATAGGACAAATTGTGGCGCAGCGTTCTACTTATGCGCCGCCGCTGTCGCGCCGCCCGATTTCAGGATTTCGGCAAACTCGTCGGGCAGATCGCTCGCCCGAATTGCGTCAGCAGCCTGATCGACGTCGTACGAGACGGGCACAAACTCCGCGCTGACTGATGACTCCGCCATCGTCAGCAGGACGTAACACGCGCGCCAGTCCCCATCCTTTGGGCGGCCGACACTCCCGGCGTTGAGGAACTGAACCCCGCCGACTGTTCGTTGCCACGGTTTATGTGTGTGCCCGAAGCAAATGACATCGCCGCCGCGCGTGCCGATGTCCTTCGCCATCTTCTCGAGGAATGAATCAGGGCGATCCTCGGTGGCGTAAACCGTGTTGAGTGTTTGGTTACCGTGCACCAGGGTAACCGTAGGGCCTGAGACGTGCCCACCCAACGGGCGGATGTCCAACCGGAAGGGGAGACTTCCCAGATATTTCCTCGTCTCCGGCGTAACGTGCGCGCGGGTCCACTCATACGAGAGATGAGATAACTCTTCGCCGCGCGCAGTATCAGCCCTGCAGCCACAGTGCTTGTAGCCATTGGCCACGGTCGAGTCGTAGTTTCCAGCAATACCATGAATACCTCGCTCACGGAGCAGTGCTACCACTTCGTTGGGCCATGGGGCGTAGCCGGTGAGATCGCCGAGGTGGTAGATGGCGTCAACGTTACGACGCTCGTCGATATCGTCCAGAACGGAGCGCAGCGCTGGAAGGTTGGCGTGGATGTCGGAGATCAGCGCGCAGCGCATCAGGCTCTGACTCGGGCTGGTGCTCCGGCACGACGCGTCATTACAACCGCCGTATCTGGACAGGCGCCGTGGAACTCCGCTGATGCCTTTACCGCAGCTGGAACAGCGTCACGCGTCGTAAGAGTGAACCCGAATCGCGGAAAATATTTCTCGGCGGTAGTCGTGAGGAGGTATAGCTCCTCGATTCCCTCTTCCTCGGCGCGCTGCACGATGTGCTCGACCAGTCGGGTTCCGACGCCGCTACCGCGGTTATCGGGCGAGACCACCGCGGACCGAAGCAGAGCGACGGAGCCGAACTTCTCGAGGCCTATCGCCCCAGCGACCGCGCCGCCGGCCTCAGCTATGATGAAGGTGGAGAAATTCTCCCGGACTCCATCGACAGGAAGGTCGCTCGTCGAGAGCAGGCTTTCGACGGCCGACAAATCCTTGTTCGTCGCATTTCTGATTCGCATTGCATCCTCCGTGAGAAACCGGCGCCCGGGGAGCGTCGATCTCAGAAAATCAGCAGCAGTCAGGGCCGCAGCATTGTGCGAGCGGCTTCGTCGCGCGCACGAACGCGCCCATGAACTTTCCATCGATTTGGGAAGAGAGCGCAGCTGCATCGAGTCCGCTGCCTGCGAGAAAAGCCGCTGCATCTTCCGATTTGTATATCCGCGTTGGCTCGATTGACGGTTTTGCGAATCCCACTTCGCGCAGCAGGCTCAGAAATTCCTGCTCCTCGAGCGCGCCGGCCACGCAACCAATCCACAGCTCCATGTTCGCCTTTACTGCCGCGGGTATATCACCGCGGACAACGACATCGGACACGGCGAATCTGCCGCCGGGCTTTAGAACGCGAAAAGCTTCCTCGAGCACCTTGCGCTTGTCGCCGGAGAGGTTGATCACGCAGTTGGAGATGATGACATCGACAGACTCGTCGGGCAGCGGGATCTGCTCGATCTCGCCTTTGAGGAATTCGACATTTTCTGCACCAGCTCGGCGCTTGTTCTCATTTGCGAGCGCGAGCATCTCGTCAGTCATGTCGAGTCCGTACGCCTTCCCGGTTGGTCCGACACGCTTCGCAGAGAGAAGAACGTCGATCCCACCACCCGAGCCAAGGTCGAGGACAGTATCGCCTTCTTTCAGGGAAGCGAGAGCCGTGGGATTTCCGCAGCCGAGCGACGCAAGCACCGCTTCGGCCGGGATGCCCGCCTTTTGTTTCTCGTCGTAAAGATCGGAAGTAATCGGATCCCAGGCTTCAGTGGTCGCTCCGCAGCACGCGCTCGACCCGCAACAGGGCGCCGCAGTCGCGCCTTCGCTGACGCGCAACGCCGCCTGACCGTATTTCTCTTTGACCGTGGATTTGAGGATTGAATCAGCTGTCGTCATGTGAACTCCAAACAATATTTGTTGATGCATGGGAGAATAAAAAACGCTGTACCGCAGGTCCGCCTTATCTGCTCCGATAAGGACGCATCCAGCATCAGCAGCAAGCCTCAGAGCGACGAACCGCGTGCGGCTTCATGCCCGAAACCAGGGTCTCCATCTCTTCGAATGCTTCGGGGTCCAGCTCGTAGTGAACCCAGCGTCCGTCCTTACGATCGTGGACGATTCCCGCGTCCTTGAGAACGCGGAGATGGAATGAGAGGCGCGACTGGGCGGCATCAAGAGTATCGGTGAGCTCGCAGACGCAGCGCTCTCCCTTGCGGAGCAGCTCGATGATCTCGAGTCTGGTCTCGTCCGATAGAGCGTGGAAGAGCTCGATCGCGCGCTCGGTTCTGGAGTAGGTTGCCGTCGCCATGAAATAAATATATCAAAATAACTTGTTATGTCAACTACGGTGTCCTCCGGGAGAGTGATGCCGGTCTCGGCTGGACGCGCATTATCCCTGATCTTACCTTCATCGCATGATGCGCCGCCACGTCGCTGCGCGTGTGCTCAGTCCGCTCATCGGACTCTGGTTCACGTTGAACAGCGGACTTTTCCTCGTTCAACCGCCATGTCCCATGCATGGCGCGGGATCGACGCATTCATCGATGAGCATGCCGTCGGGTGCGAAGCAAGCGCCTGGTGGCCAACACCATCACGGGTCGGACTCTCGTGACGCGCACGGGTGTGATTGCGCGGGCAGATGCGGCAACGCACCGCACCAGTTCGCAATCCTCGATCTGCCCACCGCTATACCAACTGTGGTTGCGGGCACATCGGTGCCAGCGAACCACTACAGGCTCCGCGCTCTCAGCAGTCTCCGTCACCTTCCATTCGCAACCGGACCGCCACCTCGTTTCTTCGCCTGATCACGACTGATTCATCGCATTTCGCGATGAATCCATTCACATCAGTGGAGATACGATGGCTCTTCATGTTGCCCCGCGACGCGGAGCGATTGCTGGCTGTTTACTCTGGGGGCTGATTGGTGTTGCCAATCCGCATTCGAGCTCGGCGCAAAACTCAACCAGTCCCGATACTACTCGAGCCCAGGCTCGCGGGGATACGACTCAGTCGTCCGCGACGGATTCCGCTCGCGTCCGCAGACTCGGCACTGTCACTGTCACTGCGGCGCCCGCCGAGCGGGCAGCTCCCTTCAGGTCAACCCGAATCGACGCGACGACCATCAAGGAAACTCCGGCTCACGACAGCTACGATCTTCTCCGCCAAACGGCGGGACTGGAAGTTCACGAGCAAGGTCAGGGGCCCGGGTTTGCGTCCAACGCATCTTTGCGGGGCTTCAGCTCTGACCATTCGACTGATCTGGCTCTCTGGATCGACGGCGTGCCTATCAACGAACCAGTGAACGGCCACGCCGAGGGCTACAACGATTTCGATGTCCTGTTTCCCGGCGGTGTAAGCGAGTTCGATGTGATCAGAGGTCCGACCTCGGCGTTGTACGGTAATTTCGCGTTGGCCGGAGTGGTCAATGTCCGAACCCTCGAGCGCATGCATGGGACTGCTTTCACCGCTTCAGGTGGATCGTTCGGACGAGCCGACATCATGGCGCTTGGCGGTTTCGATGCCGGTGAGAAAGGAGGTGGTGTGCTTGGCGCCCGCTACGTTCATGAGAACGGATTTCGCCCGAACGCTCACTCCGATGTTGGCCAGGGGCATGCGCGGCTGGTGCGGGACATCGCGCCGGGAATTACGCTCGATGGTGGCCTCGAGCTGTATGGATCGCGCTGGACCTCCGCGGGTTTTCTGAGCGAGGACGAATTCGCTCGCCATGAATACGACATAGTCTCCAATCCCAGCGACGGCGGATACAAAAGGCGGGCTCAGGAACGAGTGAGCCTCCGAGTGGTCCGGGGATCGGCGCTGTGGAGGACCACCTTGTATGCAACGCAGAGTCGGTGGCAGCTCTTTCTCACGATTCCGCCGGCTGGCGGTCGGTTCGAAGGAAGTGGAAGTCAGACCGAGGAGGAAGACGCGCGCCACGGCTACGGAGTGACCACAGCGCTGACTCGAGTCTATTCTCGAGGCGAGGTCACAGTGGGCGGTGAGGGACGCTGGGACCAGTCGGGATACGAAAACTATTTCACCACCGCGCGCGCTCGTGATTCTTCTGTCTTGCTCGTGGATGCCCGTCAGATTTCCGGCGCGTTGTTCCTGCAATCACATGTTGATCTCACCGACCGGCTGCGCGCGGACATCGGTGCGCGGTATGATGAGATTGGCACCCGTTCGACTCCTGCGGATCCTATCCAAACTCCCGGATCAGTCTCGGCATCACACGGCGTACTCTCGCCGAAAGCCGGCGGCCTCCTGAAAATTGCGCCATGGCTCGGCGCATACGTCAATGTCTCACGCGGCTTCAGGTCTACGGACGGCGTCATATCCGACCCTACATTGGCTCCGATCACTGCCTGGTCCTATGAGACAGGGCTAAAGCTCGATGGTGAACGAGTCAGTGCTTCGGCGGATGTCTTTCGAATGGACGTGAGCAACGAGCAGACGTTCAACCCGCTCAACGGCAACGCCTCCAACGGTGGTTCCAGTCGACGTCGAGGATTGGAGCTCGACCTCCGCGCGCCCGTGGCCACGATTGGTGCCTTCACTGGAGATTGGACTTTTCTCGATGCGAAGTATCGTTCGTTGACCGTAGAAGAGGACGCCGGTCCTCTCAGTCTCGATGGCGTACGCGTCTACAACACCGCTACCTATGTTGGAGCAGCCGCCTACACTCTGGCCCCGACCGATGCGAAATGGCGCTTTCGGATCGGCGGTAATTGGGTGGGCAGGTACGCTCCCTTCGATGAGCCAGGTGTTCTGTTGGGAGGATACGGATTGATGCACTTGAGCGCGACGGCGGTGGTGGGCGCTATTGAGCTCGACGTCGGAGTGAGGAACGTGCTCGACCGCGCGTATCCGGAATTGGTTGCTGGACATATCGTTTCGCCCGGACAGCCGAGAGCAGTGTTTGTCACCCTTCGCACCGGCAGGTGACTCAGGGGGAGATCCCCGTGAGGAATCCAGTCACCAGTAAGATCAACGATCCGACGCTGAGCTCGATTGCCGCGGATCGTCTAAGTCGGACGGCACCTTCCTCACGGACAAGCTGAGGCTGTACTCGACGGAAATTGTAAGCGCCAATAATCAGTGTGAGCGCAACGAGGGCCAGTTTCAAGAGGAGAACCTGTCCGTACGACGTTTCCCAGAGCGCCGAGACGTGCTCGAGATGCACCCACGATGCGATAACACCGCTTGCGCCGACGATAGCGGCTGACGCGAGTGCTATCGGCGAGAAGGAGTTCACCAGAGACGCTATCGTTTCCCATCTCCCCGGCCCATCGAGGGTCAGAGCGATGGGAACTCCGACCAGCATGATAGCGAGCAGATTCCCGAGCCAGCTCGCTCCACCCAGAACGTGCAGGAAATCAGTCCCAATCATCAGGGAAGTAAATCTGGGGCTGGCTGCAGCATGGCCAGCGAGCGCCGGCGTCACCGCCAGCGCAATCGCCGACAGTCCGGCTGGCAACCAGGCCACTGTCAGTCGCCTTGCTGCGAGAATAAAGGACACAGCCGCGACCGTGGCGGCTCCGAGCTCGAGCCGAAGGGCGAAACCCCAGCGAGTATGCATTGCCATGTCGGCCATGCTCATTCCGTGCATGCCGGCCATTGCGCTCATCATCTCCGACTCGAGAAAAAGTCTCGCCAGTGCACTGGCGATCACGACGACGCTTGCCATGAGTCCAAGGAACGCCGCGCGATGTTCCATCCTTGCTCGCATCTCCTCAGTGATCACGTTGGTGCGTGGGAGGACGAGCGTGCGAAAGGCGACTACGCCTATGAGAGCGAGTAGTCCGACAAACGAAAAAGCGCGTGCGAGCGAATTACTCACCGAGGCCGCAGCATCGGCCTTCTCGAGATTCTCGGTATTACCCGATGTTGCCGGTGTGGCGCTTCCCGCACCCGTAGTGGGAGAGAGACCGCCGGTTTGCGCAGGCACCGTCGCAGGCACTGACCCGTTCAGAACAACGAAGCCGAACGTACCCTGCGACGGATGGCCATCGGATGCGGCGGTCCGCCACGCCACTGTGTAGCGTCCCGGCGGCAAGGGCAACGAAACACGAGCTGAAACTGAGAGCGGATTGGCGGAATCCCGCTGAAGACCACCGAGCGTGAACTCCTTCCCGTCGGCGGCCTTCAGTGAAACGAACGTCACCGAAAGCTCTGGTTGCTCGGAGAACCACAGCCTGATCAGCTGCGGCGAAGTTTCGACTTTCGATCCTGCCGCTGGCTCACTGCGTTTCAAATGTGCGTGAGCCCACGCGCGGGTGGGCCACAGAAACAAAAGGAGCAGACAAGCGAAACGCATCCTTCTAGTCATGCATCATTTGCATCCCACCCATGTCATTCATGCGGGTCGTAGATCTTGAATGAAAAGGACGGAGTCGCAAGAACACGAACACCCCCGTCGGATTTCTCGAACCATAGTATGGCTCCAGCGCAGCCGGAACGAAATTGAGAGTTCCAGCGGCGCCGAGTCCAATCGTCGCCCAGTGGGTTCTTGCCAACTCCCTGATGTAGCCAAGCTGGACCGCGCTTACATCGAAGCTTTGGCTGGACGGAAGCCCTGGTAGTACCGCGCCGCTCTTCAGGACGACCGGATTGTCGACGACCAGATCCGCGGCAGTCTTTTGCACTAGCTCGGTTCGGCCGAACAGCGTGTTGTGGCTGTCGAAGATCGCCTCACTCTCAGCGAGGAATCCATTCGACCAACCGGTTTGAGTGCTGTGGTTGTTTGCTCCCCAGATAAACGAGCTTGCCCATTGTCCGTCGGTGCCGAGTCGGGTTCCGTGCAGGACTGATGCGGTGAGACGGTGCATCGATTCGGTAGGGTTTAGAGCCTCCGGACTTTTCAGGTAGCCGTATCCGCCGGAGACACTCCAGTGAGCGGCTGGATTGACTGTTACACGCCCGGAGTAGGAATCGAGCTTGATGGGATCGAAATTCCATCGGTTCTCATCTGGGTCACGACCATTGAACACCGAGCTTTCCAGCTGCCATTGGCGGGAATAAATACCTCCGGTCAATACGCCGAAGCTCACGTGCGTCGCATCCTGCCAATGATGGCCGAGCGGTGCCGCGGGATTGTCCATCGCGGAAGGCCGGTGCATAAAAGCGACCGGACCAAGCGCCGGCTCTCCGGATGGTGCCGCGTAAATGCTCCACGCCAGACCCTTGTTTATCTCGTGCTGGTACAGAGCGCCGAGCTCCATCCAGAAATCGTGTGGATGCTGCCGGTCGTGCAAAGGAGCGCCGTTGTAAGTCTCTCCGCTCTGCAGCAACAGCGGATAGCCCTGACCGGTGACAGTGAGCGGATCGAGGCTGAGCATCGTCCGAGCCTGGAAGCGGCCACCCGCGAGATCGTGGCTCGCCATCAGCATCGCCCAATTCAATGAGCCGAACTGATCGTCACCTCGCTCGCCGCTCTGCCTATCGTACTGCGCGAAGACGAATCCGTGCGCCATGACCATCCAGTCGCCAAGCATTCGTCGGCGTGAAGGGAGCGTGACCGCGTCGGGAATCCACGTTGTTCCCGATCCCATCCTCTCCATGCTCACGCCCACGGGGCCGATCATCATTTCGTCGGCCGAGTGCGGCATGCCAGGCATGTTCATGGGCATCTGCATTGGTCCCTTCTTATGGGCCGTATCCTGAGGGGGCGACTGGGCGCCCAGGGACTCGACGGCAATCGCAATTGAAAGAGCGAGCGCGGAAGCGAAGACACCCGCGATTGAGCGTGGCGACGCAAACATTTTCCATCCGAAGTGAGTGATATCCGCTGCGCGCAAATCGCAAACGGCGAGACTGGCCCGCGCGGAGTAGTCACGACGCGAACCGGAGCACCAGTAGGCGCTCTATGCCTTCGGAGGCGGAGGCTCGGGAGCCGCTACGCGGCTGAGTGGTTGCGAGAGATCTGAGCCAGGAACGCTTTGAGCCAGCACCTGGAACACGTCTGCCGATTTTGGGCGAAGCGCGATCGTCGTCCCGCATGAAGTCATCGCGATGCAGCATGGAACCGCTGCAGTCTTGCACGGCTTTGGCTGTCCACCCTGCGCAGGCGATTCGTGCTGCGACCCGCTGTGATGCGGCATCGCCAGCGCTCCTGCTTCCGCGCCCGCGCGCCCATGATCGACGCAGGGCACGTCGACGGCGCCCACTGTGAGGTAGAGCGCGCAGATGCCAGTCAGGATTCCTGCGAAGCGACGCATGGTTGAATAATAGAATGTGGGTACCGCTAGGGTGCAGTGGCTGGCGCCACTCTGGCGATCCGTCCGAGCGCGGCGATGAGCGTGATCTCAGTGTCCGGGACCCATTCAGTCACCCACCGGACGGTCTGCTGGAACCACTCGCGATCCACGGCGCCACGCTCGACTGCCTCTTCGCGCTGGGTCCGCAGCTCCCGCTCGAGCTTTTCCAGCTTGGGCCTGGCTGAATCGCCATCAACGGTCTTCAAGTCGGCAGCGAGCGAGCGTTCGACGTGGGTAAGTGCCGCATTGAACGCCACTTCCAGATCCTGAGCCTTTGCCAAAGCAGGCCTCCGATACGAGATAGTGGAAACGGGTGTGTAAGCAAGTAACTACTTGCATTCCCTGTCGGGATACCATAATATCGGTCCCATGAACAGCAGAAACGAAATCCTCAACGCTGCGTGCAGGGTCTTCGCACAGCTCGGGTTCCGCGGTTGTACAACTCGCCGCATTGCCGACGCCGCCGGCGTAAACGAGGTCACCATCTTCCGCCAGTTCGGGTCCAAGGAAGCGCTGCTGCGCGAAGCGATGAAATTGACCCACTCCGTCGGCCTCGCCCCGCTGCCGGACGTTCCCGCCGATCCCGATCGGGAGCTTTCCCAGTGGAGTGAGTCGTTCATCCAGCATTTGAGACTTCGGAGCTCGATGATCCGTAAGACGATGAGTGAGATGGAAGAACGACCGGATATGTCGGAACACGCCAGCTACGTACCCAAACAGGCTTCGGCCGATCTCTGCCACTATCTCATCGCACTCAGGCGGCAGGGCAAGACAGCCGAAAAGTTCGATCCCAAAACAGCCTCGGCGATGCTGATGGGAGCGATCTTCGCGGACGCGATGGGGCGGGGGATGATGCCGGATGTGTATCCGCAGCCAGCGGAGAAGGCAGCTCAGATGTATGCACGACTGTTATTGAAAGCTCTCGGTGTCGAAAACGGCCTCCGTCGAACGACGAATAAGCAAACGAAGCGCACAAAACAACTTTCAGCCTGAACCAGTGTCTTCCACAAAACTCCAACGCGGCCGTCAACCCGCCGGCAGCTTCATAATTGTCTCTGCGCTCCTGACCTTTTTCTTGCCGGCGAAGAATTGGGCTCAGGTGCCGACGCTCCCTACGCAAACGACGGTGGCGCAAACGCTTGCGCTCAGTCTCGACGATGCGATGCGCACCGCCGAATCCCAGAGCGAAGCGATCCGCATCGCGCGCGCGGGCGTTCAGCGCGCGGAGGGCCAGCAATATCAGGCTCGGAGCCAGCGCTATCCGCAGCTCAATGGCTCGGCTGGCTACACACGAACCCTGGCGTCGCAGTTCTCGAGCGCTGGAGGCAGTGCCCCCGTCGTCGACACGACCAAGCCCGTTTCCCCACCGGCGCCGTGCGACCAGTACCTCCTCGGACCGAGCGCCACAGACGCTCAACGTCTTGCCGGACTCGAGGACGCGTCGCGTTGCGCGCTCGGCTCAAATCCATTCTCCTCGTTCGGCAGCCTCGGCTTCGGCGCGAAGAATCAGTACAACCTCGGCCTCTCGCTATCGCAGAACCTGTTTGCCGGTGGACGCATCCAGGCTCAGAACGCCGTTGCGAACGCTGGTCGTCGCTCGGCTGAAATCGAGCTCGCAGCGCAGCGCGCGCAGCTTCGGCTGGACGTGACACAGGACTACTTCGACGCGGCGCTCGCCGATCGGCTGGTTGCGCTCGCCGAATCTTCAGCGGTCCAAACCGAGAATGTGCTTAAGCAGACCCAGCTCGCACGAAAGGTTGGGAACGTCTCGGAGTTCGAGCTGCTGCGCGCGCAGGTGTCGGCCGCGAATCAGCGCCCCATTGTGATCCAGCGCCAGAGCGACCGTGACGTCGCATACCTGCGGCTGAAACAGCTGCTCAACATTCCACTGGAATCCCCGATTCAGCTCACGACCGCCGTCGATGATGTCAACGCGATAAATTCAGCGCTCGAGGCGGCAGAATTCGCTGATACATCGGCTACGAACAGAGCCACGGTTCGTGAAGCGGCGGCCTCGATTGATGCTCAGCGCGGCCTTCTCAAAGTCGCAAAGGCGCAGCGTTTTCCGACACTCGCGCTCACATCACAGTACGGCAAGATCGCGTTTCCGCTGACGAACTTTCCTCAGCCCGGCGATTTCCGGACGAACTGGACGATCGGCCTCGCATCGCAGGTCCCGCTTTTCACGGGGGGTCGCATCAAGGGCGAGCAACTGGTGGCCGAGGCGAACGTGCGAGAGGCTCAGGCACGCTACGACCAGCTGCGTGAATTTGCCGCACTCGATTCGCGTGTGACACTCAGCAACCTTGCGCAGGCCCGAGCCGCGTGGCAGGCCAGCCTCGGCACCGCCGACCAGGCTCGCAGGGCGTACGCGATCGCTGAAGTCCGATACAAGGAGGGCATCTCGACGCAGCTCGAGCTCAACGACGCCCGGATTCTGCTCGAGCAGGCGGTCACCAATCGCGCTCTCGCCGCGAGGAACCTGCAGGTTGCGCGCGTAAAGCTGGCGCTCCTTCCCAATCTTCCGCTCCAGACCACCGGCGCGACGCAATCACAGTCGCAGACAGTTACGCAGCAACAGCAGAGCACTCAACAGACGCAGACCACGCAACAGACACAGACACAGACAGGGCAGCAGCAGTCCGCCATTCCACCACAATAACTGTATCAAGAGCAATCAAATGACGAGCATCCATTACGCTACCCTGAGAAAACACGCCGCAGTGCTGTTCGGTTTTTCGGCGATCGTCGCCATCAGCGCCTGCAGCAAGCGCGACAATGTGTCAGCGGCGGAGACGGCCAAGACGCAAACCATGATCGTCGGATCAGAGAATATTGCCGTCGCGGCGAACGGGTCGATCATGACGGGTCCTTCGATTTCCGGAACGCTCGAGCCGGAGCGCGAGGCGGCAATCCGCTCGCAGGTTTCCGGAAGCGTGCTACAGACGTACGCCGACCAGGGTCAGGCGGTGAGCACAGGAACGGTTCTGGCGCGCATCGACGCCAGCGGAATTCAGGATGCGTACACGTCCGCACGGGCGGGACAGGTCGCTGCGCGCAATGCGGCCGACGTGGCCGCGCACGATCTCGCCAGAAATCAACAGCTCCTTGCCGCAGGCGCGATCGCGGAGCGCGACATCGAGCAGTCACGACGTGCTTCGATCTCGGCGCAAGCGGCGCTCGAGGATGCGAATTCGAGACTTGCGACCGCGTCTAAGGCTTATCGCAGCACCACAGTCACTGCTCCGTTCGGTGGAATCGTGAGCGAGCGCCCGGTCTCAGCGGGAGATGTGGTGCAACCCGGGTCGGCACTGTTCACCGTCGTCGATCCTTCCAGCATGAGACTCGAGGCTTCGGTGCCCGCAGAGCAGCTGTCGCTGATTCGTGTTGGTGTGCCGGTTGTTTTTACGGTCAGCGGATATCCCGGTCGCGAATTCGTAGGACACATCACCCGCATCAATCCGACCGCTGACCCCACGACGCGTCAGGTTCGGATTTACGTGTCCATTCCAAACGCGGGTCGCACGCTCGTCGGTGGACTCTTTGCAAATGGCCGCATGTCCAGCGCGACGAAGATGGGACTGGTTGTTCCCCAATCGGCGGTGGATGTTCGTGGAACCTC
>JAXDME010000320.1:0-5828 GCA_034666285.1 Gemmatimonadaceae bacterium | reverse complement strand
TCTTCTCGCCGCCAGGCCAGGACATCGGCGCAATCGTGCCGTACCAAATGCTCGACCATCAGTTCACGCTCGACAAGACCAACGCGCTGTACATTCCGGTGAAGCCGAAGAAGGGCGTTGCGACGGCGGATGCGCAGGAGGTGGTCACAATCGCCCTCCGAGAGATGCGCCGGCTCCGCCCGGCCGACAAGAACAACTTCGATCTGATCACCCAGGACCAGATACTCGACTCGTTCAACAAGATCACTGGAGTGTTCTTCCTGGTGATGATCGTGCTATCGAGTGTGGGCCTCCTCGTCGGCGGAATCGGTGTGATGGCAATCATGATGGTGTCCGTGACGAGCCGCACCCGGGAAATCGGACTCCGGAAGGCACTCGGCGCGACGAAACGCGAGATACTGTTTCAGTTTCTCATCGAGTCCGCGACGCTCACAGGACTAGGCGGTATTCTTGGTATCCTGATCGGATTATCGTTGGGACGTCTCGCCACGCTTGCAATGAAGATCGACGCGGCGGTTCCGCTCGGCCTCACCGTTGTTGCGGTGATGGTCTCGGTCAGCATCGGTATCATCTTCGGAATGCTCCCCGCCCAGCGAGCGGCCAAGCTCGATCCGATCGACGCTTTGCGCTACGAGTAGTATCGCGCGGGGCGTATCCTGTTTGCGCCGGCGCGCGTAACTTTCCCGAATGACACAGGTTGACGTCCTCGCGATCGCGGCTCATCCGGATGATATCGAGCTGATTTGCGGCGGCACACTCATTCGTGCGCAAATGCTTGGACGGAAGACGGGCATTCTCGATCTGGCCGCTGGCGAGCTGGCTAGCCGCGGTACACCGGAACTCCGTGCGACTGAGGCGGCCAGGGCGGCAAAAGTGATGGGTGTCAGCGTGCGCAAGAATCTCGGGCTTCCCGACGGAGGCATCACCAACACGCCTACCACGCGCGCAATGGTCGCGGTGGTGATCAGACAGCTCAAGCCAAGCGTGGTAATCACACACTCGCTGCACGGACGGCATCCCGATCACCCCATCGTAGCGCAGCTCGTGCGCGATGCGTGCTTCGTCGCAGGACTAAAATTGGTTGAGCAGGACATCCCACCGCACCGGCCACGAAAGGTGATCCATGCCCTTTCGTTTCGCGAGGACAACCAGAAGCCAACTTTCGTTGTCGATATCACCGACGCGTTCGAGAAAAAGGTCGAGGCGATCGGATGCTACAACTCCCAATTCGGTGAGGCAGTGCAGGCTGGAGAGGTTTACCCGAACGGAGAGCCGCTGCCCGACCTGATCCGGCACCACGCGGCCCATTATGGCTCGCTCATTCGCTGCCGGTACGGCGAGCCGTTTTACACGACAGAGACAATGCGTGTTGACGATGTAGCCGCACTTCAGGTAGCCACTTTTTGACGGAGAAAGCCAGAAAACCGTCGGTATCTTCGTCGGTAAAACAGTCGGGTACGGAGGTTACGTACTCGTCGTATCTCGCACTCGACGAGCTCCTCGATCTGCAGCGGCCACGCTCCAGCCCGGAGCACCCAGACGAGCTGCTTTTCATCATCGTCCACCAGTCGAGCGAGCTGTGGTTCAAGCTGATTCTTCACGAGCTCGATGCACTGATTGGTTTGATGGAAACAAAGGACACGCTCGGCGCGCTCACGTCGGTGCGCAGAGTTAATGCGCTCGTCCACATCGTTACCGGGCAATTGTCTGCTTTGGAAACGCTTCCGCCTCAGCGCTTCGCACAATTTCGGGGGTATCTCGGCACTTCGAGCGGCTCACAGAGCGTGCAGTTCCGCGCGATCGAGGCGAAGTCGGGCATGCGCGACGAGCATTTTCTGCGAGTTCTCAAGCAGCACGGCGAGATTCCGGCCCTGGTGAAGCAAGCTCTCGAAAAGCCGACGTTGCAGAAGCTCTACGACGATTTGCTCGTGGCGCACAACGTCACGCTCGAGCAGGTGTATTCAGAAGCTCACCAGCGTCCGCTACAGATGCTGGCAGAAGGGTTGCTCGAGTACGAGCAAGGTTTTGCGATGTGGCGTTTTCTTCACGTCCAGCTGGTCGAGCGCATCATAGGCCCGCTCACTTCCGGAACGGGCGGCACGCTCGGATCCAAGTATCTGCAGAAAACGATCTCACAGAGATTTTTCCCGAAGCTGTGGGATGTCAGGGGGAAGTTCTTTACGGGTTAGGGTGGGTTGCAATTTGGAAAGTACGGAGGCATTGACGGTCGATTCCCCGTAACCCGTTGCCAATAACCACTCTCCGCAGCCAGTCACCATAATGAGTCTCCCTGACCCCGCTCTCCCCGCTTAAATTCCGAGCATGACTCCCGCAGCTGATCCCGTCTACCTCGATCACGCCGCCACGACCCCTGTGCGCGAGGAGGTTTTCGAAGCGATGAAGCCATTTTTTGGCCCACGCTTTGGAAATCCTTCCAGCACGCACCGTTGGGGACGCGAAGCACGTGCGGCGCTCGACGAGGCTCGGGAACGGGTGGGCCGATGTCTAGGCGCACGTCCTGACGAGATCTGCTTCACTTCCGGCGGCACGGAGGGCGATAACCTCGCCATTCTTGGCGCGTGGCGGGCGCTCAAGACAAAAGGACGCACCGCTGTCGTAACGAGCCCGATCGAGCACAAGGCGATCCTCGGCGCAGTGCACCAGGCCGCACTTGAAGGCGCCGAAGAGCGCATCCTCGCAATGACATCCGATGGCGTTGTCGATGGGCAGTCCTTCGACGACCTCGTCGACGACGCAGTTGCCGTCTGCTCGATGATGTGGGTCAACAACGAAATAGGCACAATCCAGCCCGTACCGCAGCTCGCGGTGAAAGCGAAAGAGCGTGGCGCGCTGTTCCACACAGACGCCGTCCAGGCGTTCGGAAAGATCCCAATCGACGCGCAGAAGCAGCAGTTCGATTTCCTGACGATCTCCGGCCACAAGTTTGGAGCGCCCAAAGGAATCGGCGCGCTCTTCATTCGCCGCGGCACCAGTCTCGAGCCCATCATGCATGGTGGAACACAGGATCGCGGGCGACGCCCCGGGACCGAGAACGTCGCCGCGGCGGTGGGTCTCGCGCGCGCAGCGGAGCTGGCTCTGGCCGAGCGCGAAGCTCATTGCGCGCGATTGCTGAAACTGCGCGAACGCCTCGAGGCTGGGATTCTCGCGAAGGTCCCTGACGCAGTGATTCATGGGCGCGGGGCCGAGAGGGCCCCACACATCGTGAACATCTCGGTTCCGGGAACGGATAGCGAGTCGCTGCTGATGGCGCTCGACCTTCGGGGGATCGCGGCGTCGGGCGGCTCCGCGTGCCAGAGCGGCAGCATCAGTCCTTCCCACGTTCTGTCCGCACTCGGCGTGCGTCCCGACCTGGCGAGCGCGGCTGTTCGAATGAGCCTTGGATCGCTAACGACGGATCACTGCATCGATCGTGTGATCGACGTCTTCCCCGCTCTGGTGGCCAAGGCGCGCCAGCTTACGGCGGTGCAATAACGATGTCGAAGCAAAGAGTCCTCGTTGCTATGTCGGGTGGCGTTGATTCGTCGGTCGCGGCGGCCCTGCTCGTAGAGCAGGGCTACGACGTAGTTGGCGCTACGATGAAACTGTTCTGCCACGGTGACGATGTACCGGATCGTCCGTGCTGCTCCCTGGACTCGGTAAACGACGCCAGGCGCGTGTGCGAGCAACTCGGTATCCCGCACTACGTGCTCAATCTCGAGACGAAGTTCGGCCACGACGTGGTCGATAACTTCGTCGACGAATACGCGCGGGGACGCACGCCAATTCCGTGCGTGAGATGCAACACCTTCACCAAATTCCGCGATTTCCTGAAGAAGGCAGACTCGATAGATGCCCAGTGGATCGCGACTGGCCATTACGCCCGGGTGGAAGAAGGAGAGCTGCGCCGGGGCGTCGACGAGAACAAGGACCAGACATATTTTCTCTGGGGAATCGACCGGGCAGTTCTATCGCGAATGATTCTTCCGGTCGGCACGCTGGACAAAGCACAGACCCGCGCGCGAGCCCACGCGATGGGACTCGAGGTCATCGCGGAAAAGCCGGAAAGCCAGGAGATCTGCTTCGTGCCGGACGGCGATTACGCGCGCATCCTGGAACAGCGACTCCCGGCCGATGCGCCGGCGCTGGCGCGGGGCCCGATCGTCACGTCAAGCGGAAAGGTCGTGGGTGAGCACAACGGGTTCGCGCGCTACACGATCGGACAGCGTCGCGGTGTGCCTGGCGGCTTTCCGCATCCGATGTACGTGGTCGGTATCAGGCCGAACGATCGCGCCGTGGTGATTGGGACGCGCGACGAGCTTCTTGGCAGCGGGGTCGTCGCTCGTGAGGTGAACTGGCTCGCAGCGGCGCCTGGCGTCGGGGATCGCGTCAGTGTGCGCGTGAGACATCGCGCAGCGCTCGCTTCAGCGGAGATCGTTCGACTCGACGCCGAGGAAATCGAGCTGGCACTCGACGAGCCTGTGTCGGCGATCACGCCGGGACAGTCTATGGTGCTCTATGACGGGGATCGAGTGCTTGGCGGCGGCTTCATCGAAGCTTCGCGCCGCCAACGCTCCGCGCTCCCTGTGCTCGCGGCGTAATTTGGCGAGATTTCCTGCGTAAAGCAGAAAGAACTCGTTCGGATAAGTGCATGCCCCTTCGGTCTTTCCACTATTCCCATCATCCGATGATCAAGACTTTCGCGTGTCTGGCTTTCCTCGCCACGACTGGTCCACTTAGCGCCCAGACTGGCGTGGATACTGCCGGCACCGCCGCCATTGTTCGCCAGGCCACCGAGCACTCCGAAGTGATGAAGAATCTTCAGTACCTCAGCGACATGATCGGTCCACGCCTGACCGGATCATCGGCGATGCGCCGCGCCAATGACTGGACGGCGGAGCGGTTCA
Organism: Gemmatimonadaceae bacterium; assembly: GCA_034666285.1. Lineage (GTDB taxonomy): Bacteria > Gemmatimonadota > Gemmatimonadetes > Gemmatimonadales > Gemmatimonadaceae > UBA4720. The sequence continues at coordinate 924 of JAXDME010000320.1, read as the reverse complement.
AGGCATACGGTCTCGCTACCGCGATCGAGCCGTGGGATTTCGGTGTGACCTGGGAACGCGGCACTGTGTACGCAAGGTTACTCGCGCCCTATCAGCGAGGAGTCACCGCACACAGCTGGGCGTGGACCGCTGGCACCGAGGGCAAGGCTGTCGCCGGGCCCGTGGTCCTTGTGAACATATCGGCGCCTGAAAGCGTCGCCGTCTACAGAGATCACATGAAGGGGGCATGGCTCCTCACCAGCCAGCCCGCGAACATATTCAATCCGGACGGTCCTCCAATGACCGCGGCGGACTCGGCGGCCCAGCGTGCCCGGTTCAATCAGTTTCGCGCTCCACAGGATACGTCGGCTGCCGCGGTTGCTCGACGGCGCCAGTTCCAAACTGACTTGCCTTACATACTGAAGCAGGCGGGTGCGCTAGGCCGCCTCACCGATGGTGGCAAGGAGCAGGGTCTGATGAACATGAGTGGGTCGCCGTACTCGGTGTCACCGCTACCGAATCTTGTCATCGCGCACGAGGACTTCGCTCAGCTCGCGCGTCTGATCCAAAACGGTGTCACCCCGCGTTTCGAAGCTGCCGTAACCAATATCATGGGCCGCGAGCCAGTGCAGCAGTACAACACGGTCGCGGAGATCCGGGGCGCAGAGAGGCCGGGAGAAGTCGTGATCCTCGGCGCTCATCTCGATAGCTGGGATCTCGGCACCGGGACAACCGACAACGGTACCGGCTCAATGGTGGTTCTCGAAGCTGCGCGCGCTATCGCTCAGTCCGGAGTGAAGCCGAAGCGCACGATCCGCTTTATCCTTTTCAGCGGGGAAGAAGAAGGTCTTTTGGGTTCCGCTGCCTATGCGGCGCAGCACGCGGCAACTGCTGACAGCATTCAGGCGGTGCTCGTGCTCGACAACGGCACCGGCATGATCACCG
>JAXDME010000319.1:0-8792 GCA_034666285.1 Gemmatimonadaceae bacterium | reverse complement strand
GCCGACGGTGGAGTATGGCGTAAATGTGGATACCGAACGCGGGTTTACCGGGAACGCGTCACTCAGAAAGAAAACGCTGCATCGCATGCTCAACGACCTGATCGATTCGTGGGAAGCGACAGGCGTTCGCGAGTTCATCCTGCTGACCGCGCACGGTCATGATCCACACCAGGAAGCCCTGGCCACGGTAATCACGACTGCGGCGCGCGTGAGAGTCGTGGACATTTTCGGGGTGAATCTCTCGGATCTGCTCGAAGGTCAGAAGGAAGCGATGCACGGCGATGAAGTAGACACCTCGATCATGCTCTTTCTGGCGCCCGATCTCGTGAATCTCGATCTCGCCCAGGATTACATGATGTCGCGCGAGCAGCTGCGACGTTACCGGCGCGGGTGGCTCACAGTGCCGAGCGGCAGCGCCGGCTCCATCGGACGTCCATCACTCGCCGATGCGGAGAAAGGCAAGCGTCTCTACGAACGCATCTTCGCCAAGATCAGCGACCGGATTTTCCTGGCCCCAGCCCCGGCTGAGTAGCGGCGGACGTTCCGACCGCCCCGGACGCCGAGCAATTGTGATCGGTTAACGCATCCTTAATTCGATCTTAAGCAAAATCGGTGTTTTCGGGTCTGAAACTCTGTTGTATAGTTGGCCGTACTCTTCAGAAACCACATCTCCAAAGCCAACTATATGCGACACTTGCTCCTCTTGGGTCTCGTTGCCGTCAGCACGCAGGCATCCGCCCAGCTCGTTTCTCGCGACTCGGTGCCTCAAGCGACGCTTACAATCGACCAGGCGATCGAGCTCGCCCGCCGGAACAATCCTGTGCTTCAGCAGACACTCAACAATCGTATCGGAGCGCGCGCAGCCGTCCGCAGCGCTTACGGCGCGCTCTTGCCCAGTGCCGACGCATCGCTGAGCGCACAAAGGCAGCAGGGTGGACAACAGATTTTCAGCGGCACGAGTCTCGGCGCAAGCTCAGATGTCAATCAGTCGAGTTATCAGATTGGTTTCGGCTATAGACTGAACAGCGCCACGCTGATCACTCCGAGCCTTCAGCGAGCCAACCGCAATGCAGTCGAGGCCGATATCACGGGAGCGACGGAAAGTCTCCGAAGCAACGTGACCCAGCAATATCTCCTGACGCTTCAAACGGAGGCGGGCGCCGATCTTCAGGACTCGCTGGTCGTGGCATCGGAGCAGGAGCTCATTCTGGCGCAGGCGAGAGAAATCGTCGGCTCCGGAACGCAACTCGACGTCTCACGCGCCGAAGTTGCGTTGGGATTGCAGAAGGTCGCGGCGCTCAAGGCGAGAAACCAGGTCGAGATCGAAAAGCTAAGACTCTTTCAGCTGATGGGAATCAATCAGCCAGCTAACGTCAAGCTTGTGAGCCAGTTCCCTGTCACGCCGCTCAATCTCAACCTTCAGGATCTCATCGGATCGGCCCGCGATCAAAATCCGGGGGTAGTCGCCCTGCGTTCGCGCGAGCGAGTAGCAGATCTCAATGTTCGCCGAGAGAAGGGTGAGTATTCGCCTACTCTCTCGTTGTCGACGGGAATCGGCGGCTACACTTACGGATATGCGAACTCGAGCTTCCCCGTGACCCAGGCGCAGGCGCAGCTAGATGCCTCACGTGCCAGCTGTATCCGCACCGAAGAAGTTCGAGCAGCGCTCAACCTTTCCAATCAACTTGCTGCGTGCAACGCGATGGCATTCACCAGCGCCGACGAGCAGGCCATTCGGAGCAGCAATTCCAGATTCCCGTTCAACTTCACCAAATCCCCACGTTCGTTCAGCGCGGTACTGTCACTGCCGCTGTTCGATGGCTTCGCTCGAGAGCAGAGGGTGCAGGAAGCGATGGCGAACCGTTCGGATGCGCGATACAACGTCAAGTCAAAGGAGTTGGCACTCACCGCCGACGTCACCGCGGCCTACCTGATAGTGACTACTGCCGAGAAGACGGTGGCACTCCAGGAGCAGAACGCCGCCAAAGCGAGGCAGGAGCTGAAGCTGGTGCAGGACCGTTTCAAGATCGGGGCGACGACCTTTGTCGACCTGACCGAGGCACGCGCGACTTACGAGCGCGCCGAGAGCGACAGAATCAATTCTGTTTACGACTACCACAAAGCCTTCGCCGTTCTCGAGAGCGCCGTTGGTCATCCCCTTCGTTAATCGGATCGACACATGAAGAAACGCACCAAATGGTCAGTTGCCGGAGTGATCGGTCTCGCGATCGTCATCATCGGCGTAACCAGCGCGATGAAAGGCCGGAACAAGGCCACCGAAGTTCGCATGGAGAAAGTTCAGAGGCGTGACCTCGTCGCTTCGGTGACCGCTAGCGGACAGGTTCAGCCGCATACGAAGGTCAACGTCAGCGCTGACATCAGCGGACGCATAGTCAGGCTCGCTATCAAGGAAGGCCAGATGGTGACCAAGGGTCAGTTCCTTTTGGAGATCGACCCTTCGCAGTATCGCGCGAACGTCGAGAGAGCCACGGCCGCCGTCGCGTCGGCCCGCTCGCAGTCAGCGCAAGCCAAGCCCGCGCTCGCACAGGCGCAGCGCAATTATGACCGCCTGATGGCCCTCAAGAAAGCAAATCCGACGCTGGTCTCCGACGAGCAGGTCGAGCAGCTGCGGACGCAGGTGGAAGTCGCGCAGGCACAGCTCGAGGCAGCGAACCATGCGATCGATCAGGCAACGGCGTCGTATCGTGACGCACAGTCCAGCCTGAACAAGACGACCATCTCGGCTCCGATGAGCGGTCGCGTTACGCGTTTGAGCGTCGAGGAAGGTGAGACCGCGATCCAGGGCACTTTCAACAAGGACGCCGCGACAATGCTGACGATCAGCGACATGAGCGTGCTCGAGACCAAAGTGAAGGTCGACGAGACCGACGTATCGCGAATCAAAGTTGGCGACTCGACGGTGATCCAGCTCGATGCATTTCCCGACACCACCTTCATCGGCCGCGTCTCGGAGATCTCGAACAGCTCCGTGAAGGGTGCGAGCACGGGTGGAACCGGCGGCGCTACCGACCAGGCAATCGATTACGAAGTGACGGTCCAGCTGCTCAATGCTCCGCCCGAGACACGGCCCGATTTCTCGTCGACCGCGAAGATCATTACGTCGACCCGAAATAACGTCATCGCGATTCCGATCATCGCGCTCACCGTTCGCGAGGACAGCGTCAAGCCGGACACCGCGCTTACGCTCGCCAAGAAAGCGCCGACGAAACAGGTAGGAAAGCGCGATGTCGAAGGCGTCTTCGTTGTCGGCGCCAACAACAAAGTCGCCTTCCGCCCCGTAAAAGTGGGTATCGCGGGTGAAAAATACTTCGAGGTCCTGTCAGGCCTGAAGGAAGGCGAGAACATCGTCGGCGGGACGTATCAGGCAATCCGCGAGCTCAAGGATGGCGCAACGGTGCGCGCACAGAAGGAACAACCGAAAAAGCCCGGCGAGCCGGCGAAGACCTAATGCAGACAACTGATGAAATCCCGCTCAGCACGACCGCCGAGCGCCAGGCAGTCGCGGCCTCGGCCGGAACCGCTCCCGAGAAGGATTGGGTCATAGTCACCAGGGGCCTGAAGCGTGACTACGACATGGGCGGCGAAGTCGTGCACGCTCTGCGCGGCGTCGACATCGCCATCCGCAGAAACGAATACGTCGCGATCATGGGTCCTTCGGGATCCGGCAAGTCGACGCTGATGAACCTCATCGGATGTCTCGATACGCCGAATGGCGGCGAGTACTGGCTCAATGGCGAGCTGGTGTCCGACAAGGACGAGGACGAGCTCGCGCGCGTGCGAAATCGCGAGATCGGATTCGTCTTTCAGACGTTCAATCTTCTTCCCCGCGCGACCGCTCTGCACAACGTCGAGCTCCCGCTCGTTTATGCTGGCGTCGGATCGGACGAACGAAAGAAGCGCGCGACCGAAGCGCTGGAGCGCGTTCAGCTGGGCGACAGAATTCATCACAGACCGAACGAGCTTTCCGGCGGCCAGCGGCAGCGCGTTGCGATTGCGCGAGCATTGGTAAACCAGCCGTCTATTCTCCTCGCCGACGAGCCAACTGGAAATCTCGACTCGACGACGTCGGAAGAAATCATGCGCGTCTTCGAGGGACTTGCCGAGCAAGGTCAGACGGTGATCATGGTGACCCACGAGCCGGACATCGCTGCCCACGCGAGACGCGTCATCGTGCTGCGCGATGGTAAGATCGCGAGCGACGACAAGCGCGAGACGTTCATCAAATCCGCTGGCATTGCACCGCCCGACCTCACCTCGATGCGAAAGGGGTAGCAGTTGCCCTTCATAGAGGCAGTCTGGCTCGCTCTGGCGCAGATCCGCGTGCAGAAGCTGAAAAGCTTTTTCACGCTGCTCGGCGTCTGCATCGGAGTGATGTTCCTCATCGCCGTCATCTCCATCGTGCAGGGAATGAGCAACTACATGGAGAACGACTTCGCGGCGAAGATGCTCGGCGTCAACACTTTCACGTTGCGGCGCTTCCCGTGGTTCGGTGACGGAGCGAGCTCGGAGGAAGAGTGGCGCACCTGGCTCCGCCGTCCACGCATCTACCATACGGATCTCGCTCTCGTCGGCAGTGTTCTGCCCCCGGGATCGAGAATCGCCGTGGAAAGCCAGGAATATCTGCAGGCGCAATCACAGTGGGCGCGTCCCAAGCAGGTCGAAGCGCACGCGATCGACGGCGACTATTTCACGATCAAGAAATATGACGTTCGCGTCGGACGTGCTTTCACACCGCAGGAGTCCACGCTGGGGGCACCCGTCGTCGTAATCGGCGATGAAGTCGCCAAGTATTTCTTTCCGGACCTTGACCCCCTTGGGCGCGCGCTCCGCATCAAAGGCATGCCGTATACCGTCATTGGAGTTCTGGAGAAGCAGGGGTCGGTGTTCGGCCTTTCGCTCGATCGCGTCGCCATTGCGCCATACAACTCCCCCCTGCACCACTTCACCAATCCCCGCGGTGATGTCGACGGAATCATGGTGCAGGCTCCGACGCCTCTCGCCATGGGAGAGGCAATGGAGTCGGTCCGCGAGGTAATGCGGGGACGTCGCAAGCTGCATCCCGGCGACCCCGACAACTTCTTCATGGAGACGTCGGCCAGCGCACTCGCGTTCATGGACAAGCTCAAGACCATCATGACTATGGCGGGGACGGCATTCCCCGCCATCGGATTGATCGTTGGCGGAATGGTGATCATGAACATCATGCTCGTCGCCGTTGCTGAGCGCACGCGCGAGATCGGCATTAGAAAATCCCTCGGCGCGCGGCGACGCGACATCATGCGCCAGTTCCTCGTCGAAGCCGCGACGCTCAGCACGCTTGGCGCGATAATCGGCATTCTGCTGGGTATCGCGATCGCGAAGGTCGTGGAGTGGAAGACGCCACTGCCGGCGGCGATCGCGCCGTGGTCGATCGTCGTGGCCACGCTGCTGGGAACCGTCGTCGGGATCGTTTCGGGCGTTTATCCGGCCCGACGTGCGGCTTCGCTCGATCCGATCGAAGCCCTGAGAAAGGAATAGCCGATGCGTCTGGCGCAGAGAGTCTTCAACGCATTCGAGGGCGTCGGCATGGCGCTCGACGCCATCCGCTCGAACAAGGTACGGGCGGCGCTGACCATTATGGGTGTGGCCATCGGCGTATTCGTCGTTGTCGCGATGTCGTCCGTCGTGAGGGGAATCAACGAGAGCTTTGCCAAGGATCTCGAAGCTGCGGGGCCAACTTCGTTTTACATATATCGCCGGCCGATCGGCGGCTTTCAGGCCTGCGATGGCTCGGATGAGACGTGCCCGGAGCGACGGAATCCGGCCCTCACGATCGATGATGCGACTGCAATCGAGCGGCTTCCTTCGATCAAAGCCGTAACGGCGCACCTGGGGTCCGGCGCCAAGTTCACCTACAAGGACACGCAGGTGAGCACGGGGATGGAGATCTACACGCCGAACTGGGTGGATGTGGATGGCGGAGACATCTATCCAGGGCGAAGCTTCACGTACGCCGAAAACACGACGGCGTCACGGGTGATAATCGTGAACCAGAAGCTGGCCGAGCGACTGTTCGGTACTTCTGACCCGATCGACAAGATGATCAACGTCGACGGAGTCGGATTCCAGGTAATCGGCGTCTACCACTACACGGCGAGCCCGATGGGAACGCCGACGTCGGCCGGCGGCGGGGACCAGGCAAAGGCGATCGTTCCTTTCGAATCGGCGCGGCGCAGCCTCAATCCGTGGATGCGCGGGGTGGACCTGATCGTGAAGCCGGAGCCCGGCGTGACGACAGAAGAAGCGACGGACGACGTGACAGCACTTCTTCGCGCGCGTCGCGGACTCAGATCGACGGCAAAGAACAATTTCGAGATCATCACGCAAGATCGCCTGATGGGGATCTACAACCAGCTGTTCGGCACTTTCTTCGTCGTCGGGCTGGCGCTCTCTTCGGTAGGCCTCCTCGTTGGTGGTGTCGGCGTGGTCGCGATCATGATGATTAGCGTAACCGAGCGCACCCGCGAAATCGGTGTGCGAAAAGCGCTCGGCGCGACAAAAAGCGCAATCCTCTGGCAGTTCCTGGTCGAAGCAGCAACTCTTACGAGTATAGGGGCGGCGATTGGGCTCGTCCTGGGAGTCCTGCTTGCGCTAGGGATCAAGACGGCATTTCCCGCGATTCCAGCCTCGACTCCGGTCTCCGCCGTGCTCGCGGCGCTGGGGACTAGCGCGGTAACGGGCATTTTGTTCGGAATGCTACCCGCCGCGCGAGCGGCGCGCCTGGATCCGGTAGAGGCGCTTCGCTACGAATAAGAAGTTGTAGCGCGGGCCGCGCTTGCCTCCGAGATTAGGCAATGCGCTTCAGCGATGTAATCACAACCGCTCTCGAACAGATCCGCGTCAATAAGCTGCGGTCGTTCTTCACGCTGCTCGGGATCATCGTATCAGTGGCGTTTCTCGTCGCTGTGGTCGCGATCATTACGGGCATGAACGCCTACGTGAAGGAGAACCTGGCGAGCGCGCTAATCGGCGCCAACACGTTCCAGGTCAGGCGTTCACCGATCCGCATCGGACTGTTCGACGATGAGGAATGGAGGAAGCTTCAAAAACGGCCCCGCATCACTGAGGCCGACGCGGAGGCGGTGATCGCGGCGGTTCCCGAGGCGCTTGCAGTCAGTCTTCAATCAGGCTGGCCGACCCCAATAGCCGACCTCGTATGGCGCAACAAGACCATGGGCGACGTCGTGATTCTGGGTGTCACAGCGCCGTATCAGATCGTGCAGGACTACGTCTTCGCCAGCGGCCGCCCGATCAGCGACTTCGACGTACACGAGCGCAGGCCTGTGGCTGTGATCGGTGCGGACGTGGCTGAGAAGCTGTTCGAGAATGTCGATCCTGTCGGTCAGGATTTGCGAATTCTCGGACAGCATTACTCGGTGATAGGCACCATAGCCAAGAAGGGACGCGTGCTCGGTCAATCTTTCGACGGGTTTGTTCTGCTGCCGCTGCCGACATTCGAGATGATCTATGGCCGCCGAAAAACGAATACCGTATCGGTCAAGATGCCGAGCGCGCTGCTGGTAGCGAGCGGAATGGAGCGAGCCAATGAAGCGATGCGCATCTCGCACCGTCTGCGGCCAGGCGACGAGCCCAATTACTCCGTCGAAACAGCCGACGCGCTCGTCGAGTTCTGGAAGAATCTCACGAGAATCCTTTTCTCGGTTATTCCCGCGATCGTGGCGATTGGAGTCGTCGTCGGCGGAATCGTCATCATGAACATCATGCTGATGTCCGTGACCGAGCGCACGCACGAGATCGGAGTGCGCAAGGCACTCGGCGCGAAGTCCGGCGACATTCGGAAACAGTTTCTCGTCGAAGCGATCGTGCTGGCAAGCATTGGCGGGCTGTGCGGTGTCGTAGCGGGCTGGGCTCTTGCCTCGCTCGTGAGTCTCGCGTCTCCACTTCCCGCCCGCGTCAGCCTGTGGTCGATCATTCTCGCGCTGACTCTCGGCGCCAGCGTCGGCGTGCTATTCGGAGTGTACCCGGCCTCGCGCGCCGCACAGCTCGACCCTATTGACGCACTGCGCGCGGAATGATTTTCACTGAGCGGATCCAGAGCAACGTACAGATCGCCGTCGACACGCTGAGGGCAAACAAGCTGCGCTCGTCCCTTACGATTCTGGGAGTCGTGATCGGCGTGTCGACCGTCATGACAATGGCTGCGATCGTCCAGGGGATTCAGGGTCAGATCGTGCGGACAATCGAGATTGCCGGTCCGACGACGTTCTACGTCGTCAAGGTTTTTTCCCAGACGCCGGTGAATCCCGATCGACTGCCAAAATGGATTCGCGTGCGGCCCGACCTTGTAGAGGAAGAGGCGGCACGTATCAGACAGCTTCCGGAGATCTCCTACGCCGCGATGTGGGCTCAGACCAATGGACGGCTCACCTACGGCGCACAACACACACAAACGGTCGCCATCATGGGCGCCGATGACCGGTATCAGGAGATACAGGGCGGAGAGCTGCTCGATGGTCGCTGGTTCACGCCGGCAGAGCTGGTTTCGGGCAGCAGCGTCGTCGTGCTGGACGAAAACGCCGCCCACAAACTGTTCGGCCGCGAATCAATTCTGGACAAGGAGATCCGAATCGGTGGACGGCCCGCAACGGTCATCGGTGTCTACGCGCAGCCGGGTAACATCTTCTCGCCGCCAGGCCAGGACATCGGTGCGATCGTCCCGTACCAAATGCTCGACCACCAGTTCACGCTCGACAAGACCAACGCGCTGTACA
>JAXDME010000318.1:0-8109 GCA_034666285.1 Gemmatimonadaceae bacterium | reverse complement strand
TCTTGTCCGAGTCAGCTTGACTATCCCGACAGTATTACTTTAGATTGAATCTACGAAGGGAAGTATAGAAACGCCAAGGAGTTGGAATGGGTTCGGGAATCGAGGCGCTGGTCAACCGCGAGTACGCGTACGGATTCGTAACGGACGTCGAGACCGATACCGTCCCGGCAGGCCTCAATGAAGAAATAATCCGCCTCATTTCGGCGAAGAAGAACGAGCCTGAGTTCATGCTCGAATGGCGCCTCAAGGCGTATCGCCGCTGGCTCACCATGAAAGAGCCGCACTGGGGCAACGTCAAATACCCCGCGATCGACTACAACTCGCTGGTTTACTACTCGGCGCCAAGGAGCGTCAAGCCGCTCCAGAGCCTGGACGAAGTCGATCCTGAGCTCCTCCGCACCTACGAAAAACTCGGCATCTCGCTCACCGAGCAGAAATTCCTCGCCGGCGTAGCGGTCGACGCGATCTTCGACAGCGTTTCTGTCGGAACGACGATGAGAGAAGAGCTCGGCAAACACGGAATCATCTTCTGCTCGTTCGGTGAGGCGGTTCAGAACCATCCCGAGCTCATCGAGGAGTACCTGGGCACCGTCGTTCCGCACAGCGACAATTTCTTTGCCGCGCTGAACGCCGCCGTCTTCAGCGACGGATCGTTCGCGTATGTGCCCAAGGGCGTGAAATGCCCAATGGAGCTCTCTACCTACTTCCGTATCAACAGCGCCAACACAGGACAGTTCGAGCGCACGCTGATCATTGCCGACGAAGGCGCGTCGGTCAGCTACCTCGAAGGTTGCACTGCGCCCAAGCGCGACGAGAACCAGCTTCACGCCGCGGTTGTCGAGCTCATCGCGCTCGACAACGCGACGGTCAAGTACTCGACGGTGCAGAACTGGTACGCGGGCGACGCCGAAGGTAAGGGCGGCATCTACAACTTCGTTACCAAGCGCGGCAAGTGTGCGGGTGTCAATTCCAAAATCTCGTGGACACAGGTCGAGACGGGCTCTGCGATCACCTGGAAATATCCGAGTGTGATTCTTCAGGGGGACAACTCGGTCGGCGAGTTCTACTCTGTGGCGGTCGTCAACAAGAAGCAGCAGGCGGACACCGGCACCAAGATGATCCACATCGGGAAGAACACGAAGTCGACGATCGTCTCAAAAGGAATCTCCGCCGGAGAGGGCAACAACAGCTATCGCGGGCTCGTTCGGGTATTGCCCAAGGCGGAAGGCGCGCGCAACTACACGCAGTGCGACTCGATGCTGATCGGCAACAAGTGCGGAGCCCATACGTTCCCGTACATCGAGGTTCAGAACAATACAGCGACGCTGGAGCACGAAGCGTCGACGTCGAAGATCGGCGAGGATCAGATCTTCTACTGCAAGCAGCGCGGAGTGAGCGCCGAGCACGCGGTGTCGATGATCGTGAGCGGGTTCTGCCGCGAAGTGTTCAAGGAGCTGCCCATGGAATTCGCCGTCGAAGCGCAGCAACTCCTCGGCATTACGCTCGAAGGAAGCGTAGGCTGATTCACTGACATCCATTGGCCTTGCGCAATCTCAACGACAGAATCCGCACTGCCTGGGCCTGGCTCCGCTCCGGACCGAGGACGCCGGGATATCCGTTCACCGCAAACTGGACGCTCTTCAGTCAGGCGATATACGGGATCCAAACAACATTCAATCACTGGTTTCGTGCTCGAAATAAATGATCTGCACGCCGGCATCGGCGATCGTGAAATACTTCGTGGAATTACTCTCAGAGTCAATGCCGGCGAGGTGCATGCCGTCATGGGGCCTAATGGGTCAGGAAAATCCACGCTCGCGCAGGTGCTCGCCGGGAATCCGTCGTACCAGGTAACGAAGGGCACCATCAGCTACAACGGTCAGGATCTGCTGGAGCTGGATCCGGAAGTGCGGGCGCAGAACGGAATTTTTCTCGCGTTTCAGTATCCCGTCGAGATTCCCGGCGTGTCGAACGCATACTTCCTCCGCTCGGCGTACAACGAGATTCGCAAGGCGAAGGGAATGGAGGAAGTCGATCCTCTCGAATTCCTCGACCTCGTCGAGGAGAAGCTGAAGCTCGTCGACATGGACGAGTCGATGCTCTCGCGCTCGGTAAATCAGGGCTTCTCGGGCGGAGAGAAAAAGCGAAACGAAATCTTCCAGATGGCGGTGCTCGCGCCGCGGCTGGCGATTCTCGACGAGACCGATTCAGGGCTCGACATCGACGCGCTTCGGATCGTGGCGCAGGGAGTCAACACCCTCCGCTCGCCGGAGAATGCGACGATCGTGGTCACGCACTACCAGCGGCTTCTCAATTACATCGTCCCTGATTTCGTGCACGTGCTGGCGAACGGCCGCATCGTGAAATCCGGAGGCAAGGAGCTCGCACTGGAGCTCGAGGAGAAGGGCTACGACTGGCTGCAGAACGTCGATGCCGGTGCCGGAGCAGCGGCTTGAGCGACGTTGCAACAAGGAGAAGCGGTCGTGACAGCGCTGTTGCCGGCAAGAATGGTGGGGACCCAGTGAACACTCGCGCAGTCAGTCCGCTCGAAGCGTACCGAGCGAATTTCAAGCACCAGCCGGCAGGTCCGGAGTGGCTGCAGTTGCTCCGTGCGCAGGGCATGGAGCGGTTCGAAGCGCTCGGATTTCCCACGACGAAAAACGAGGACTGGCATTTCACCAGTGTAGCTCCAATCGCCGAGAGGCTGTTTCACGTCGCGGCGACGAGCGAATCGGGACTTTCGTCGCAAGGCAGCACGGCGGGAATCGTGGCGCGCGCGGATCTCAAGCGCTTCACTTTTGATCAGCCGGCGTGGCACACCCTGATATTTGTGAACGGCGAGTTCTCTCCCGATCTTTCGTCCTACGCTGGACTGGGTAAGAACGTGCGCGTGAACAGCCTCGCGAAAGCCATTCGCTCCGGAATCGGCCGTCCCGAGCGACATATCGGGAAGATTGCGGAGTTCAACGGCCACGCATTTACCGCACTCAACACCGCATTCATTGGGGACGGCGCGTTCGTCGAGCTCCAGGCCGACGCTGTTGTCGAGCAACCGATCCATCTGATATTTGTTTCAGAAGGCGATGGCGAAGCAGTCTCGCATCCGCGTAATCTGATAGTTGCTGCGCCGAATTCCCGCGCGACGATAATCGAGAGCTACGTATCCATCCGCGACAGCTGCTATTTCACGAATGCGGTGACAGAAATCTCTCTTGGCGAAGGCGCGCGCGTCGACCACTACAAGATTCAGCGGGAAAGCGAGAAGGCGTTCCACGTCGGCACGACGCAGATTCGTCAGGCGCGCGACAGCCAGCTGCACTCGTTTTCATTTGCGGTCGGCGGCTCGTTGGCGCGGACCAACATCTACACATCGCTCGACGGAGCAGGCGCCGCCTGCACCCTGAACGGACTTTATCTAACCGATGGCGCGCAGCACATCGACAACCAGACCAGCATCGAGCACATCGCGCCCAATTGCCCGAGCCACGAGATCTATAAGGGCGTCCTCGATGGGCGGTCACACGCCGTGTTCAATGGGAAAGTGTACGTGCATCCCGAAGCGCAGAAGACCGACGGCAAGCAGAGCAACAACAATCTTCTGCTATCGCCGCACGCGAGGGTGGACACCAAGCCGCAGCTCGAGATCTTCGCCGATGATGTGAAATGCACACACGGCGCGACGGTGGGACGACTCGATGAGGTCGCGATGTTCTATCTGAACAGCCGCGGAATCGGGCGTGAGACGGCTCGCACGCTCTTGACGTACGCTTTCGCCGCGGACGTTCTTGAGACTATCGAGCTTCAGCCCGTGAAGGAGCAGCTGGAGAGAATGGTTCTCTCCAGGTTTGCGGATTCGGGGGCTTGACCGCGATCCATCATCCACAACAGTGAAGCCGGGAGCCTCGAGCCTGTAAGCTGAGAGCCTTTCCGCCGGTCGCGCGTAGGCGCTTCGATGGTCGATTGGGAAAGTCGATCGTTAGCTGTTTGGCTCTGAGCTTACCGCTCAGGGCTCCCGGCTTCAGTTCTGTAGATGCCTGAGAAGCGTCGCGATCTCGACGCCGGGAATTACCTGCCGAGCAGGTACAGCACGACGACGATCACCATTACGGCCATGATGATCACGTTCGTCGGAACCCTTCTCGGGGAATCGGGATCGAGATCACCGGCGAGAATGGGGTGCTTGATGGTGTTGCGGCGGGTGTTGATGTCCTTTTCGCGCTTGCTCGCGCCGGCCGGCTCGATCACCGCTACGCCCAACGGAAGCCGTTTGGTCGTGAAGGTGAGGATAGCCGAACCAACTTCGACCTTGTCGCCTTCGGCGAGCGATCGTGGCTCCGCGAGCGTGATTCCGTTCACGCTGGTCGGATTAACACCACACGGATGCAGAACGAACTTGCCATCCTCCGATCGCAGCTCGGCGTGGTTGCGTGACACGGCGGGCTCGCGAATCAGGATATGGCTTGCAGCGTCGCGCCCGATCGTCAGAAGTGAATTCCTGACCGGATAGGCGCGTCGCTCGAACTCGTAAATGAGGTGGGCGCTGTCATCGCCCGGGGCTTGTAAGGCCATAAAAGCCATAGAATCTCCGTCGAGGTATAGACGAGCGAGGCCTTGGGCAGGCTACATTAAGCGCCTTACGGGACGGTGGGACTCGAACGTCGGGCCGTCTCGGGGTATTTTATCGCGAACCACAATTCAACTCCCCGGAGGGGGCATGGCGACAAAACTCGAGAAAACCCTGAAGCGTGAGATCACGATCGACGGCAAGGCCTACATGGTCGCGATCTCTCCTGAAGGCGTTAAGGTCACCCAGAAGGGCTTTCGCAGGGGTCCGGAAATGACCTGGCGCGCGATCATCAGCGGCGAAGCCGAAATGGGCCAGCAGCTCAAATCGTCGGTCAACGCAACGGGCGGAGATTCAGAAGAGTAATCGTTACGGGTTTGTCTGGAGGTTCGGGTTGCTCTGAACATCCGACAGGTGTTCCTGAATGATTACCCATTTTCCGCCCCGATTCTGAAACACCGCTGTCCACGCCCCGCCGATGACATGATTCATTCCCATCGGCGTAAGGTGCGGGATTCGATAAGTGCTCGTCATCACCGCGGCGTCGGGGGCGAGCACATCGACTGTCATGGATGTCCACTGCCAGCGAGGCTGCCTCATGTTCTGGCCGACGTAGGTCCAGAACGCCTGGATTGCTTGCTGGAGCTCCGGGCGCGTCGTCGTAGTCACTCCGCCACTCGCTGAAATCACTCGACCCTGAGCTGGGTAGAGGCTCATGAGCCGGCTTACCGGATTGGGCTTGGACAGGTCGTAGGTATTCGCGACGAGGTGCTTGAGACTGTCCGCTATCGCCTTCTTGTCGGCAGCGGACATGTCCGAAGCCGATTGCGGTCCGCAGGTCGCCACGACGACGGTCGCGCCGATGATCGCGGCCAGGATAAACGAGCGGGAGACCAGCCGCCGGAGTGCTGAGGTAAAGTCGCTCATCAGCGAAAGGTACAGCCGGCACCAAAAGACCGCGCAGTCTCGGAATGGAGACAACCTCTGTCTCCGGCTGGTGACATCTTATCCCTAAACATCCACTTAACCCTCATTCCGTAAGGGGAACGTGCGGCGTAGCGGTTGCCTCTATAGATGCCGCCGAAGGGCCTATGCCCCGGTCTAAGGTTGCACAGCAGTCATTTCCCGGTGATCGGGAAGGAGTTTTTATGCGGAAGAGTTATCTGTTGCTTGCAGGAGCTGGTGCGGTGCTGCTCGCCGCTTGCGGCAGCGACAAGAAAGTGGCGATGAATGACGATCTCAAGAACGACCTGGCGCTCGCCTCGTCGTCCGACGGGATCGACCTCGCCAACAGCTCCCCCAATGCGGGCCAGCAGGTGATCTCGGCCATTGAGCGTACGGCTCCTCCAACACGCCAGCCGGCTCCTTCAACCCGCGTCAGGCACCACAAGGCGGCTCCCAAAGCCCCGCCGCAGGTCGTGAAGACCACAGCGCCGGCCACTGTTGCCCAGACTGAGCCTCAGTCCGTATCGCCGGAACCGGTTGCCAACGATCCGACTCCGGTGTCACCGCGCCCTCAGCCGGTCGCGGTATCCTATCCGAGCGGTCCGTCGTCTGGTGGTGACGAAGGCAGAGTCAGCCGCGGCACGTCCGCGGGTGCCGTGATTGGAACGATTCTCGGTGTAGTTATTCGCGGTGGTGTAGTCGGCGGCGACGGCGATTCCTGCGATCCGCGCACTGACGGTCGTGGCCGGACTTCGGTCAACCGCCAGATCCCATGGCCAATGGGTGGGGGAGTGACCGGCCGAGTCAATCCCAGTGGAACGTTCCCCTCCCGGAGAGGCGGGCACTTCTAGGCGGCTAGGGTGCGGCCCACTCGGGCCGTACCCTTTTGCTTTTGAGATGACCATGATGAAAACCACTTTCTCGAGGATCGCTACACCAGTCCTCTTTGCCGTTACGATCGCTTTGGGCGCCTGCAAGCAGGGCGACCGGCCCGAGGACGCCCTCGCGCAGGACACCTCACTGGCGCACGATCTGAGTCTGGCGAACGCCGACACAATGGCGCAGCCGCAGCTCAAGGACGTTCCGATCACGACGGCTCCGATCGTGAGTCCCGCCGCGCAGGCTCCCAGAGTCGCGCAGCGTCAGACCCCGTCCCAGATCCTCACGCCGAACAAGAACCCGCGTCGCGTAGTGACGACGACCAAAACGACGCCCGAGCCGGTCGAGAAGGCTCCTGTCACGACCGAGAATGGAAACACCGTGACGGAAGGTTCGACCACAGGCGCAGCCTCGGCGAAAGCCGTAGGAACGATCGCCAGCGGGTCGGAGATCGCTCTTTATTCAGGCCAGCGCGTCTGCACGAACACCTACGCAGTGGGAGATCGTTTCACCGCGAGTGTTGCTGAATCGGTGCAGGGCTCGAACGGCGTCGCCATTCCAGCGGGTGCTACGGCAGTGATCGAGGTGACCTCGCTAAAGCGCAGCGAAAACGCGAACGACAACATCACGATGGAATTCATTGTGCGGTCGATTGCGTTCAACGGCACGACGTATCCGGTGAGCTCCACGGTCACTTCGGCGCAGGTGGACAAAGTGCGCAACGGCGACGCCAGCAACGACGTGAGAAAGGTTGCAACGGGCGCCGTGATCGGCGCGATTGCCGGACAGATCTTCGGACACCACGCCAAGTCCACCGTGATCGGAGCTGCCACCGGTGCCGCTGCAGGTGCGGTGGTCGCGGGCGCCACCGGCAAGTACGACGGGTGCGTTCCGAACGGCGGGCGGATATCGCTCAAGCTCACTCAGCCGATGCAGGTGCAGCAGTCGGTCTGATTCGACAACGCGAAGAAATAGAGAAAGGCGCGCTCATCTGAGCGCGCCTTTTTGTTAGTCGAAGTAATTCCTGGCGAGTTGGCGGCCGAAGTAGATACCGATCCCCGTCCCTACCATGCTGACCATGAAAGCCGTGTAAAGACCTACCGGCGCGCCGAGTGCCCAACCAGCGTAGCTACCGATTGTCGCGCCGACGAAGGAGAGGAGCTTGCCCATACCAAATGGACGAGCAGGGGCCGCGGCCGGCACTGAGCCGGCAATCGGAAACCCGCAGTAGAAAGCTCTCAGCCAACGATGGTGTCAGCTGAGAGCTTCCATTGAGTCGAAGTTCTGCGCAGATGTCCGCTTACGCCGCGGCATCCTCGGAATAGACCTTGGCCCCGGCCCACGCTGACACCAGGAAGTTCACCAGCCCGAGGAACGCGAATGTCGACCAGAGCCCGGTCGACATCATCCCCATGTGCAGGTATCCCGAGTAGAAGATCGAGGCGAGCACCCAGAACAAAAGTCCGGCATACATCGCCGTGCGGGGTCCCGGACCAAAACGTGGGCGGATGGCCGCGTAAGTCCACACCAGCGCAATCCCGAGAATGAGGTCCATAACGATGCCAGTAGCGATCGCTGAACCCGTCATCATCGCGTCAGCCATGCCCGGCTTGAACGCGTCTGATTCCGCCTTCATACGCGCGCCGAGGACGTATTGCACTACGAAATCGATGACGTTCATGACGACACCGGCAACGATGCCTCCAAGCAGCACCTTCTTT
>JAXDME010000317.1:0-5040 GCA_034666285.1 Gemmatimonadaceae bacterium | reverse complement strand
CTGATCGCTGGACTTGGAGCCCGACTCGCTCAGCATCGCTTTTCACATCAATCCGCGCGCAAAATGGCACGACGGGCAACCCGTGCGCTCGAGCGATGTCCGGTTCACTCTCGAGAGCACCAGAGACTCGACGCTCGGCAGCCCCGTCGCCGCGCTCGTCGCCAACATCGACTCGGTGAGCACTTCCGATTCGGCGACTGCTGTTTTCTGGTTCCACAAGCGGACGCCCCAGCAGTTCTACGACGCCACTTATCAGATGCAGATCATGCCTGAGCACATCTGGCAAGGAATCGCACCGGCCGCGTGGCGTGCGTCGGACGTCGCAAAGCATCCGGTAGGATCAGGCCAGTTCAGATTCGTGCGCTGGACGCCGCGGACCTCGGTCGAGGTGGGAGCCGACACGGGCAATTATCGCGGAGCTCCTAAGCTGGATCGGGTCGTCTGGAGTATCGCCCCTGATTTCCAGACGGCACTTACCAGATTCCTGAGCGCGGAGACGGATTTCTTCGAGGTGCTACGCCCCGAAAATATTCCCGAAGTGTCGAAGCACCCCAATCTTCGGGTGAAGACGTACAACGGGCTTTCGTACTCATTCGCGCAGTTCAATCTCCGCGATCCCGCCAACCACGCTCGACCGCATCCGATCTTCGGCAACCGAGAGCTTCGGCGCGCTCTGACGATGGCGACGGACCGGACAGCCATCGTGCGCAGCGTGTACGACACTCTGGCTCGACCCGCACTCGGACCGACAGTGCGCGCCTACCCGACCACCGATCCGAGCCTCGCACAAGTTCCGTTCGATCTTCCCAGGGCGCGACAGATACTCGACTCGCTCGGCTGGCGCGTTACAGGCGGCGACAGCATCCGCTCGCGTAATGGCCGTCCGCTTCGCTTCACGCTCTCGGTGCCAAGCAGCAGCAAAGTGCGCGTCCGATTGGCTGTGCTGCTCCAGGAGCAGCTGCGCCAGGCCGGGGCACAGGTCGACGTCGAACAGCTCGATTTCCCGGTGCTCGTCGAAAAAGAGAGAAAGCGCGTCTTCGACGCGGCGATTGGCCAGTGGAATACCCAACCGAGTCCGGGCTCAGTTCGAGGATCGTGGGGAACCGCGGGGTCGCGCGCATCCAGCGGCAACAATTACGGCTCCTACGAGAACCCGGCCTTCGATGCCTACGTCGACAGCGCTCTCGCATCGTTTGATCCCGCTGCGGCCAAGTCGTATTTCACCAAGGCGTACGAGACCATCATTCAGGATGCTCCCGCGATCTGGTTGGCCGAGCCGAAGCCGGCGGTCGGGTACAACGCACGCGTTCACCCGGCGCCCATGAGGTCGGATGCCTGGTGGGCACACATTCCCGATTGGTGGGTCTCCGCCGGACAGAAAGCCCCTTAACGCGTGCTTGGCTATCTCGCGCGACGGCTCGCGCAGGCCGCTGTGATCGTCGCCTTTGTCGCGGCGATCAGCTTTGCGCTCATCCATCTCGCGCCCGGGGATCCCTTCAGCGCCGTGATGGACAACCCGAACGTGAGCGAGAGCGTACGTCAGACTCTGCGCGCGCAATATGGGCTCGACAAGCCACTTCCGGAGCAGTTCGTCCGCTACTTCGGGCAGCTCGCGCGCGGCGATCTCGGCTGGTCGTTTTCGCACGACCGCCCAGTGCTCGAGGTCCTCGACACGGCCCTACCGAATACGCTGCTGCTGATGAGTGTTGCTCTGATTGGAAGTTTTTCGCTCGGTATCCTCATCGCTCTGGTTCAGGTGGCCAGAAGAGGATCGGTCGTGGATCACACTTTGAGCGGGCTCACCTTGTTCCTGTTCTCGATGCCCGATTTCTGGTTCGCGATTCTCTCACTGCTCGCGTTCACATATTGGCTCCCAATTTTTCCGGTTGGTGGTGCCGTGGATGCGGTGATGCACGAATACATGGGCCTCGGCGCGCGAATCGCCGACAGGCTCCGCCATCTCACGCTCCCGGCGCTGACGCTCACTGTCCTCGCGGCCGGCGGAATTGCGCGGTATCAGCGGGCAGCGCTGCTCGAGGTACTCCCGGCGGACTACATTCGGACCGCGCGCCTCAAAGGGTTGACCGAGCGCCAGATTCTACGGCGTCACGCTCTTCGCAACGCATTTCTTCCTATCATCAGCATCATCGGCCTATCGTTCCCCGCGCTGCTGACCGGCGCGTTTTTCATCGAAAAGATTTTTGCGTGGCCGGGAATGGGCCTCGCAGTCGTGACTGCAATCAGCTCCAGAGACTATCCGCTCGTCGTTGGCGGAGTGATCATCGGCAGCATCATGGTGACGCTCGGCAGCCTTCTCGCCGATTTGTTATATGCCTGGGCAGATCCGAGAATCCGCGATCACTAGTCTCCCGCGGCCCCGCGAATCAACATTCGCACTGGGATTGCGCCGTGTATTGCGCAAGCCGTCGTCTCGCGTCGCGCTGGTGATTCTTGGGACAATCGTCCTTGTCGGACTAATCGCTCCGTTCATCGCTCCCTACGACCCGGCTGCGCAACCGGACATTGTAGGGCTCAAAAGCCTTGCTCCTTCGCTCGCCCACCCATTTGGAACCGACCCATACAGTCGCGACGTGCTGAGCAGAGTGATTTACGGCGCCCGGCTGTCGCTGACGATCGGACTTCTGGCGACGCTGGTCAGCCTCACTCTTGGCGTGGCATACGGAGCGACAGCCGGTTACGCTGGGGGAATCGTCGACGCCGTCATGATGCGCGTGCTCGACGCGTTTCTCGCGATACCGCGACTTCTGCTGCTACTCGGGATCCTCGTCGCGTGGCCGCAGCTTTCCGTCGGAGCTCTCATTCTCTTCCTCGGCCTTACGGGCTGGTTCGGGCTAAGCCGCATCGTCAGAGGTCAGGTTCTTGCGTTGAAGCACGCGGAATTCGTGACCGCCGCGCAGGCACTGGGCGCCAGCCGGAGACGAATTCTGGCGAGGCACCTGCTTCCGAACCTGATCTCCCCAATCGTCGTTGCGGCAACAGTCGGAGTCGCTCACGTTATCGTCCTCGAAGCCGGACTTTCCTATCTGGGCATTGGTGTGCCGCAACCGCTCGCGAGCTGGGGCAACATCATTCAGGACGGTTCCGACCAGGTTGCAACCTTGTGGTGGATGTCACTCTTTCCCGGACTCTTCATGGTTCTTACGGTGATGACACTGAACATCCTTGGTGAAGCCCTGCGCGACGCTTACGATCGCCGCTGACGAGAAATGACGAATCCGACTTCCGCTCCGCTTCTCTCGATCCGCGATCTCAGGACGTACTTCTACACAGAAGCCGGCATTGCTCGTTCGGTTGACGGGGTGTCGTTCGACATCGGTTCTGGAGAGACGGTAGGAATCGTCGGCGAGTCGGGATGCGGAAAATCAGTCACCGCGCTTTCGATTCTCAGATTGATCCAGCCTCCGGGCCGCATCGAGTCCGGCAGCCGCATCGAATTTGAAGGACGCGACATCGTCACCCTGGGGGACAAAGAGATCCGGGACATTCGTGGCAACCGGATTTCCATGATCTTTCAGGAGCCCATGTCCGCGCTCAATCCTGTATTCACGGTTGGTGATCAGGTGGCAGAAGTCGCTCGCGTTCACGCCGGCCTCAGCAGGAAAGACGCGTGGGTCCGCGCGGTCGAGATGTTGTCGCTTACCGGAATACCGGACGCCGACGAGCGCGCGAAACAGTACCCGCATCAGTTGTCGGGCGGGATGCGCCAGCGCGTTCTCATCGCGATGGCCCTCATGATGAAGCCGGCGCTGGTCATCGCGGACGAGCCGACGACGGCTCTCGACGTGACCATTCAGGCGCAGATCCTCGAGCTGCTCCTGGATCTCCAGAAAAAGATCGGCACGTCGATACTCATGATCACCCACGACCTGGGTGTGATCGCCGAGACGACTTCCCGGGTGATCGTGATGTACGCGGGGGAAATCGTGGAACAGGCAGAGGTTGGCGAGCTCTTCGCAAAGCCGCACCATCCGTACACCGAAGGCCTGATGCATTCGCTGCCGCACATCGGGCACGATCAGGAGCGGCTGAATGTGATTCCGGGAACCGTGCCTGCACCCACGGAGTGGCCGCAGGGTTGTCGATTCCGCGAGCGCTGTCCGTATTCGTGGGATCTCTGCGAGCGCGAGCATCCCCCTCTTTATCAGGTAGGCGTCGGTCACGTTTCGCGCTGTCATCTCGCGATCGAACCGGAACGCCGCAATCATCCGCACGCGCCACTCGTGGTCGAAGAAGGAGTCGCCGCAGCGTGAGTGAGCCGCTCGTATCCGTGCGTCACCTCAAGAAATCCTTTCCCATCAAGAAGGGTGTATTCGCCCGCGAGGTTGGCGCGGTTCACGCCGTCAGCGATGTCTCCTTCGATGTCGCGCGCGGGGAGACACTCGGTGTTGTTGGCGAGTCCGGTTGCGGCAAAACCACCACCGGACGAACGATTCTCCGTTTAATCGAGCCGACATCCGGAGAGATCAGGTTCGAGGGACGCGATGTGAATTCCATGGGAACCTCTGAGC
Source organism: Gemmatimonadaceae bacterium (assembly GCA_034666285.1). GTDB lineage: Bacteria > Gemmatimonadota > Gemmatimonadetes > Gemmatimonadales > Gemmatimonadaceae > UBA4720. Next base: position 511 of record JAXDME010000317.1, on the reverse strand, counting down.
TCCGCGCGTTGAGACGCGAGATGCAGATCATCTTCCAGGATCCGGTTTCCTCTCTCAATCCGCGCATGACTGTCGGTGCGATCATCCGCGAGGGGCTGACGATCCACAAGCTCGCGGAAGGCGCCGCGGCGGATGCACGCGTGAAGCAGCTGCTGCAGGAGGTCGGGTTGCGCCCCGAGTACTCGACACGATATCCCCACGAGTTCTCGGGCGGACAGCGTCAGCGCATTGGCATCGCGCGCGCATTGTCTGTCGAGCCGAAGTTCATCGTCTGCGACGAGCCGGTTTCCGCGCTCGATGTGTCGGTGCAGGCGCAGGTGATAAATCTGCTGGTAGACCTGCAGCGCGACCACGACCTCACCTACATGTTCATCGCGCACGATCTCTCGGTCGTCGAGCACATCGCAGACCGCGTCGCGGTGATGTATCTGGGCAAGATCGTGGAGCTGGCGACCGCGGAAGATTTGTACCGCGAGCCGATCATGCCCTACACGCAGGCGCTTCTCTCCGC
>JAXDME010000316.1:0-12311 GCA_034666285.1 Gemmatimonadaceae bacterium | reverse complement strand
CTCGTACTCGCCAAGACGGCGGTGACCTGCACCGGTGGAACCATTGCTGGAGACGTGGGCACCTTCGTCGCCGCTCCGACCGGCTCGGTCACGCAGACCGGTTGCCCAATTACGGGGCAGCTTCGCGTGGGTGATGAAGCCGCCACGCAGGCTTTCAATAACTTTCTCGACACGTACGCGGCCCGCGCGCCCAAGCCTGAGGACGTCTGCACGACATTGACAGGCACACTCGCAGCCGTGACGCTTTCTCCAGGATCATACTGTTTCGATGCGGCGGCTACGGTGACCGGCTTGTTGACGCTCGACGGACCCTCGGACGGCGTCTGGAATTTCAGCATCGGGACCGGCGGAACAGGCGCACTCACGGGCACCGGATTCTCGGTGGCAATGGCCGGTGGCGGACAGGCGTGTAACGTGACGTGGTGGGTCGCACAAGCCGTGACCATGACCGATTCGCACCTCGTCGGAACGGTTCTCGGAGGGGCGGGCATCACGCTTACTCGTGGGACCTTCGGCGGCAACGCCTGGGCGAAAGCCGACGCGACGATCACGGGCACAGCGGTGACAGGCTGCGCTGGCTAGGAAGGAGCAAACAGCGATGACGTGGAAGACGGGCGAGAGGGCCGCTATCCGGGCCCTCAAAACCCCCACTCAGCGAATGACAACGACGGGATCGAAAGCCGCCGTTTCCCCAGGGACTCTTGTCCCTCCACGATCCGTTCAAGGGGTTATCGGATTCAATGGAGCAGGACGACACAACCGAGAAAGAGGTCTTCGAGCGTCTTAAGCGTGACATCAATCTCCGGCTAAGTGATGTGTGCTCGGAGTTGAGTGAGGCTGACAAGGCGGCGATAGTCGATCACATCGCGCGTAATCAGGGGTCGGTACCGTGAAGGTCAGCGTCTACCTGGAGTGCCTTCGCTAGTCGGTTGCCCACGATCGCGTTTCTACCCGTTCCTCAGTTCATTACGGGAGGAGTCTTCGACTGTGTAGTACTGCTCGATGCACCAAGTCACGGCCTCTGATAAGGTTCGCGCGCTTTCGGCAAGCGCTTCCCGACTGGGGTGATTAGCTGTGCTGGCATCATTGAACGCATTCTTTACTGCAATGAGAACCTTTTCAGGTGGAGCGCCCTCAGACTTCATTCTGTCGACAAGAGCACACACGAGGGCTCGCAGTTCGGCGGGAGCTAAATCCACTCGCGCGGCAGCAGCACTCAATCTCGCCTTGAGCGCGTTCGTGTCAGCCCCGGCGAAGTTGTTCTCGCTCGTCATCGCGACAATGTCTCAGAGCGCGCAGGGCACCGCAATGTAAGCTTCGTACAGGCATTCGTCCGGACGCAACCCGCGGGCCCGAGAGGTGCGTCAGATATTTTTGCTGGAGGGCGTGCCGGTGCGACCAAGACGAAACCGCGGTCCGAGCTGGGTCAGTGACAGCACGGACGATGAACGAAGAACGCGGGCTGTAGAGGATATAGCGGCCCGGCTAAAGAACGTCTGCAGCCATCTCAACGAGAGTGAATTCCGTCGACTGGTCGAAGACATGGCTGATCGGCAGATCTCAGGCGAACGCCTTTTTGACAAGAATTTTGAGGTGAGCTAAGTCGAACAGGCCAGCATCGGGGCAAGGGACATAGGTCAGTCGCCGCAATGCCTGCCTCTGCCGCGTCAGCCTCCAGCTATTGTCGGAGGGATTTGAGCAACCGATTGCGCCTGGTCAGAGAGCAGCTTGGTCGTGAAGCGCTGGCCTTCCGAAAGTCGTTCCACCTCAATGGCGATGGCATCTACAGCCTGCTGGAGCTGCCCGATTCCGTCACGGATCTCCTTGAGCTCCGCTTGCGGAATAGCGGTCCGGCCCGCGCGACTCAGCCACATCTTCAACACGCTTGACATCGTGCCCGCAAGAACGGCCACGATAGCAATAATCACGACACCTGGCGGCATGGTATCCTCGTAGGGCTCAGGGTAGAGAAGTGGAGTTGCAGGTCCGGCGTATCGCCGCCTCATGCACTACGGCACGTCAAACCGAAAGTGTCACGGGATTGACGGCGTGCAATAGCGGCACGCTCATTACCGATCTGATTAACCACGACTAGAACTTCATGGCCGGCAAGAGCGTAACCGTTGGTAGCGTGACGGTTGAACCCCAGAACCGTTTTCCATCGGCCCCGGACAGCTAGGCGGATTTGTAGCGGAGCTGCAAGCAAACCTGCCTAATCTCCAAGTGAGTGGGGGGCGCGGGCGCCCAGATGCGCGGGTATGGCGTGACCTGGTGGGAGGTCGTTCGCGTTGTTGTTGACCACATCCCCGACGCTGCCGTGACTCTTGTAATCGAGGAAGCCACAAAAGCTGGAGCCCACTGGGCGCCCGAGCGGTCAGGGCGCAGCGGGAAAAATTCGGGCGCCCCCGCTGGGTCACGGAACAACGTTCAAGGTTTATTTCCCGCGTCTCACGGGAGTTGGGGATCCGGTGATGACTACCGCCGAACATCGTGCGGTTTCACCGAGAGGCTCGGAGACGATCTTGCTCGCTGAGGATGATGAGGCTCTCCGCGCGCTCGGGGAGCGCGTGCTCGTCGGACTTGGGTACAAAGTGCTGGTTGCCCGAACTGGTCGGGAAGCCATCCAAATCGTGGCCGACTACACCGACCGGATCGATCTGATAGCAACCGACGTGGTGATGCCTGAGATGAACGGGAGTCAGCTGGTCAGGAACGTCCTCGAGGCGCGCTCAGATATCCGCGTCCTCTTCATGTCCGGCTACACTGACGATGAGGTCATGCGACGCGGCGTGATCGACGGCCAGACTGCGTTTCTGCAGAAGCCGTTCACACCTGATTTACTCGCCTACAAGATCAGGGAAGTACTGGATTCCCCCACCACTAGAAACGCGATAAAAAGCTGAATATCGGGAGGGTGCACGGGGTCTCGGGTGTACTCTGATCATGATTGCGCTACCATCAATGCGACCGCGGGTACGTCCCAGTCCCCAACGAATACCAATGAGGAAGCAATGAAGATGCGTCAGATTCGCCACGTAGATCGGTGGCTCTGGATTACTGCTGTGGTCGTCGGCAGCATTGCGCTCGCACCGAGCGTACGTGCACAGGGCCAGGATCCGCAACAACAGGGTGCCGGTGGCGGAGAGCGAATGGATCCGCGTCAGGTGATTGATCAGAGAATGGCGATCATGACTGAGACGCTAAAGCTGGATTCCGCGCAGCAGATCAGAATACGCTCGGTGCTCGCCGACGAAACAATGGAGATCGAGACTCTCCGAAAAAACGCGGGCGGTCAGCGTGGGGGAGGAGCTGAGGGAGGGGGTGGCCAGCGTGGTGGAAGAGGTGGCGGCGGCCGGGGCGGCGGTCGCCGCGGTGGCGCGCCTCCGGATAGTACAGGCGGCGGAGAAGGGCGAGGGTCGGGAGGTCAATCCTCCGAGTTCCGTGCTATCAGGGATCGCACCAACAAACAGATCGAAGCGGTTCTAAACGCCCAGCAAGTGACGACTTATCGTCAGTTGTTCGAGCAGCGACAGAAACAGTGATTGCAGTTTCCGTGGCGTTTTTCTTGGAGCGGTCACCAGAGCGGTCCGGCCCGCGCTACTGATTCACCCCGCTCGCGAGGAACCCGCCATCGACCGCAAGCAGGTGTCCGGTAACAAAGCTCGCCGCGTCAGATGCGAGAAAGACGGCAGCTCCGGCAACCTCTTCGGGCCGTCCGAAGCGGCGCATGGGTGTGCGTGTCAGCAGCTCACGTCCGCGTTCGGTTCCATCGAGTAGCCCTTCGTTCAGCGCGGTTCGGAACACACCCGGCAGGATCGCGTTTACGCATATGCCATGTGGCGCCCATTCGACCGCGAGGGATTTCGTGAGTGCCGCGACGCCCGCCTTGCTCGCGCCGTAGGCCGCGACTTCATACAGCGCGACCACCGAAGTAAGGGAGCCGATATTGATAATACGTCCGTACCGACGCTCGATCATGTGGCGTCCGAACACTCGGCACGCACGCAGCATTCCCGTCAGATTCGTGTCCATGATCTCGTTCCATTCAGCGTCCGAGACCTCGAGAGTCGGGCGCCGCACCGTGCGCCCCGCAGCATTCACGAGAATGTCGACCTTGCCGAACTTCTTGATAGTTGCGTCGGCCAGCGTCTGAAGCGAATCACCATCCGAGACGTCCGCGGCCATTGCCAGCGAACGACGTCCCCGGGCTTCGATCTCCCGTGCTGCATCTTTGGCGAGCTGCTCTCTGCGACCAGTCGGGACGACATCCGCCCCCGCATCGGCAAGACCCAGCGCGATCGCCCTGCCGATGCCCGAAGTCGCGCCGATGACAACGGCGATGCGTCCTGTCAGGTCGAGTGCTGGAAGGGACATGGCGATAGAATCTGGTGAGCAGGTTGACCAGAACGTAAGATTGCGCATGGATCTCGTCACCTTCGGGGAAGCGATGGTGCGCCTCACCCCGCCGGCGTTCCAGCGACTTGAGCAGGCCCACAGCTTCGACACCTACGTTGGCGGTGGCGAGTTGAATGTCGCCGTCGCGGGAGCCCGCCTCGGCGTCCCCTCGCGCTGGGTGTCGCGTCTTCCCGAGAATGCACTTGGCCGGATGATCGCCAATCGGGCGCGGGAGCAAGGCGTTGACGTGCATGTCGAATGGAGCGAAGACGACCGCGCTGGTTTGTACTTCGCCGAGCTTGGAGCGGCGCCGCGGCCGAGTAGCGTGCTCTACGATCGCGCAGCGTCAGCGATCAGCAGAATCGAGCCCGGCAAAACTGATTGGCAATCTGTTTTTGCCGGCGCGCGCTGGTTTCACGTCAGCGGAATCACTCCGGCGTTGAGCGATGCCGCTGCGACGGTTACCGCGGAGTCGCTTGTCGCGGCCAAGAAAGCCCGACTCACGGTGAGCTACGATCTGAACTATCGCGGCAAGCTCTGGAGCGGCGAGAAGGCGCGGAGGGTGCAGGAGCCGCTGATGGAGCACGTGGATGTGCTGATGACGACCGAAGAGGATACTCGCGTAGTCTTCGGCATTGGTGCCGATAAATCAGATACGTACGACCGCGTGGACGCCGAGTCGTACGCACAGATCGCTCACACGCTCGCAAAGCAATTCGATTTCCGCGCGGTCGCCGTCACGCTCCGCGAGAATCCGCGAGTACTGCTGAACAGCTGGAGCGCGATCGTCGCGGCCGACGGGAAAATCCACCGCGCGCCACGCTATGAGGTGGAAGTAGTCGATCGTATCGGCGCGGGCGACGCATTCAGCGCTGGATTGATCGTCAGCCGCCTCGAAAACCGCAGCTGGGACGATGCCCTCCGGTTTGCAACCGCGATGTCCGCTCTCAAGCACAGTATCCCGGGCGATTTCTGCCTTGTGACGCGTCGCGAGGTGGATCAGCTACTGCGAGGGGGAAGCCTGCGAGTGTCACGGTGACAACCAAGTCGCGCTCGCGATCCTCGGTGTTATCAACGCTTCGCCATGTCGGAATTATCCCGGTGATCCGGGCAGACAGCGCCGATGCCGCAATCGCGGTCGTGGAGGCACTCGTCGGAGCAGGCTTGCCGATCGCCGAGATCACGATGACGGTTCCGCTGGCGCTCGAGGCAATCGCGTCGGTGTCGAAGCGTTTCGGCGACCAAATATTGATTGGCGCTGGTACCGTGACCGACGCGGATACCGCCAGACGGGCTATAGAATCCGGCGCCGAATTCATCGTCACACCTTGTCTTGTGCCCGAGGTTATCGACGCGGCACGTCGCGCAGAAATCGCCGTCCTTCCGGGAGCGCTCACACCGACCGAAATACTTCAGGCCTTTCGGCTCGGCGGCGACATGGTCAAAGTCTTTCCGGCGCAGAATATGGGGGGCGCATCGTACCTCCGTGCGTTACGTGGTCCTTTTCCGGAAATTCCGCTGGTGCCCACCGGAGGTATAACTCTCGAGAACGTGGGCGAGATGTTCGGGGCTGGCGCCGCCGCAGTTGGTGTCGGAAGCGAGCTGATCACAAAGGACGCTCTAGCTGGGCGTGACTACGCGGCTATAGGAGCGCTTGCCGGCCAGTTCGTCGCGGCGGTTCGAAAGGCTCGCTTACCATGACTCTTACCGCTTTTTGGAAAGTGGTAAGGATCGAATGATCACGTTTCGCTGGTTCGGTCCGAGCGACCCCGTTCCGCTCGACTACATCCGGCAGATCCCGGCAGTCCGCGCGATTGTAAGCGCACTTTTCGACATTCCCGTCGGCGAGCCGTGGCCGCTCGATCGCATTGTAGCGCTGCGCCAGGACGTGGAAGGCCACGGCATGTCGCTGGCGGTCATCGAGAGCATTCCCGTGCATGAGGACATCAAGCTCGGTGGTCCCGCGCGCGACCGGCTGATCGACAGCTACTGCGAGAGCGTCAGCAATATGGGAAGCGCCGGGGTCCCCGTACTCTGCTACAACTTCATGCCGGTGTTCGATTGGACGCGCACCGAGCTCGCGCGCCTTCTCGACGACGGCTCGACCGCGCTCGCCTTCGACGATGCCGCGCTCGCCAGGATCGATCTTTCTCGCGGCACGGCCGATCTGCCAGGCTGGGCGACGGCTTACACAGCTGAAGAGTTGAAGAAATTACTGGACGCATATCGAGCGGTCGACGAGAGCAGGCTCTGGGACAACTTTGCGTATTTCCTTGAGCGCGTCGTTCCGGTAGCCGCTTCGTCGGGTGTGCGCATGGCACTCCATCCGGACGATCCTCCCTGGTCCATCTTCGGATTGCCACGGATCGTCATCGACGGCGCGGCGCTCGAGCGTGTAATCGGCATTGTCGACGATCGTGCGAACGGTATCACCTTCTGCACAGGATCTCTCGCGGCGAATCGGAACAACGATCTTCCGGCCATCGTACGCCGCCTTGGAGCGAAGGGTCGCATCAACTTTGCGCACTGCCGCAACATCAGGCGCACGGGCGAGCGCTCATTCCAGGAAACCGCACATCCGTCTGAGTTCGGGGACGTGGATATGCGCTCGGTACTCGAAGCGCTGCACGAGACGGGTTTCGCGGGGCCGATTCGCTCGGATCATGGGCGCATGATCTGGGGGGAAACCGGACAGCCCGGATACGGTCTTCATGATCGCGCCCTTGGTGCGATGTACCTCCACGGACTTTGGGAAGGAATCACCGGTGGTCAATGATCGCGAGGTGGACCCTGCATCGTATCGGTGGACGATCTGCGCCTTGCTCTTCGTCGCGACGACCATCAACTACGTCGATCGGCAGGTCTTGGGGATTCTTGCGCCTACGCTTCAGCGCGTGCTGCACTGGACCGAGTCCGACTACGGCGACATCGTGTCGTGGTTCAGCTTCGCCTATGCGTTCGGCTTTCTCGTCGCGGGTCGCATCATCGATTGGATCGGCGTGCGCCGAGGGTTGGCGGCGGCAGTCGTTGCGTGGAGCATCGCCGCAATCGGACACGCGTTCGCCAGGACCGCGGCGGGATTCTCGATCGCACGCGCGATGCTCGGCGTCAGTGAATCTGCAATTTTCCCGGGTTCGATAAAGGCAGTCGCAGAGTGGTTCCCACAGAAGGAGCGCGCTCTCGCGACCGGCATCTTCAACGCGGGGACCAACACCGGCGCGATTCTCACTCCCCTCCTCGTTCCTTGGGTCGCGATCCGCTGGGGATGGCAATGGGCGTTCGTCGGCACCGGCGCATTGGGCCTGTTGTGGCTCGCACTCTGGATTCCGCTATATCGAAATCCTCCGTTAACCGGTACGGCGGTTACGGCGCCGAGAGTGCCCTGGGTCAGTCTCTTCGCACATCGGCAGACGTGGGCGTTCATAGTCGGAAAGCTCATGGCCGACCCGGTCTGGTGGTTTTACCTCTATTGGCTGCCGAAATTCCTGGACGCCAGGTATGGCGTCAAGCTCGCGCAGGTAGCCGCGCCGATCATCGTGGTGTATCTCATTGCCGACGTCGGTTCCGTCGGAGGCGGGTGGACGTCGAGTGCATTGATCAAGCGGGGCTGGTCGGTAAACCGCGCGCGCAAAACGACGATGCTGGCAATGGCGCTTCTGATTGTCCCGACAACGCTCGTTTCGCGTGCACCCGGCATGTGGTCGGCGATCCTTGTCGTCGGCCTCGCCGCGGCGGCGCATCAGGCATGGTCTGCGAACGTATATACTCTGGCGAGCGACATGTTTCCGACCTCCGCCGTTGGGTCCGTAGTCGGCATCGGCGCTTTCGCGGGGGCCATGGGTGGAGTCGTCTTTCAACGTGTCACGGGCCGGGTTCTTCAGGCCAACGGGAGCAATTATGCCCCGATCTTCATCGTGTGCGGTCTTGCGTACGTCACCGCGTGGGCGATTATACACCTTCTTGCGCCGCGACTCGAGCCGGTGCGTCTGGAATCCAAACTGCCATGACGAACTATTCTGGAATTGCACTCGTGTGCGCGATCGTAGCTGTCGCGTGCGGCCCTCGGATAAACGTCCAGGCTGACACGGCTGGCGCCGCGAACACATTGTCGGCCGCGGAGCGCAGCGAAGGTTGGCGTCTTCTTTTTGACGGCCACACTTTCAACGGCTGGCGCGGCCTCGGCTACGATAGCGTTCCAACGGCGCATTGGAAAATCGAAAACGGCACAATCAGGAAGCTCGCCGACGGTCAGGTACCGCGTCTCCCCGATGGACAACCAGCCGCGGGAGGCGACCTCATGACGAGAGACACCTATCGCGACTTCGAGCTCACCTGGGACTGGAAGATCAGCCGCGCCGGCAACAGCGGCGTGAAGTACAACGTCTCGGAAGAGATTTCGATGGCCAACGCCCCGAACCATGCGGCACTTGGCTTCGAGTATCAGATGCTTGACGACAGTCTCCACGAAGATAACAAGGTGCCGTCCCACCGCGCCGGGGCGCTATACGACCTGATACCGCCAAACGCGAACAAGACGCTCAAGCCCGTGGGCGAATGGAACAGCTCACGCCTGGTATTTCGCGGGAATCACGGGGAGCATTGGCTGAACGGGAGAGAGGTCGTAGAGTTCGAGCTCGGAACCCCGCAGATGGACTCGCTTCTCGCCAGGAGCAAATACCGCGACATCAAAGGGTTCGCGACGCGTCGCGCTGGACATATCGTGCTGCAGGATCACGTCGACGAAGTCTTCTTCAGAAATATCAAGCTACGCCGCTTATGAAGCTCACTCCGCAGATCGGAGTTCGGCGTCTTAACGTTTGGGGGCGCAAATGACAACGGAATCTTTGGACCGCCGGGATTTTCTGAAGAAGACCACCGTCGCTGGCCTCGGCGCGCTGACCGCGTCGCGCAGCATCGGTCCTCTGTTTGTCTTCAACGGGTCGCCGGCGGAGAAAATGAGCGTGGCGGTCATGGGGCTGAACGGACGCGGAATGGTACACGCGCAGGACTTCGCGCGCGGCGCCAACACTACCGTCGCGTATCTCTGCGATGTCGATTCCAACGTTCTTGCCAAGGCACTCCGGGATACTTCCTCGCTTCAGTCATCGCCGCCAAAGACGGCTACTGACTTCCGGCGGATCCTGGAAGACAAGAGCGTCGACGCGATTTCGATCGCGACGCCAGATCACTGGCACGCGCCCGCCACCATTCTCGCGCTCGACGCCGGCAAGCACGTCTACGTCGAAAAACCGAGTGGCCACAACCCGCGGGAAGACGAGCTTATCGTCGCCGCCGCGCGCAAACACGATAAGCTGCGCGTGCAGCTCGGAACCCAGGCCCGTTCCGGCCCGCACTTCATCGACGTGTTGCAGTTGGTCCGTGAAGGCGCGATCGGTACGCCGTATCTCGCGCGCGCGTGGTACGCGAATACGCGTACAGGAATAGGGAAGGGGAAAATGGTGCCGGTGCCTGCGAATCTCGACTACGAGCTTTGGCAGGGCCCGGCACCGCGCACGCCCTACCGCGACAACATCATTCATTACAACTGGCACTGGTTCACCAACTGGGGAACCGGCGAGATCTGCAACAATGGAACGCACGAGATCGACGTGGGTCGCTGGATCCTGGGAGTCGACTATCCCACCAGCGTGGTCTCCACGGGCGGACGCTTTCATTACGCAGACGACTGGCAGTTTCCCGACACTCAGGAAGCGACGTTCGTATTCGAAGGCGACAAGAGCATCATCTGGCAGGGCCAAAGCTGCAACGGCCTGAGTCTCTATGGCCGCTCCCGCGGTACCACCGTTCTTGGGACCGACGGCAGTGTGGTGGTCGATCGGGATGGCTACGTTGTTTACGACCTGAAGAATAAAGTTGTCAAACAGGTTGCTGCGACGGCGCCAAAAACAGACGCTCTCAACACGGTCGGCGACGACTGGTTGACGCAGCTTCACATCGACAACTTCGTCAGCGCCGTCCGTACGGGCACCAAGCTATCCGCGCCGATCGAGGACGGCGCAAAGACTGGAATGCTGTGCCACCTCGGAACTATCTCGCAGCAGTTGGGGCGGAAGCTCGCAATCGATCCCCGGACCGGGCACATCCTCCGCGATGAAGAGGCCGCCAGACGCTGGTCACGGGAGTACGACCCGCGGTGGAAGCCGGTGGTGTGACCCAGCTGCATGAGGATCGCTACTTCGATTCCGATCCAGTAGTTCGCCGACACGCGCGTGCGTTGTATGGGGAGACGCGCGCGCTGCCGATTGTGTCTCCTCACGGGCACATCGATGCGGCGATTCTCGCGAGCAACGACTCGTTCGCCGATCCAGCCTCCCTCATCGTCACACCGGACCACTACATTCTGCGGATGCTTTACTCCCGGGGTGTGACGCTCGAATCGCTGGGCGTCGCTTCTGTCGATGGAACGCCTCTAGACGTCGAGCAGGACCCGCGTAAAGTCTGGCAGACCTTTGCCGACAATTGGCGACTGTTCCGCGCGACACCGACGCGCGCATGGATCGAATATGAGTTGCGCGAAGTATTCGGAATCAAACGGGATTTCGAGTCAGAATCCGCACAGCACGTATACGACGCGATCGCGGAGCGGCTCCGCTCTCCGGAATTCCGACCCCGAGCGCTATTCAAGCGATTCAACATCGAGGTGCTGGCGACGACCGATGGGGTGGGTGAAACACTCAACCATCATGACGCATTGCGCACTTCGGACCTTCCCGGTCGAGTGATCCCCACCTTTCGCCCGGACGCGCTTTTCCGCATCGCTGCGCCACAGTGGTTAGACGACCTGGAGCGCTTCGGGCGTGTCACCGGAGCGCCGATTGGCAGCCACCCGGAATTTGTAGGGGCGCTGGTACGACGGCGGGCGGACTTCAAGACTATGGGCGCGACTGCGACGGATCATGCGGTTCTCGTCCCACGCACCGAGAGGCTCAAAGAATCTGAGGCGGGGGTTTTGTTCGACAAGGCGCTCCACGGCAGCGCGAGCGAAGAAGATCAGTCACGCTACGAGGCGCATCTGCTCATGGAAATGGCGCGGATGTCAGTGGACGACGGGCTGGTGATGCAGATCCATCCGGGTGCACTGCGAAATCACAACCAGTGGATTTATCGGCGGTTCGGCCCCGATCGCGGGGGCGACATCCCGGTAGCGACGGAGTTCACACGCAATCTCCGTCCCTTACTCAATGCGTATGGGAATGATCCGCGATTCCGACTTATCGTGTTCACCCTCGACGAGTCGACTTACAGTCGCGAGCTGGCGCCCCTCGCGGGTCACTATCCGTCCCTGCTGCTGGGTGCGCCCTGGTGGTTTCACGATTCGATTGAGGGAATGACGCGCTTTCGCCGGGATACGACGGAAACCGCGGGCATCGAAAATACCGCCGGATTCACTGACGACACGCGCGCCTTCTGCTCGATTCCTGCGCGCCACGACCTCGCTCGGCGCGTCGACGCAAACTATCTTGGCGGTCTCGTCGCTCGCCACGTGATCGATATGAGCGAAGCGAGAGAAATGGCTAAGGCCCTGGCTTACGACCTTGTCAGGAGTGCTTACAGGTTGACCTGAGCAGCGAGGAAAGCGATGCCCAATAAGGACCTACCACGCCGGAGCTTTCTCAAAATCGCGGCGCTTGGAGCCGCCGGAGCAACACTGAGTGAGCCGGGAGACGGAAACACAGTCGCTGCAGAAACACCGCGCCTTCGCTCGGGGACGACCGCCGACTACTCTGGGTTGAAGCTGGGTGTCGCCAGCTATTCACTGCGGAATTTTTCGCGGCAGCAGGCGATCGAGATGACGAAGGCGCTCGGCACGCCTTACATCAACTTCAAATCGGTGCACCTTCCGTATGAGGGCACACCTGTCGAGATCGGCGCTGCCCGAAGGGAAGTTGAGGCTG
>JAXDME010000315.1:0-7716 GCA_034666285.1 Gemmatimonadaceae bacterium | reverse complement strand
ACGACAAGAAGGGACAGACGTGGGTGAATCCGTACGCGAACGCGATCTGGGAATACAATTTCCGCGTCGCTGATGAAGCGATAAAGATGGGATTCGGCGAGATCCAGTTCGATTACATACGGTTCCCGGAGCCGTACAAGAGTCTGCCGCCGCAGGTATTCCCCGAGCAGAACGGTCGGACAAAACCGCAGGTGCTCGCTGAATTCCTGAGCGCCGCGCGCGCGCGCTTCGCCAAGCAAGGTGTGAGAACAACGGCCGACATCTTCGGGCTCGTCACTACGGTCGGAGGGGCGCTGGAGGTTGGGCAGAAATGGGAGCCGATCTCGCAGTCCGTGGACGCGGTGTTGCCGATGGTTTACCCGTCGCACTATCCGCCCGGCTCGTTCCAGCTTCCACATCCGAATGCCGATCCTTACGACGTGATCCACATCGCGATCTCGCGGGCCCGCGAGCGCGACGAGAAGCTGGGCATCAAGGGCGAGCACGTGCGTCCGTGGCTGCAGGCGTTCAGCATTGGCCTCCCCAAGTACGGGGCACACGAGATCGAGGAACAAAAGCGCGCGGTTTACGACTCGGGGTACGACGGTTGGATTTTGTGGGAGCCCGGCACGAGGTACGACAAGTTCATTCCTGCATTCGAGAAGAAGCTCGTGTCGCGGAAGAAGGTGCCGCCTGTCCCAAGGCCGGCGAACCGGCTGGACTGACGCGCGACGTTTGAATCGCGACTCGACTTAGGCATTTTCAATACTGAAGCAAAGAGCTCTGAGCTTTGCAGCTGAAGCTCAGAGCTTTTCCGTCGGCGTATGGAGCTATCGAATCGGCTCCTAACGGGCTCGTGAAGATCTCGAAGAAAATGCGCGATCCTAAAGCTCCTGGCATCTCGCACGCCAGTATGAAAGCCCTGAGCTTCAGCTTGAAAGCCGACAGCTCCCTGCTTCAGTTCTGTGGATGCCAGTAAGTTGCCGGGTCTCGACGCCGAGACTGCCAGATATATTATGCCCGATGACCACCACCGTCTCAGTCTCCGGAATGTCCTGCGCGCACTGCGTTCGCGCGGTGTTCACCTCTCTCGCGGGAGTGCCGGGAATCGAGCGCGCTGACGTCACCATCGGTCAGGCCGTGATCGAGCACGATGGGACTGTAACGCCCGATCAGATCCGCGATGCGATCGCCGTCGCCGGATACACGGTCGAGGAAACGAAGACCAGCCGTCGAAATCTTCCGCTCGCGCCGTGAAGACCCCTCCGCACAATAAACGCGTGGAGTCGGAAGAAGAGCCAAGCATTGCCGCGCTCGTTGGGCCCGACATCCTCGTGATGCTCGAGGAGAGCCCTGAAGCAATTCCCGCCGAAACCGAAGAGCTGCATCCGGCAGATCTCGCGACTGTAGCAGAGGGACTTCCCCGCGAGATGGTCGCGCCGTTTCTGTCGGCACTCCCTGTCGAGCGTGCGGCCGATGTCCTCGAGTACCTGAACGAGGATCTCCGCACCGAGGTTCTCGAGACTATGAGCGCGCGGCAGGCCGCCGAGCTCGTCACGGAGATGACGCCGGACGACCGCGCCGACGCGCTGGAAGATCTCGAAGCCGAAAGCGCCGAGGAGATTCTCTCCGAGATCCCAACCGCCGAGCGCGCCGAAACGGAGAAGCTGCTCGCCTACGAGCCGGATACCGCTGGCGGATTGATGACGACGGAGTTCGTCTCGGTCTCGGAAGATACTCCGGTCGACGAAGCGCTTGCCGCGGTCCGTCGCATCGCGCGATCGGAGCGTCGCGAAGCGATGAATACGATCTACACCACCGACTCTGCCGGCCGCGTTCAGGGCGTCATGTCGCTTCGCGAGCTGCTCGCAGCACCGGAAGGTGGCAAAGTTCGGGACATCGCCTGGGAGGAGGTACAGACTGTCCCGCTAACCGCCGATCGTGAAGAAGTAGCGCGACTGACGCGCGAGTACGATCTCGTAGCGGTGCCTGTCGTCGACGACAACGGCGTGATTCAGGGAGTCGTCACGGTCGACGACGTCATCGACGCATTGGTGGAAGAGCATACCGAGGACGTGCAGCGCTTCGGCGGAATGGAAGCGCTGGACCAGCCTTACACCCAGATCGGTTTCTTCTCCATGATCAAGAAGCGCGCGCCGTGGCTGGCGGCGCTTTTTCTGAGCGAGATGCTGACCACCACCGCGATGGGTCACTTTCAGGACGAGCTCGCGAAGGCTGTGGTCCTCGCGCTTTTCATTCCTCTCATCATCAGCTCGGGCGGAAACTCCGGCTCGCAGGCGACATCGCTCATCATCCGCGCTCTCGCGCTCGGGGAGATTCGACTGCGAGACTGGTGGAAGGTCGCCCTCCGGGAGCTTCCGTCCGGACTCATGCTGGGCGCGATACTCGGCGTGATGGGCATCGCCCGCATCCTGATCTGGCAGCATCTCGGCATCGGAGTGTATCCGCATCCAAATCTGCTCGCGCTGACCATCGGAGTCGCTCTCACTGGCGTGGTAACGTTCGGATCGCTCGCTGGCTCCATGCTTCCGTTCGTTCTGCAGCGGCTCGGCTTCGATCCCGCGAGCGCGTCGGCGCCTTTCGTCGCGACACTCGTCGACGTGACGGGGCTGTCGATCTATTTCTACGTCGCACTCCTGATCCTTCGCGGGACGCTGTTGTAGCGCAATTCTCCCTGCCGGTCTAGGTTAGTGGCCTCGCGGCTTCACAGGCGCGAACGGCTCGTCCCTAACAAGGAGATGCGCAGTATGAATACCACGATTCAAAAGCTGGCAGGGGTTTTCGGAGTAGTCTTCATCATTGTCGCGATACTCGGCTTCATCACGCCGAATGGCGGCATGTCGATGCAGCCGACCGACCCCGCCATGGCCGCAAAGGCACTCGGGATCTTCCCGGTTAACCTGCTGCACAACATCGTGCATCTGTTGTTCGGAATCTGGGGGCTGGCCGCATCTCGCAGCTGGGGAGGGTCGAAGTCGTACTTCACAACCTCGGGCATCATTTACGCGGTTCTTACGGTCTGTGCCTTCCTGTCGCCGAGCGGGTTCGGGCTCGTGCCGATCGGCGGAGCAGATATCGGACTGCACGCTGTCCTGGCGATCGCCATGATAGGGATCGGAGTGAGCGCCAAGCCTGCGCCCGCCGTTACTGTGTAGCTCCGACGGTCGCGGTAACTGTATCCGTATCCAGAACGGCGCCCCCACTTCCGGTGGGGCGCCGTTTTGCTTTGTCGGCATGGGGAATCATCGAGACGATCCCTTGCTCGAGCCACGCGTGCTCGCCCCGCAGAACTTCCATCGCAACCTTGTAGAGCGCTGGATCATTCGCGCCGAAGAGTTGGTCGAAGTGGAGCTTGATGCGCTCGCGCGCCTCGAGACAGAAAGCATCGGCGAGCGCGACTGCTTCGGGCCTTCCCTGCTTTGACAACATCTGCGCGCGCGAGCACGCCGCGGACATCGCATACAGCTCCGCGCCGATGTCCACCGCCCGGAACAACACCATCTGTCTGCGCTCGAGCTTGGGACCGAATCGCACCATCGCGTGGAAAATCGATCGGCCGAGGTGGCGTGTGGTGCGCTCGATGTAGCGCACGTGGCGGGCGAGCTTGCCGAACTCGCCGTACCGGCGCAGCCTCGACGCGTTGAGCCAACGCGATGGGTACCACGTCAGGTAGAACGGGGTCGCGTTCTTCATCGCGGCGAGCTTCTCTTTGAAGCTCGACTCGGGGTTGACGATGTTGAACGCAAGCTTGAAGTGGTGATCGACCGCCTCGCGCGCGATGAAGAGGCGCATGATCTCAGAAGAGCCCTCGAAGATCAGATTGATCCGGAAATCGCGCATCGCTCGCTCGACGGGGATCGCCGGCTCGCCCCGCCGGGCAAGTGACTCGGCCATCTCGTAGCCACGTCCGCCCCGGATCTGCAGCGTATCGTCGATGATCCGCCATCCGGCTTCGGTATTGAACAGCTTGGCGATTGCCGCCTCGAGTCGGATGTCGTAGTCGCCTTTCTCGTACAACGCCGCCGACAGCTCGGCGACGGACTCCATCGCAAAAGTGTACGCCGTCATCCGCGCGATTTTCTGCGCGACAGCTTCGTGCTTTCCAATGGGCTGTCCCCATTGCACGCGCTCGTTCGCCCACTTGCGAGTGATGGATACCATCTGCTTCCCCGCGCCTGCGCAGCCTGCGGGAATCGTGAGACGGCCCGTGTTCAGAGTAATGAGTGCGAGCTTGAGTCCCTTCCCCTCTTCCCAGAGCATGTTCTCGCGCGGGACTTTGACGTTGTTGAAGCGGATGACGCCGTTCTCCAGCGCTTTGAGACCCATGAAGCGCAGGCGGTGCACCACCTCGACGCCGGGCATTGAGGCTTCTACGATAAACGCAGTAATCTGCTTTACAGGTTTGCCGCGGATCACCTTCTCCGGAGTCCGCGCCATCACCACGAACAACTCGGCGCGCGTGCCGTTCGTGCACCAGAGTTTTTCGCCGTTGATGACGAAGTGCTTGCCATCAGCCGTCGGCGTGGCGGTGCAGCGCATGTTGGCGGGGTCGGAGCCCGCGTCGACTTCTGTGAGAGCAAAGGCGGAGATCGCGCCCTTGGCTAGGCGCGGGAAATACTTTCGCTTCTGTTCTTCGGTGCCGAAAAGCTTGAGCGGCTGCGGGACTCCGATGGACTGGTGCGCGGATAGGAGCGCCGTGAGCGATCCATCCTTGGACGTCACCATCTCGATCGCGCGGATGTAACTCATCTGCGACAAGCCCAGTCCGCCGTACTCCTTTCCGATCTTGATACCGAACGCGCCCATGTCCCGCAGCTCCTGGATCACCGACTCAGGAATCTCACCGGTGCGATCGATCTCTTCCGAGTCGACACGCTCCATGAATGCGCGAAGCTTGTCCATGAACGGTTTCGCGCGCGCTTCTTCCGCGGTGTCTTGAGCGGGATGCGGGTGAATCAGATCGAGGCGAAACCTTCCGAGGAACAGCTCACGCACAAAGCTCGGGTGAGCCCACTCGGTCTCGCGCGCGCTCTCTGCTACGTCGCGGGCTTCCTTCTCGCTCGCCGTGCCGACCGAAATCTCACTCATGTGCGCCTTAAGAAGATCACTAGTCCAATAATAGAGATCGCCGCAAAGAAAAACCATTGGATCGCGTAGTTGCGATGCGGCCCTTCATCGAGTGACGCCGGGTCCACACGAGGTGGTCCTCCCGCGAGTGCTGAGTCGGTCAGAACTACGTAGTAGTTTGCGATCGGGTAGGGAAATAGTTTCGCGAGCGCAGACCTGTCGAGCCGCCTCATCGAACGTGGCCGTGATTGACTGGGTTTGTCGAACGGTCCTTTCGTAGGAAATACCTCGACAAATCCGTTCGCGTCGACGCTGTCGCCCTCCCGCCAGCGCTTCGTGTCTGCGGTAGTACCGTCAGGCGAGTAGATCCATCCGCGATTGACGAGAACGGCGGTGTCGTTTCCTTCGCGGCGTAGGGGTGTGATCAGGTTGACGCCGGGCGATCCATTGCGTCCGCGCAGAGTGAGCACAATCTCATTGGGATAATCGTACGCGCCGCGAACGCGAGTCCTTCTGAAATGCGCGATAGACGTATCTGCCGGCAGCGAATCGATGGGCACCTCGGCCGCGAATCGTCGCGATGCAAGGAGCGCGTTTGCCGCACGGCGTTCCCCGAGCCGCCGCAGCTGCCAGAATCCAAGCGAGATCGAAACCGCGGCGAACGAGATCGCGAGGACGCTGAGGATCCATTTCTTGAGACTCACCAGTGAAATATCGCCCCGGAGTATGAGCCGTCGCTTGGCTGGCACCCATGACGAACGGTTAACACGGATGCTTCGGAAGAAGCCCGAATGCTTCTGATCAGCTCCCAAAGGCGTTACAACTCCTGTTCGCTGGCCGGCATCTTTTGGGAACTGCCGCCGGGATGCTTCAGACCACCACAACGATGTCGCCTGCGAGACAACCAACATCACTGCCCCGCCTTATGGAGCTCTAACGCCAACCGGAGCGGATCAGAAGCATTCGCGTTCCTTCCGAAGCATCCGCGTTAAGCCTTCGACATAGATGCCAGTCGAAGGCGATCTCTAGAACAGCGACATTTGCTCGCCGAGCATCTCCGGATCCACCGGAATCTGGCCGATCCGGGCCTGGAATTCGCGCGCAGTGGCGGGGCTGTGACCCGAAAAATGATTCGCGACGTACCCGTAGATGTGCGACACCTTCTTGGACAGGCTTTCGACCGCGTCGCCCCACGCATCCACTTCTCGCGAGCGATCGACTTGCACGCGCGAGTAGTCGACGAGGTCCCGGTTCGGGCCCATCCATCTTATGTAGGCGAAATCCGCAGTCGGACGCTCGGCCAGCCCGAGCATCAGCTTGCGCGGAATCCACCTTCCGTCGACGAGCGCCAGAGCGATGTTGTGCTCCGAGAGCAGAGCAAGAACCCCGTCGGTGATCCAGCCGCGATGTCTGAATTCGATGGCTATCCGAAGATCGGTTGGAGCGTGGCCGATGAAGTCGACCAGCGCTGGCAGCTCACCGGGCTGGAAATCCGGTCCCATCTGGACGAGCACCGGCCCGAGCTTGTCGCCCAACTCCCGCGCACGATTAAAGAACGCCTCGGACGCTCCCGTCTCATCGCGCAGTCTGTGCTCGTGGGTAATCTCCTGCGGCATCTTCAGCGCGAACACGAATCCCTTCGGAGTACGATCGAGCCAGCTCCGGATCGTCGTCGCGGCCGGTGACGCGTAGAACGTGGAATCCACTTCCACCGAGTCGAACGCCCGCGCGTAAACGGTGAGAAAATCGGACGGCCGCGTGCCCGTGGGATAAAATGGCCCGACCCAGGCGTCGTAGTTCCAGCCTTGCGTGCCGATGTGAATCTCCGCGGACATGACGTTCAATCGGAAGCCGCGAGCCTCTCCTGTCAAGTCAGGGAAGCTTCACCGGTACGTCTCAAAGAATCCGGTACCGGTGCCGGAAAGCGGTTGCCCTTCTATCCGACCCGAGATCCGGGCCGTCCCCTTCATCTGAATGAAATACGGCCGGGCTTTCTCCGTCCCGAGTGGGTCACCTCGCTCCCCCTCCTTGGCGTTCCGGGGACGAGTGTCGGTTGCGATCGCGTCCTCGATCGAGATGTCAACGCTCAGGGTGTCGTTGTCCCGAATGTCGGAGAATCGCGCGCGCGACGGAACGTGCAGGATTGTGCTCCCAGACCTCACGGTGCGCGTGTCCTCGTACGAGATAAGCTTCGGCCGGAATACCGCGCGAAATCCCAGCGAATCGATCAGGTAGACGAGCACCGGCGGTGTCGAAACGCCGCTGTCGGGGGGGAACACCCGACCATAGAGAAAAGCATAGCCTCCCGCCCGCGACGCGCCCCAATCCCAGGTCACGCCCCGCCACACTCCCCAGTTGTGATCGTGATACGACTGCGCGTCGGAGAGCGTTTCGCACTGTCCGGCCACGCACAGCGTTCCCGACGCGGACGCCCGCAAGGCCGGTACGGTGTATCCGGAAACGAAGCCGCCAGAGCCCATCGTGACACCCGGGAAATAGGCGAACGGCGCCGGATGCACCACTAATGAGATCTCGACCGTCTGAGCCCTCGCGCGCACCTCATAATCCCCGTTCGCCAAAACGGTGACATGCGAGTCTCCGAAGACCAGGTTCGCATCGGTCGTCGAGAAGCGCACCCTTGATCGCTCG
>JAXDME010000314.1:0-5531 GCA_034666285.1 Gemmatimonadaceae bacterium | reverse complement strand
TCGCTGGCGCAGGTGGTAGCGATTGCATCGCGTGATATCGCCAAGGCGCAGGCGGCCGCGGACCGTCTGGGGATTCCACGGGCGTATGGCTCGTACGAGGAACTGATCGACGATCCCGACATCGAGGCGATTTACAATCCGCTGCCGAATCATCTCCACGTGCCGTGGTCGATTCGATCGGCGGAGAAGGGGAAGCACGTGTTGTGCGAGAAGCCGATCGGATTGACGGCGCGCGAAGTCGCGGATCTGCTCGACGTCCGCGATAGAACCGGTGTAAAGATTGGCGAAGCGTTCATGGTCCGGACGCATCCGCAGTGGCTCAAAGTGAAAGAGATCGTCGCCTCGGGCAGGATCGGCGAGCTGCGCCTGATCGCCGGTCATTTCAGCTACTTTCGGCGCGATGCCGGCGACATCCGCAGTCGGGTGGAGTGGGGCGGCGGCGCGTTGATGGACGTGGGCTGTTATCCCATAACAATCTCGCGCTGGCTCTTTGGCGCTGAGCCCACTGAGGTCGTCGGACTAGTCGACCGAGATCACGACCTACGGATAGATCGATTGAGTTCCGGACTGCTTCGCTTCGAGCGCGGGCAAGCGACGTTCAGCTGCGCGACGCAGCTCGTGCCGTATCAAACCATGCAGATCTTCGGAACAACCGGGCGTATTGCCGTCGAGATCCCATTCAACGCGCCGCCGGCCGACGAATGTCGGATCTTCGTCGACGACGGCAGCGATTTGTCAGGCGGCGGTGTCGAGTCGATCACGTTTCCACCGGTGGATCAGTACAGCGTCCAGGCAGATCGCTTCTCGGAGGCGATTCGCGGAGTGGGCAGCGTCCCCGTCTCGCTCGAAGACGCTATGGGGAACATGGCCGTGATTGATGCGCTGTTTCGATCCGCGGAATCGCGCGAGTGGGAGCAGCCCCGGTCCTAGGGAACGAACAACGCTCCATGCGGCATGAGCATTCCCTTGAGCCCGTTCGGCCACTGAGCGCGGTGGTAGCTCACGCCAGGAGTACGCGAACCAGCGTCCCGAAATTGCCTATCCCAGGACAGACGACCGGTTGCGCGATTGAAGTGCGCGAGCATCACCTTGGGCGGTCCATCTCCCTGGTCTGTGAAAACCAGGCGATCACTTCCGGGATCGGAAGCAGCCCAGTGCGGGAAGAACGTGCTATCGGTCGGAAATGACGCAACTTCTTTCGGGCGGGCGGGATCGGATAGGTCTATGGTGGCGTAGCGGTGGGCATAAGCGATGGGCATCACCATGAAGTGTCCGGCGATCACGGGCACCGAGCACCCAGTGTTTTGCGGAAGCGCTAGAGCAAGAACCCGCTCGATTTTCGGATTTGCTTCGACGTCCGTCACCCTGAAGAATCCGCAGTAGTAGGTATTCACCAGGGCTGTGCGCCCGTCCGAAAGGGTTCGAACCTCGAAGGGATACTTGTGTGAGGAATCTCTGCCGTTGTCAGGCATCGACAGCGTCTTGAGCAACTTGAGATCCGATAACCGCCACACCTGCACCACGTGGGCGGTGAGCTCGGTGTCCATCGGACTGCTGGTAGTCACGATCCGGTCGATGGCAGGGAGCAGGGTGAGCGCGTACGTGCGTATTCGCGCGCCGGCGAAGGCCGTGTCCCGAGCCGATCCTGTCCTAATGAGCTTTCCCGCTTCATCGAATTCGGCCAGCATGCCTGGTCGGCCAGCCACGCTGGAGTCGCCGAACTGTACTGTCGCGATGACGTGTCCGTTCGCGAGGCGCGCGAATGAGTGCAGCCTGTAACCACCCGGAACCGCGGCGACACGTCCAGAGAGACGAGGCGCGGTGGCGTGGGAATAGTCGATGAGAAACGATTTGTTGCCACTGAAATCGTTGGCGAAGAACGCACCCTTTGCCGGTAGGGTGAACTCGATGTGGTGGGGCATGTGTCCGGCAGAATCGACGGTGAGCGCGGCGAGCACCGAGCCGTACCGCGGGCTCATCGGATTTGCGTCGAGAACGGTGATGACGTCGACGCCGGGTGTCGTGTCGTTGCCGCTGCCTGCCCAGACGTAGAGGTATCGAGAGGCCGCCTTCTTACTTGATCCTGTCCGGGGCGGCGCGAAGGCCGCGACCACGAGGGCGAGAATGATAAACGCTGGGAGCCGTGCGGCAGAGTAGCGAGTCATATATCTCACGGAATCATGGACGCCTGCTAAGGATCGTTCTGGAAAGCGGCTCAATGTTAGCGTGCCAGGCACGATTCGGATACAGTCTTGGCGTGCCGCTCGGCTGGCATCTAGGACGAGCGGTGAACGCGGATGCTTCGGAAGAGGCCCGAATGCTTCGGATTGGCTCCAATGGCGGGAAGGCCCACTTCGCCGGGTCGGGATTTTTGGAAACTGCCGCTCGGGATGCTTCGGACCGCCACACTGATCCTTCCTACGAAAAAAAAATCAAAGCCCCAAACAATGGAGCCATATCGCCACTTGGAGCAGATCAGAAGCATCAGGGCTTCTTCCGAAGCATCCGCGTTGCCGCTTCGACACTCGTGCCGTACGATCGCCGCACAAAGTGGATGACACACGGCCTACGCGGGTGGCGGCGCCTCCGGAACGCCACTTCATCCTCCTGTTTCAACTAACGGGAGAATGAATGGCACTCACTATTCGCGAGCTTCCCACCGCCGAGCGTCCTCGAGAACGTCTGCGAACGCATGGCGCGCAAGCTCTCAGCTCCAGCGAGCTCATCGCTATACTTCTGGGAAGCGGGTCCGAGGGCCGATCCGCGCTTGGAATCGGTCAGGAGATTCTCTCGACCTGTCGGGGATCGCTACGGCTCCTCGCCTCACAGCCGGTGGCAACCCTCACGAGCGTCAGCGGCGTAGGAACGGCTCGTGCGGTTGGGATACATGCGGCGCTCGAGTTGGGGAGGCGCATGGCCGCGGAAGAGCGGCAGGAAGGAGCGCCTGTGCGCTGGCCTCGGGACGTCTACGAGATCTTCGCTCAACGCCTCGAAGACCTTCCAGTCGAGGAGTTCCACGTCGCCGTCCTCGATTCGCAGCATCGACTCGAGCGCGACATCACGGTGACGCGTGGCTTGCTCAATTCCTCGCTCGTGCACCCGCGAGAAGTCTTTCGGGAGGCGATCGCGGAGAGAGCGGCCGCGATCATTCTGGTTCACAATCACCCGAGCGGAGACCCGACACCTTCGCCCGACGACAGGGTAGTAACTGAACAGCTCGTGCAGGCGGGCAAGCTACTCGACATACCCGTTCAGGATCACGTTATTATCGGAAGAGGACGCTACATAAGCTTCGCGGAGGCAGGACTGTTGTGACGGCAGGCGCTGTGAAGGAAAAGGACACCATTCCTGAGTGGATCAAGGAGGGCCTGCCCGAGAAGATCGATCAGGACCTGCTTGTGCGCGCCTATCGGTTCAGCGAGCGCGCCCACGAGGGCCAGAAAAGGCTCTCGGGAGAGAACTTCGTCTCCCACTGCGTCGAAGTGGCCAAGATTCTGGTCGACCTGCAGCTCGACTCGGTGACGGTAGCCAGCGGCCTCATCCACGATGTCGTAGAAGACACATCGGTCAGCATCGACGACATCGAGGCGGAGTTCGGAAAGGAGATCGCCGAGATAGTCGACGGGCTGACCAAGATCGGCCACCTGCCGCTCAATTCCTCGCAGGAGCGGCAGGTCGAGAACTACCGCAAGCTGCTGCTCTCGATCGCCAAGGACGCGCGAGTCATTCTCATCAAGCTCGCCGACCGTCTGCACAACATGCGAACGCTGGAGTTCCTTCCGGCTGAGCGCCAAAAGCGGATCGCTCAGGAAACGCGCGATCTTTATGCACCCCTGGCTCACAGATTCGGAATGGCCCGGGTGCGGTGGGAGCTCGAAGACCTCGCCTTCAAGCACCTCGAGCCGTCGGAGTACAAGGTGCTCGCCAAGAAAGTCGCGACGCGCCGGACGGAAAGAGAAAAATCAATCGCGATGCTGAAGGAGCCTCTCGAGACGCACCTCAAGAAAGCGGGCATCGCCAACGTGGAAGTCAGCGGACGCCCGAAGCATCTGTGGTCGATCTACAAGAAAATGAAGAAGTGGGACAAGCCGTACGAGGAGATCTATGACCTGCTCGCCACGCGTGTCACCGTAAATACAGTTCCCGATTGCTACCACGCGCTAGGCATTATCCACGATCAGTTCACTCCACTTCAGGAGCGAATCAAGGACTACATCGCTCAGCCGAAGTCAAACGGCTACCAGTCGCTGCATACGACGGTCTTCGGGCCGAACCGCCAGCTGTTCGAGATCCAGATTCGCACGCGCGAGATGCATCGGACGGCGGAGTACGGAATCGCGGCGCACTGGCGCTTCAAGGAAAACGCAAAGAGCGCAGACGAGCTGGATCGCGCTCTCCAATGGTTCAGGCAGGTGCTGGAGCTTCAGCTCGACGCGAAAACTCCGGACGAGTTTCTCGAATTCCTGAAGCTCGATCTATATCAGGACGAGATTTTCGTCTTCACGCCGACAGGCGACGTGATCCAGCTGCCCAAGGGCGCGACGCCAATCGATTTCGCGTTCGCGGTGCACACTGAAGTCGGCATCCACTGCCAGGGCGCGCGCATCAATGGACGAATCGCGAGTCTGGCGCGAGAGCTGAAGAACTCGGAGACGGTAGAGATCATCACGTCACCGACTGCCAAGCCCAGCAGGGACTGGCTGGCGCACGTGAGAACCGGAAGAGCGCGTCACAAGATCCGACAGCGGCTCCGCATCGAGGAGCACAACACCTCCATCAAGCTCGGCCGCGAGATCTTCGACCGCGAGATCAAGCGTCGTCGTCTCACCAAGCCTGAAGACAGCGACTTGCTCAAGGTCGCCAAGACCCTACACCTCACCGACCTGAACCATCTGATCGCCTCGATTGGTCAGGGCGATGTGAATGTCTCTCAGGTTCTGAAGGAGCTTTATCCGGACGCGGAGCCGAACGCTGAGGCCGCGAAGCCGGGTCCGCTCGACTGGTTGGTGGACCGGGTTCGCGGCGCTCCGAAGGGTGTGCGGATTCAGGGCGTGGACGGCATGATGGTGCGATACGCCCAATGTTGTCAGCCCGTACCCGGAGATCCGGTTGTGGGGTATGTAACCAGGGGAAGAGGCGTGAGTATCCACCGGTCCGATTGTCCGAACCTTCTCATGCTCGTTCAGGAGCCGGAACGCCGGATCGACATAGATTGGAAGGAGCTGGAAGGCGAGAAATTCATGGTGCGGCTCGCCCTTGAAGCCACCGACAGACGTGGACTCTACGCTGACCTTGCTACCGCTGTCTCATCGACCGGCACCGACATCAGGAGCTTCGAGCTGCACAGCACCGATGGTCATGTGATTGGCGAGCTGGCAGTTGAGGTCGGCAACCTTGCACACCTTCAAAAAATTCTGAAAGCAGCGAGACGCGTGAAAGGCGTGACTGAGGTTGCGCGACGCGAGCGGCTTGCCAGTGATACCAAGAATGGCGAAAGCAGTATTTGACCTGCAGGCTCCCTTCGAGCCGGC
>JAXDME010000313.1:0-3161 GCA_034666285.1 Gemmatimonadaceae bacterium | reverse complement strand
TGAAGCTGGGCGATCACATCGCGTACTTCTGGGAAAACGACAGGCAGTTCGAAGAGGCGATCGGATTTCTCCTCGTCGGAATCAGGAAGGGTGATCACGCGGTCGTGTTCGGACACGACGAAGCCAACAAGAAAGTCGTCGATCTGCTGCGCCAGAGAGGCCTCGATACCGATCACCTCCAGAGCTCGGAGCGGTTGACGGTTGTCACCGGAGGCCCGAGCGGAGACCGGATGCTGGGGCACATCGGCGAGACGTTTCAGAGCGCTGTGGAGCGCGGCTCGGGCTGCATTCGGCTGCTCGGGAACATCGGCTGGTCCAAGCCCGGCTGGCCGGACGACCTCGACATCCTCGCGTTCGAATCGAAGGTGACAGGCGCAGCGAAGCAGTTCCCCTGCGTCGTGATGTGTATGTACGACGTCGCCTCTCTCTCCGGCAGCATCATGGTGCACGGTGCATACGAGACACACCCGCTCACTTTCTGCGGGAATGTGCTTCGCGAGAATCCGTTCTACGTGGGCGTCGACGAGTACCTGGAGCGAATCAAGTCAGCCTGACGCCCGTCCGGAGGCGCAACTACATTCTCCGTTCGGTTTGATTTGAAGCGGAGCATTAACGCCTGACGACGAGTCGTCGCCTGATGCGATCCTCTAGAATCGCAATACTCGTGGTCGCTGTCGCGGTCATCGCGGCAGCCACCGCAGCCTGGCTCTTTCCACGCGCATTCCCGATCGTCGCGCTCAAGCAATCTCTAACGCGCGACGTCGCGCTCGCCCGCGCTGATTCGTTCTTTCATGCCCACTCGCTCGCTCCTGCGGGAGCGCGAACAGCGGTGCGCTTTCAGGGCAACGACTCGCTCCGGACGTTCGTCGAGCTTGCTGGAGGGGGTCATGATTCACTGAACGCGCTCGCTCGCGGTAAAGACCTCGCGCCATTCATCTGGTCGGTTCGCGCCTTCGTTCCGGGCAATCCACGCGAAGCCCTCGTTCATTTTGCGCCCGACGGCCGCATCATCGGATTCGAGCGAAAGCTCGCCGACGCCGACCGACGGCCTGCGGTGAGCGCGGACTCCGGACAACGCCTGGCGGAACTCGCGCTCGGTACATGGATCGACGACAACTCAAACCGCTGGAAGCTCGTCACGGCGTCGTACGAGACGAAGAAAACCAGCGGACGCATCGACCGCACTTACACTTTCGAGCGCGTCGACAGGCGAATCGGTGGCGCTCCGATCCGCGCGGAAGTTGGAATTGCGGGCGACACTCCGTCGCGCGTTCGAGCGTACGTCGAGATCCCTGAGTCATTCCGGCGACGATACGCCGAGATGCGGTCGTCGAACGACCTGCTGGCACTCCTCGCGAGCCTTGGTATTCTCGCGGTAGCGATTGTCGGAATGATCGCGCTCAACAGATTCGCGCGAGAACGCGAGGTGCGCTGGCGCGAGCCGATGATCGTAGGGTCGGTGATCGGCCTGCTTGCTCTGGCCGCCGGCCTCAATGATCTCTCGGGAAGCTGGTTCTCTTACGATTCTGCGATGTCGCCGCGCACGTTCCTGGCGATGCAGGTGCTGCTCGCAGTACTGCTCGGACTTTCCACCGCGCTCCTTGTCGGCTTTACTCTCGCTGCAGCCGAGGCCGCAACACGCAGCGCTTTCCCGCGACATCTCGACTGGTGGAAGCTGTGGCAGTATCGCGGGACGCGGGAAGTTGCCTCGCGGGTCGGCGGCGGATACGCCGTCGCCACGATCGCCTTTGCCTACGTCGCGATCTTTTATCTGGTTACCCGGAATCTTCTGGGTTGGTGGGTTCCCAGCGAGCTGCTCGATGATCCGAACCAGATCGCGTCGCCGATGCCGTGGATCGCCGGCATCGCTGTCTCGCTGAATGCCGGCGTCTGGGAAGAGTCACTATTTCGTGCGCTCCCCTTGTCCCTACTTTCTTTGTGGATCGGGCGGCGCCCCGGGCGTCGCTGGCTGATGGCGGCTGGGGTGATTGTCTCGGCCCTCATCTTTGGTTTCGCGCACTCGAACTACGAATCGTGGCCTCCCTACTCGCGCGGCGTTGAGATTTTCGTCGACGCCTGCTTCTGGGCGGTGCTGTTCATCAATTTCGGATTGCTGGTGACGGTAATCGCGCACTTCGTTTACGATCTCGTGCTGTTCGGCCTTTTCGCCGCGTCCGGAAGTGCGGTCGAGTATCGAGTAACCGCAGCAATCATTCTTGTTGCCCTGCTGACGCCGGCTTTCGTCGTTGCCTGGCGATGGGTGAAACAGCGTGGTTTCGTCCCGGCGCCAGAGGACGCCCGCTTTGCCGCGTGGACTCCGATTGCAGCAGAGGCTGCGCCCGCCCCGCTGCCGCTGAGGCAAGCTGGTGTGTTCACCGTGAGAGCCCGGCGTCTCGCGCTCGCTGCCGCGGTCACAGGAGTGATTGTCGCGGTGGGACGCCCCCCCAGACCTACGCTGGGCCCGCGGTTCACGGCCGACCGAGCGCGCGTGGTTCAAACGGCCGACTCGGTGCTTGTTGCACGCGGCGGAAGTGCGCTTGGCTGGAAGCGTCTCACCGGAATCGGAAAGGACACGCTCGAAGCGTGGCCGCGATTCCTTCGGGAGCACAAGCTGGTCTCCGAGGCGCAGCGATTCGCGTCCACTTATGCGCCCCCCACGTGGTGGACGGTACGGTACGTCCATACGACCGGCAGCGTGGCGCAACGCATCGAGGAGTGGCGGGTGAGAGTGTTGCCGGACGGTAGGCCGCTCGACGCGCGCCATCTCGTTCCCGATTCCGCGCGACGGGACTCCGCCGATTCCACTTCGCTTCGCCGCATCGCATTGGGTTCGCTCTCGCGCGAGGGAATAGACACATCTAGCCTCCAGGAATCCGAGGTCAAGGAAACCGCGCGGCCGGCGAGGCGCGACGCAACAGTCACCTACACCGACACGTCAATGAAGCTGCCGGACGGCGCCGCGGCCCGTACATCGGTGCAAGTCGCCGGCGACGAGCCGCTCGTTGCGCGACGCTCCATTGAGCTACCCGAAGCATTTGTGCGGGCTGACCGCGAGCGGCGAACCACACGGACGGCCAGTGCCGGGGCGGTCGGTCTTCTGATGTTCGGTCTTATCGTGACGGGCGCAATCTTCGTGAAGCGGCGACGCCCAATCCTGCTTG
>JAXDME010000312.1:0-20793 GCA_034666285.1 Gemmatimonadaceae bacterium | reverse complement strand
CGACAAGTTGTCGCGTAATACGTTGATACGCCCGGTACGGTCTGATCCGGAGAAACGAGATACGGAATGAGCTTCTCGACTTTCTCGGAGGCGCATCCCAGCATCGTGGTCGCCGCGGTGCCGACGCCAAGCACCTTGAGAAATTCACGGCGCTTTACTCCAGCCGGTGCATTGCCCACTACGGGCGGAGCCGCTTGCTCAGTGCTCATTCTATTAGTAGTGACACGAGCTGCAGTCGTATCTCGCGCGGAAGGGCGGATTCGACTGTCCGATGTGACAGTTGACGCACCAGCCCATGTTGAGCGACGACGCCTGGTAAACCTGCT
Organism: Gemmatimonadaceae bacterium; assembly: GCA_034666285.1. Classification (GTDB taxonomy): domain Bacteria; phylum Gemmatimonadota; class Gemmatimonadetes; order Gemmatimonadales; family Gemmatimonadaceae; genus UBA4720. Next base: position 20,467 of record JAXDME010000312.1, on the reverse strand, counting down.
TCATATTCTGTATCTGGCCGTGACACGTCTGACATGTCACGCCCGCGTTTACGTGACGCATGTGTGGGAAGTGCACGTACTCAGGCAGCTTGTGGATGCGGATCCACGGCACCGGCTGCTTCTTGTCCCAGAAACTCGCGAGTTTTTTGATCTCGACCTGGTTGCCTGGTGAGGAACCAGCGACAACGGTGTGGCATCCCATGCAGGTTCCAACGGCGGGCAGGCCCGGATCGAATGATTTATTTGCGGAGAAGTGGCAGTAGAGGCAGTTCATCTTCAACGTGTCCACGTGAATCGTGTGGCGGAACTGTACCGGTTGCACCGGACTTGTCCCTTCCTCAGAAGAAGCACCACTGTATGCAGAGAGCATGGTGGCCAGCGCCGCGATACATACGAACCCGGGCACTGCAAACCATCTGCTTCGCAAGTTCATCCGCGAGTATTGTGTAAAGGCGAGTTAATCAATCGGCTTTGTGAAGAATTTCACAAGCCAATCGACAGGCGGAAAAATGTCCGGACACGTATAGCGGCGCAAGGTGCGATGTCACTGCTGCAAACCTCCGGCCTTTCCCTTAGTGATCCGGTCGATTGTTCGGATCACCTCGATAAAAATCGCGCGCAGCAGCGCCAGCTCTCGCGAATCGGGAGCGGCCCGGTAGAAAAGGGTACGCACACTGCGCATGATGTGCTCGTGGAAACGCGTCTTGAAAAACTCGATCGCGTAGAGCGCGCGCTCGGTGTCCGCGAACAGCTTCTCGTACTCTTCCGCAGTCGCCGGCGGCGCATCCTTTCGTGGCGGAGCAAGCGTGCGAGTGGCATCGGCCGCCGAGAGATGCAGCTCATAAAGCGCAATCAAAACCGCTTGCGCCAGGTTGAGCGAAGCGTGGTCCGTCGTGGGGATGGTGACTACGATGTGGGCTCTATCGAGTATCTCGTTCGGCAAACCTTTGTCTTCCCTTCCGAACAGAAGGGCGACCGGTCCCTCGCGCGCGAAGTCGAGGAGCTCCAAAGTAGCCACTCGGGGAGTCGTCACGTCGCGTTTTGCGGCTCTTCTTCTCGCGGTAAATCCCGCGACGCGGACGCAGCCATCTAGTGCCTCTTCGATCGAATCGCAGTTCCGGATGCGCTCGATGATATCACCCGTGTCATGAGCGATGCCTTCCAGCCGCCAGGGATCGTACTCGACAGAGCGCACGAGATAGAGATCCGAGCAGCCCATGTTTTTCATCGCGCGGATCGTTGCCGCGATGTTTACAGGGTCCTGCGGTTCGTAGAGAACGACGCGGACGCCTGACAAAACCGTGTCCGGAAGCGACAAGGCCGCGCCGGGAGCGCGCTTAGCGGTGCGGGTCACCTGAACTGATGTGAAATGCTGCCCTCTTCCTCGTGTGAGCGTTAAAGAAGAGGGCAGCACGGCGCCGGGGCAACAGTCTCCCCGGCAAAATGCGTCTTCGTTAGACGACTGGTCGACCGGTGATCAGGCGATAGACGACCACGATTACCGCAATTACAAGCAGAATGTGAATCAGCCCGCCACCCACGTGCACGACGAAAAAGCCGAGTACCCACAGGATGAGCAGAATTACGGCAATAGTCCAAAGCATGATGGCATCCTCGTAAGAAGTGAGCTACACCGGGCAGAATGGCAACGAGCATGCCTGAGCTTCTTAAAGTGGCCCCGTCTCGAACAATTCGTTCTGCGAAGTTGCATCGTATCGAACGCGCCAGGTGTCGATTCTTCCGAAAGAAGTGAGTCGATGCGCCTCAGCGCCGGCATCGAGTATGTGGAGCACCGAAGAACCGGCTGCCACCGCCGCATCAGAGATCAGAAACCTGTGACAGCGCCACGGAACTGCCTCGGCACACATGATCGCTGTGGGTTCGAGGCTCGCCAGAGCAAGAAGATCTTCGAGCGCTTCCTTGAACTCTCGCGTCTCCATGTAGTCCGCGTACGCGCGGAAGCTGGCGTTCCGCCACTGGGTGTTGTGCGAATCGCGACGCCCACGTCTTCTGCCACCAAGCGAGGGGAGGTGCGTGTACCTCAAGCCTGCATCCACCAGCGATCTCTGGAAGTCCGGCTGGGAGAAGTGCGGATATCGCGCGGATGCGGGAAAGGCGCGCACATCGACGAGATGTGTCGCGCCTTCTCTTGCAAGGAGCCCGAGAAACTGTTCGAGCGATCGGGTCGAGTGGCCGATCGTGAAAAGGCTAGCGGGGTCCACGCTCCACGAAGCTGCCGCCCTCCACCCTCGGACTTCCAGAAGGAGGAGTGAGTCCCGTCGCGCCGGTTTGATGGAGCGCCTGACGGCCAAGCAGAATTCTCGTCGCCCGCACGTCGTGGCCCATGTCGATGAGAAGCAGGGCCAGGTCGCCACTGCCCCAAAGCAGACCGGCGAGCACGACCAACCGGCTCATTTCGCCGAGCAGCGTCGGGATCGACGTGGTCCCCTGCGTGACGAGTCCGGTGATAATCTCCGAGACAAGGAGGAGCAGCAGGATGATCGCCATCAGCTTGAAAAGCTTCGACAGATAACCCAGGCCCACATACGGCTCGAGATCGGCAAGCCTCACAGGCATCGCCGGATCGCGCTTGGGGTTCGAGGGTGCCTGACGGTGGTCCTCGGTGGGGGTCGTGGGGCTACCGGCGGTTGTCGTATCCATTAGCTATCTCCTGTTCCGATCCAGCGAGCGGGGTAGCCTCGCGTGTCTATATGGGTGAACGGCCCGTGCGCTGACGTGCCAGAATATATGCCAACCCCTCCTATCAGCGAAGGGTGTGCCCGCTCGACACGGTTGACGGCATCCTCAATGACCTTGGCATCTGCAATATTCACGCGCCCGTCGTGATTCAGGTCGTCCATCTGTCCGTCGCCGTCGTTATCGATGAAGATATCGTTCGCGTCACCGTACATATGTCGACTGAGGGCGGCGCGGCCTCGAGGGTCTCCGCCGCCAGCATTGTATTGGGGAGTGCGGAAGCCGCTGAGGACGCGTACCCCTGCGGGGTTGATCCCGTGCTCCTTGAGGTCCTGGAGAACAAGTTCGTCCTTGTCGATCATTTTCATGTCGATGACGATGTATTTGGGCCACACGTTCTGCTGATCGTGCGGAAGAAAGTCCTTCACCTTGAAGTGCTCGGATAGCTGTGTATTCTGGTTTTGCTGGGTGACTTCTATGAATCCACTCGGCGGATCGTAGCTGACTCCGGGTCTCCCCTTCTTCGCCGCGGGCCAGTTTCCGATGTAATAGAGACCAAGCCTGGCTCCCTTCTTCTCAGCGGCAGGCCGGACCGTGATTACGCTGAAGTCCGCAAGCGGCTTGATGGCGTTCCCGATTCTGAGGGCGAGATTCCATATTCCAGGTCGCTGCGGCGCAACGAACTTGGACGTTGACTCAGCTGCCGCTCCGGAAGAAAACGTTGCGAGCGCTCCCGGTGGCAGAGTGTCGGCCAGGAGTTGATCGATCGGAGTGCCTGGCTGCTGTATACGAACCCTCAGCTTGCCGCTTTCCCCGCGAGCCGGCGGCGCCAGCGCCGCGAGCGCCGCGTCGGTGAGATAAGCGACGGAATGCGCTGACCCATCCGTCAACGCCGTACTGATGTTGGCCGTCGCCGGCGTTATCACGTTCGAGTCGCCTGATACACGCGCTCTGGCAATCGACCACGACCACCCCACCGCAAAGAGCACGAGCAAAACCACTGACAAAGTGTTGAACATGCGCTCAGCTCTGCTGGGCGAGCGTCGGAATCCCCGTCGACGCTTTTCAGGGAAGGCCAACAACCAGTCTCCCGGAGTTGCTTTGCGCGGGGACGGAGTTGAACTTGAACGCCTCTCTTCCATTCTTCCTCTTTAAAGCGGCTTGATGCAGGGAATCACCGACTTATTCCACCGACTTTCGAATCTTCCCGACCTGGTACACTGGGCCGGCCTGCTTGGACTGTCGATTATAGTTTTCTCGGAAACAGGCCTCCTGATAGGGGTGTTCCTACCCGGAGATTCCCTGCTTGTTACCGCCGGTCTGATCTCTGCGCGCGGCCATCTGAACGTATACCAGCTGGCCCCCGCCCTCACGCTCGCAGCAATCATGGGCAATTCCCTCGGCTATTTCATCGGCCGCGCGACGGGACCAAGAATCTTCAATCGTGAAAACAGCCTTTTCTTCAACAAGAAGCATGCTATCCGCGCCCACGAATTTGAGGAAAAGTATGGACGGATGACAATCGTGCTCGCGCAATTCATCCCGATCGTCCGGACGTTTTCGCCGGTGATCGCCGGCGTGGGCCGGATGAAATTCCGCGAATTCCTTACGTATAATGTGCTGGGCGCCGTCGCGTGGGTGTGGAGTATGCTGGGGATTGGCTATTTCCTCGGGAACTACATCCCAGGAATCGACCGCCACATCGAGATCGTCGTCGTGATCGTGGTTTTCATATCGCTGCTCCCTGGGATCATCGGCGGCCTCAATGCGCGGCGGAAAAGACGTTTGACCATTCAGGAGAAAGACAATGGCGTTTACACTTCCACCCCTCCCTTACGATTTCGCGGCACTGGAACCACACATCGACGCGAGGACGATGGAAATTCATCACGGGAAGCACCACCAGACGTACGTCAACAATCTGAACGCAGCCATCGAGAAGGCCCCTGAGCTCGCCAAGAAATCCCTCGATGAACTGATTCGAAGTGTGAACACGCTTCCCGAAGCGGTCCGTGCCCCCATCCGTAACAACGCCGGCGGCCACTGGAATCACTCGATGTTCTGGCAGATCATGGCTCCAAAAACCGGTGGCGAGCCTGGTGGCAAGCTCGGTCAGGCAATAACCGGCACCTTCGGTGACTTCGCCAAGTTCCGCGAGCAGTTCAGTGCCGCGGGCGTCGGCCGGTTCGGCTCGGGCTGGGCATGGCTGATCAACACAGGCGGCAAGCTGTCAATCACCAGCACGCCGAACCAGGACAATCCGCTGATGGAGGGCCAGAAAGCGATCATGGGCCTCGACGTGTGGGAGCACGCGTACTACCTCAAGTACCAGAACCGTCGACCCGACTACATCCAGGCGTGGTGGAACGTAGTCAACTGGCGCGAGATCGAGTCCCGGTACGCCTCGGCGTAGAGGTCGCTTTCGTTAGCCGGCATCCAAGAACTGAAGCCGAGAGCTCTCAGCACAAGCTGAGAGCTCTTCAGCTTTTTGGGCCCGACGTAGTGCAAAGTCACCGGTCTGGCTAAGCAGCTCTCGGCTTACAGCTCGAGGCTCCCGGCTTCAATTCTGTGGGTGCCGGTGAGGTGCGCGAACCCGGCGCTGCATCTGTTAGCGGGCGGCTTCGCCTTCGAGGTAGGTGTAGCCCTCCAGTCCCGCTATGTACTCGGCGATGAACGTGTTCGCCTCCTGACGCGCCAGGGTTGTCGCGTTCGCCACCTTTCTCCTGAACGTCGCCAGCAGGTCTGACGCGCGGAATTGCACGTACGCGAGGACCTCAGTCACCGTGTCGCCGTGCACGAGGTCGGTCACCTCGTACCCCTTTGTCTGCGACAAGCGGATGTGCACCGCATTGGTGTCGCCGAAAAGGTTGTGCAGGTCGCCGAGTATCTCCTGATAGGCGCCGGTGAGAAAGATGCCGATGATGTACGGGTCCCCGTCGTTGAAAGGGTGAAGCTCCAGACTGGGCCGCGAAGTGCGATCGCCGATGAACTTCTCGATCTTACCGTCCGAGTCGCAAGTGACATCCTGGATGGTGCCACGCCTCGTCGGCTCTTCGTTGAGGCGATGAACCGGCATGATAGGAAAGATCTGATCGATAGCCCAGCTGTCCGGCAGCGACTGGAAGAGTGAAAAGTTGCAGAAATAGCGGTCCACCATCGTAGCTTCGAGATCGTCGATGATGTCCGAGTACTCGTCGCGATCGCGCTGCGCCATCTTCGCGACCACCGCGATTGTCGACAGGTATATCTGCTCCGCGACAGCGCGATCCCTCAGCGTGAACACGCCGCTGTTGAAGAATTCCTGCGCGCGTTCCTTGTCGAATGTCGCGTCGTGGTAAACCTCGCGGATGCGTTTCTTGGAGACGCGAGGTTTGGAGAGCGAGGCGAAGTCAGCGGCCATCTCGTGGAGAAGCGTCGGGTGGTCGTCGGTCAGCTCCGGCACAGCGTTATCCGACTGCGACTCCACGTCGATTACGCTCAGGAGCAGAAGGGCGTGGTGTGCGGTCAGTGCGCGGCCCGACTCGCTGATGATGTGCGGCATCGGAAGCTCGTGCTGCCGGCACGCCTCCGCAATCGTGTAGATCACGTCGTCGGCGTACTCCTGCAGAGAGTAGTTGACGCTCGCCTGCGACGTGGAGTTACTGCCGTCATAATCCACACCAAGGCCGCCCCCGACGTCGACGTGGGTGATGTCCACGCCAAGTCCCCTCAGCTCCGCGTAGTACCGCGAAACTTCCTGCAGGCCGGCCTTGATGTAGCGAATGTCGGTGATCTGGGAGCCGAGGTGGAAATGAATCAGCTTCAGGATGTCGAGGCGCCCTTCGTTCTTCAGCCTGTCGACGAGCTTCACCAGCTGCGCTGTGCTCAGTCCGAACTTCGACTTCTCGCCACCACTCTTGGCCCAGCGGCCGGAGCCTTCCGAGTAAAGCTTGATCCGCACGCCGGCCGTAGGAGTGACGCCGAGCTCGTCGGCGACCTGGAGCAGCACGTCTACTTCGCTCAACTGCTCGAGAACGATGAATACCTGGTGTCCGAGCTTCTGGCCCATGAGAGCGAGACGCATGAACTCCTCGTCCTTGTAGCCGTTGCAGACGATCATGTGATCCGTGTGCTCGGCAAGTCCGAGCACTGCCTGCAGCTCCGGTTTGCTCCCGCACTCGAGACCAACACCAGCGACTTTGCCAAACTCGACAATCTCTTCTACAACGTGGCGTTGCTGATTCACCTTGATCGGATACACCGTCGTGTATCCACCCTCATAGCCGAACTCGGCGCGGGCCTGGGAGAATCTCTCGTTCAACGATTCGATTCTCGAGCGAAGGATGTCCGAGAATCGCAGCAACAGTGGCAGTCCAACACCCTGCTCTTCCAAATCGTTTGCCAGCTCGAACAGATCAAGCTCGCGATCAGTTTTTTCTCTATCTGGCCTGACTACGACGTGCCCGGCCTCGTTGATGTCGAAGAAGCCGATGCCCCAGCCCTCGATGTTGTAAAGAGAGCGGGCCGACTCGATCGTCCAGGGCTCGGGGGGCGGAGTCGGCGCCGAAGGGTGAGAGTTCTTCGTAGCTGGCGGAATTCGGGTGCCGGTCATCTCACCATTTTAGGGCATAACGCGGCTGAGGGGTACCGGGCGTTGCTCACGGATAGATCGTCTCGATCTTCCAGCCGGCTCCATCGCGCGTGTACAAATGCCGCTCGTGCAGGCGATTGGGCTTTCCCTTCCAGAACTCGATGCGCTCCGGCGAGACTCTAAAGCCAGACCAATGTTTGGGGCGCGGGATGGACTTCCCTTCGAATTCCTTCTCGTACTTTTTCACGCGCTCGTCGAGTGCCGTCGGTGTTTCAAGAGGCTCGCTCTGACGCGACGCCCACGCTCCGATCTGGCTGAGTCTGTGCCTCGTGGCAAAGTAGGCATCTGCTTCCTTTTCCGATACTTGCGTCGCGTTACCCTCGACCCGCACCTGAATATCGATCGTCGGCCAGAAGAAGCAGAGACCGGCCTTCGGATTGGCGAGCAGCTGTCGCCCCTTCCTTCCCTCGTAGTTCGTGTAGAAGACGAAGCCGCGGTCGTCGAACGCCTTGAGCAGCACGATCCTCACCGACGGCTGGCCACGGTCGTCGACCGTGCCGAGCGACATAGCGCTGGGGTCCGGCAGAATCGAGCGATCGATTTTTTCTGCAAGTGCGTAAACGCCTCGGAATCGCTCTATGGGGTCGGATGGAATCAACTAGTACCTCGCCATCGTCGGATCTACTTCATCGATCCAGCGGAGAATTCCGCCGGCGAGATTCCGGACGTCGGAGACGCCAGCATTGGCGAGCTGCTGGGCAGCGTGCATGCTCCGTGCGCCGACCTTACAGTACAGAATTGTCTCCCGTCGCTTGTCGAGACGAGGGATCTCCTCAGCGATGCTCGCCAGGGGAACAAGCCGTGCCCCCGGAATGTGAGCGATCTCCCACTCGTATGGCTCGCGGACGTCAATTAGCTCCAGCTTTTCCCCTTGCTTCAAGCGACTAGCAAGCTGTGATGGCTCGATCTCCCGAATTCCGTTGACGGTATGCGCGGCGGGGCCGGCACAAAACTCCTCGTAGTCAATGAGCTGTGTGATTTCGTGTGTCCCGCACGCCGGACAACTGGGGTCTTTCTGAATTCCCAGGGTGCGGAATGTCATCCTGAGAACATCGATCGTTAGCAGTTTCCCAATGAGCGTGTCGCCAAGGCCGAGAAGTATCTTGATGGCCTCGGTGGCCTGGATCGTTCCGATGAGGCCCGGTACGACGCCAAGCACGCCACCCTCGGCACAGCTGGGGACGAGATCCGGGGGCGGCGGGTCGCGGAAAAGACAGCGGTAGCACGGGCCGCCCGAAGCGCCGAACACGGACGCCTGCCCCTCAAACCGGTATACGCTTCCGTAGACGTTCGGGATTCCGAGCAACACCGACGTGTCGTTGACGAGATATCGCGTCGCGAAGTTGTCCGTACCATCGATGATGAGATCATAGCCGCGCGCAATCTCCAGCGCGTTTTCGGACGTCAGGCGCGTTCGGTATGGTTCGACGCTCACGTTCGGATTGATGTCGGCGAGACGGTTCACGGCCGAATCGATCTTCGAGCTGCCAACGCCCGCCGATCCGTGCAGAATTTGCCGCTGCAGGTTGGAGAGATCGACTGTATCGAAGTCGACGAGTCCGAGCGTTCCGACTCCCGCCGCGGCAAGGTAGAGCGCGACCGGAGACCCAAGTCCACCAGCACCGACGAGGAGAACGCGAGACTGCTTGAGCGCGCGCTGACCGCCTTCTCCTACCTGCGGAAGGAGAATGTGGCGGCTGTAGCGAACCAGCTCCTCTCTCGTGAGCTCGGTGTTGTCGCGTCCGGCTTGGTTGTCGGCGTCCATGGTATATTGCGCTCTGATTCGGTTGCCTCGACTACAGGACGCTAACGATTGTCCGCCCTTCCAGCAACGCTTCCGACGCCCTCGCGACGCCATGCTATTTAAACGGTTCTACGACGATAATCTCGCGCAGGCAAGTTATCTCATCGCCTGTGAGCAAACTCGCGAAGCTGTTGTCGTCGATCCCAACCTCGACATCGCGCAATACATCCGAGCCGCCGGTGCGGAGCGTGTCCGCATCACCAACGTTACCGAGACGCACATCCATGCCGACTTCGTCTCGGGTGCCCAGGCTCTCGCAGCGGCAACCGGCGCGAGACTCCACCTATCCGCGGAGGGCGGGACGGATTGGGGATACACGGGGGACGCGCTCACGCATGCGCAGCCGCTGCGAGACGGATCGGATATCTCGCTCGGCAACGTTCGCTTGCGTGCCACACACACGCCTGGCCACACACCGGAGCATCTGACATTCGTTGTGTCCGATCTAGAGCGTGGCGCGGAGCCGGTCGGCGCGCTGACCGGGGATTTTATTTTTGTGGGGGAAGTGGGACGGCCCGATCTTCTCGAGCGGGCGGCAGGCGCACAGGGCAGCATGCGGCGCTCCGCAAGCCAGTTGTACAACTCCGTGAGGACGTTCAAAGCGCACCCTGATCATTTGCAGATCTGGCCCGGTCACGGCGCGGGCTCCGCGTGCGGCAAGTCGCTGGGATCGATGCCTCAATCCACGCTCGGTTACGAGAAGCTGTTCAACTGGGCATTTGCGGAGGACAACGAGAACGAGTTCGTGCGTCGCGTGCTCGAGGACCAGCCCGTACCTCCTCGATATTTCGCATCGATGAAGAAAATAAATCGAGACAAACACGACGTCACGCCTTCGCAGACAAATCCGTCAGAGCTGGGAGTCGACGATATCGACTCAGCTCTGAAACGCGGCGCCGTCGTGGTCGATACTCGTCATCGAGAAAAATTTGCGGATGGCCACATACCTGGCACGATCAACATTCCTCGCAACAGATCCTTTCTGAACTGGAGCGGTGCGCTCGTTCCAGAGAGCAGCGAGTTGTATCTGATCACCGAGGCTGAGAGCGAGGAGGCAGTGAAAGCCCTATACGCCGACCTTGCCAAGATCGGCCTCGCTCCCAATCGCGGCTATTTCGGTCATCAGATCCTGGGCGCCTGGGCGTCGTCACACGGCAAGCTTGAGCAGGTGAAGCAGCTCGACGCCGATCAACTGCAAAGCACCGCGAAAGGCAAGAATGTTCAGGTGGTCGATGTTCGTGCGCCTGACGAGTGGCGTCACGGACATATTCCCGGCGCGATCCACATTCCGTTGGCCGCGCTGCCCGAGAGGCTTGGCGAGCTGAACGCGTCCGCTCCGATCGTAGTCCATTGCAAGGGCGGAGGCAGATCGGCAATCGCCACGAGTTTTCTTCAGGCGCGTGGGATTGCCAACGTCTCCAACCTCGCCGGCGGCTACGAGGATTGGGTCAAGAGGGGCTTCGAGGTCCAGTGAGTCACCCGGACATCGTCGCGGCCGCGCTCGGACGCCGACGCCGATCAGAGGAGCCGGCGAACTGGAGCGAGCGCTTGGCGGCGCTGCGGTACGTACCCGCGCTCTTCCGCCTGATTTGGCGAACGCACCGCGGGTACGCGACAGCGATGATCGTATTGCGCGTCATCCGCTCTCTGGTCCCGGTGGCGACGTTCTGGGTCGGGAAGCTCATAATCGATTCTGTAATAGCAGCGCGAGCGGGAAACGGAAATCTCACGCAGGTGTGGCGATACGTAGCGCTCGAGCTCGGCATAGTCCTCAGCAGCGAAATTCTCGCGCGTGCGTCATCGCTCGTCGAGAGTCTCCTCGGCGATCTGTTTTCCAACGCGATGAGCGTCAGACTGATGGAGCACGCAGCGAAGCTCGATCTGGCGCAGTTCGAGGATCCAGAATTCTACGACCACCTTGAGCGTGCGCGGCGCCAGACCGTTGGCCGGATCGCTTTACTCACGCTGCTGCTCTCGATGTCGCAGGACGCGTTGACACTACTCACACTGGCGGGCGCGCTGATCGCCTACAGCCCGTGGCTCCTGCTGCTGCTCGCGATCGCTGTGATACCGAGCTTCCTGGGCGAGACGCATTTCGCGTCGCTGGGCTACTCGCTGCTGTTTCGCTGGACTCCGGAGAGGAGGCAGCTCGACTACCTCCGCTACGTTGGCGCGAGCGACAAGACGGCGAAGGAAGTCCAGATGTTCGGTTTGGCGCCGTGGATCACCGAGCGGTACGCGACGCTTTCGCAGCGATTCTACGAGGAGAATCGAGCTCTCTCGATACGTCGCGGGCTGGTGAGTGCGCTTCTTTCGATTCTTGGCAGCATCGGCTACTACGCGGCGTACGTCATAATTCTGCTCCACGCCGTGCACGGCGAAATCACGATCGGTATGCTGACTTTTCTCGCCGCGTCGTTCGGCCGTGGCCGCGACGTCATCCAGAACATTCTGATGTCGGCGAGCAACGTCTTCGAGCAGGCTCTGTACCTGCGCGATCTGTTCGTATTTCTGGATATGCGCCCGACAATCGAGTCGCCGCCCAATGCCCGCACGGTGCCGAAGAAGATCGAGTCGGGCTTCGTATTCGAAGATGTTGGCTTTCGCTATCCCGGCAGCGAGCGGTGGGCAGTGAGAAACGTCGACATGGCATTACAGCCTGGAGAGCGAGTTGCCCTCGTCGGAGAGAACGGAGCAGGCAAGACCACCATTACGAAGTTGATGGCTCGGCTCTACGATCCCACCGAAGGCAGGATTACGCTCGACGGCGTCGATCTGAAGGAGTATGACCTCACGAGCCTGCGTCACGCGATCGGTGTCATCTTCCAGGACTTCGTGCGCTACGACATGCGCTTCGACGAGAACATCGGCGTCGGCGAGATCGAGTCCGTTCGCGCCGATCTGGACAAGAGCAACGGAACGCCTTCGTCGATCAGCGCCGCAGCTGAGAATTCGCTGGCCGCTTCCCTGTTGCCAAGATTCACGAAAGGCTATCAACAGATGCTCGGCAGAAGATTCGACGACGGCGTTGATCTCTCGGGTGGCGAGTGGCAAAAGATCGCGCTCGCCCGCGCGTACATCCGGGACGCGCAGGTTCTCATTCTCGACGAGCCGACCGCGGCGCTGGACGCACGCGCCGAGTACGAGGTGTTTCTTCGATTCTCGGAATTGGTGGCGGGCCGGATGGCGGTCCTCATCTCACACCGCTTTTCGACGGTACGCATGGCTGACCGGATCATTGTTCTGCGGCACGGCAAGGTCGAGGAGCAGGGCTCGCACGAAGATCTGCTCGCCAGGCATGGTCTTTACGAGGAGCTGTTCACCATGCAGGCAGCCGGCTACAGGTGAACGTTGCGGCTGCTCTAGGGATTCAGATAGCGCCTGAACCAGCCAAGAGCTTCGGACCACCACAACCGCTGATTCTGCGGCTTGCCGATCCAGTGCCCCTCGTCGGGAAAGTCGATCAACCTGCTCGGTACGCCTTGACGCTGAAGCGCTGTGAAGAGAGAAAGACCTTCGGTGTAGGGCACGCGATAGTCCAACTCTCCAACGACGACCAGATGCGGAGTGTGAAAGTTTGCTGCGAAGAGGTGCGGTGACCAGCGCCGGTAAGTTGTCTCCATCGCGTTCTTGTCCCAATACGGCCCTCCCAATTCCCAGTCGCTGAACCAGATCTCCTCGGTCGCGCCATACATGTTTTCGAGATTGTAAACGCCGGCGTGTGTGAAGAGAGCCTTGAACCGGGTCGAGTGCCCTGCGATCCAGTTGGTCATGTAGCCGCCGTAGGATCCACCCGCCGCGCCCATTCTGGTGGAGTCGAGCCAGCTATTGCGCGCGAGTGCCGCGTCCAGGCCGTTCATCAGATCGGTGTAGGCTTTGCCGCCCCAGTCTTTCGAGATCTGATCCGTGAATTTCTGCCCATACCCGAACGAGCCGCGCGGGTTGATTGCCACGATGCCAAATCCTGGCGACGCGAACAGCTCGAAGTTCCAGCGACCATGCCACTGATCGAGCCACTCGCCTTGGGGTCCACCGTGGATCAAAAAGAGAACAGGAAACTTCTTGCCCTGCTGATACTGCGGCGGCCTGATCAGCAATCCCTGCACGCTATCGCCGTCGGCGCCCTTGAACCAGAAATCCTCTGCCGGATTGAGCTTGAGCTGCGCGAGGAGTGGGTCATTCTCGCGGGTGAGCCGACGCACATCGGTCAGTCCTCGGCCGTTGAGCGCGCCAACGTAGACTTCGGCAGGACGCTCAGTCGCGTCCTGCAGCCAGGCAATGCTCTTGCCGGTGGCGGAGATGGACGGTGAGAAGTTATTGCCACCGTTCGTCAGCAGCTGCGGGTTCCCACTCCAACCAGATGCGCCCCGCAAGATTCGGTAGAACTTGGTTCGGCTCGCATCCACCGTCGTCAGATAGATCGCGTCACCAGTCGGCGAGAACGCGTAGCTGTCTGCGTTTCTGTCCCAGTTAGGAAGGAGCTCGCGCGACGTCCGAGACGCGCGATCGTAGGCCATCAGCCTGACGCGATCGGACTCGAAGCCTGCGCGCGCCTGCGAGCCGTAGAGGATCGTGCGTCCGTCCGGAGAATAGACCGGATTCTGATCCGCTCCGCGATTGGAAGCGGTGATCACTGTTGCAGTTCCGCCGGTTACCGGCACAACGTAGACGTTGAGATCGGTCGACCACGCATCTTCCCGCCCCTGGTCCTTTGCAGTGTAGGCGAGCTCTTTGCCGTCCGGCGAGAAACTGTATCCCTCGCTTCCGCCAAACGGTCCCGGCGGCACGTCGTACTTCACTCGACTGGTGACGTCGAACAAACCGCTCCCGTCGGGAGACACCACGAAGAGATGCGATCGTGTTTCCGGCGTCCATTCCGTCCAGTGCCGGTAGAGCAGGTTGTCGGCTATGTGCGCCTTCACTTTGCCCGTATCGGCCGCCCTCGCACGCTCGATATTGCACGCATCGCCATCGCAGTCGGGATAGACTCCCGAAACGAATGCGATCCGATCACCCGCCGGAGACCAGACCGGACCGCTGGCTCCCGCACTGACGTTGGATATCTGCCTGGCGTTGCCGCCGTTTGCGTCGGCAATCCAGAGCTGTCCGCCCGAGATGTAGGCTACTCGCTTCCCATCGGGCGACCACCGTGCTTCACTGGCCTGTATGGCGCCGTTCGGAAACTGACCGGCGTGCAGACCAGACGCGGCCACGGATTCATTGGGCGTCCCTCCTGCAATAAGAGCAGCGAACGTGACGGTGGTCCGCTTGTTCGCATTGACGTCCGTCGTTCGCACCGAGTACAACACCCATCGTCCGTCCGGAGATATCTGGGGATCGCCCACGTTTCGTACGGCGGCGAAGTCATCGAACGTCATTGGCCGCTGGACGCGTCCCTGAGCCGGAAGATTGACGGCTATCAGTCCAGCCGATGCGATTAGCAGGCGGATTTTCATTGGGGTATCGGGATGTCTTTCCACAATGCCTGATCGAACGCTCCGGCGGGAAGCGGTTCATTGATCCGCACGTTCTCGTACTGCTCGCGCCAAACGGGCCGACCGTTGCGGACCACCAGGAACTCGGTGGGAATCTGATAGCCCTGAATCTCCTTGTAGTTCCCGACCCGGATGTCGCTCACCACGGGGTGGTCCACGCTCTTGCCGCGCTGGATGAACCGCAGGAGCAGCAGCCTGTCGGCGTCGACCCACATCTGATTGGAGGTGGAGTCCCCTGCCCTTGCTCCGATTACGTACACCGGTCGCCCCTGCCACTCGTCGCTGTGGATGACTTCGGTGTCGACATTCAGCGAGTCGAGACCGCGCATTATAAGCGGCACCGGCGCGGCATAGACATCCGCGGTAAGAAGCAGAACAGGGTTCACGGAAGGTCGGAAATCCACGCGAATGCCGTTGTCGAAAGAAGCGACCTTCTCACCGACCTGCACCAGACCGCTCCGCTGAGTTGCCGGAAGAAAGGCGATTCTCAGCTTGCCGGGCACCTCGAGGTGCTCGTACCACTGGGAGTGCTGTTCCTGCCCGGTGCTGGTGTATGCGGTGTTGTTCTGGAGAAAGCTCATGGTCTTCAGAAACTTTCCCGAGTAGAGATCGTGCATCGCCTTCACGACGCCACTGCCGCTCGCCAGCCGCAAGCTCGACGACCTGACCACCGGTTTGACCGTAGATACCGGTTCCGGCGGTATCACCGGTGCGCTTTGGAAATACGAGCAGCCCGTGACGCCGAGAGCGGCGAAGAGAATTCGTGCGCGCATCATTTTTGTCCTTATTCTCCGAGTTCCGTACGGTACAGAAGTCCGTTGAACAGCAGCTTGAACGTACCATGAGGCTGCGACCGGAAATAGGGATCGGCTCCATACAAAACGAGCATTCCCTTTCCGACACGCGCCTGAAGAACCTCTGTTACACCGTTCAGATATTTTTGGCCCCATGCCCAGCCGCTGCGGAGTGGCTGGGGATCGTCGATCCAGGCGATTTTCCGGACCCCTCGCGCTTCGGCGCCAGGAAGCAGCGTGAACGCCGGTGCGTTGTCGAAATAGAAATCGGTTGCTGGTCGCAGACCCTGTGCGAGAGCCGCCGTGGTGTCGACTCGCACGCGAAGGATCGAGCCTGGTACATAAAAGCGGTTGCGCGGCAACGGCCGTCCGGAACTGTCCGTTAGCGCGTTGACAATCGGAAGTCCGAGCTGAAAGCCGAGATCCGTCGCAGACCCGATCGCTAGAACCGTCCCGCCGGCATTCAGGAATTCGAGAACCTGGGGAACCGTCCGCGTCGCAGTCATGTTCCCTACCCGTTCCCGATACTCGGCTGGGACATCGCTGGGATTGATGCGTGCAGAGCCTCGGGCACCCGGCCGCGAAAAGTTGGCGCCATCGGGGAAAATCAACACGTCGAATCTCGAGATCAGGTTCCCGGCATCAAGCGCAGGGGGGTAGACCACCTGGTAGGGAAACTCGAACTGCTCGAGGATGAGGCGCGCCCACCCTGACGTGATTGCGCCTCCGTACTGATCCCAGAGTCCGATGCGCGCCGGCTGAATTTTTTTCAATGACTCGCGAGTAATCGCACCAGGCACGGGAACGAATGTGATTCCTTTCTCCTGCGCAATCTCCGACACAAGCGCGAGAGTCGTCGGCTTGGCCGCGACAAAAAAGGTTCCGGGGTCGTAGCTCTTTCCGTTGATCGGAATCGCACTAGTGAAGCTGTAGACTTCCTCTCCGCGGGCGAGGAGTCGGTTCACCGCCGCGAACGCGTCGTTCACGGAATGACTGAAGACGTAGCCTGCCTGCCCGTATGCAATCGGAGCCGCAGGCGGCTTCGCGAAGCCGACGAGCGGAGTAAACGGCCCGCTGAATGGATCCAGGATGCGATCGAACTGCACACCCATCTGGTACGCGAGGGTCCACCCGGCGTTGTCGTATGGAGGCGTGGGAGCCCCACCGGGATAGGGGATGTCGTTCGGATGGTCCTGTGGCTCGAACATGTCGAGCACGTGCGGGCGGAAAGCCTGCGCGGTCTCGACGACGTACGAGCGTGCGGGATAGCTCTTTCCTGCCACTGTGAAGGCAGTCGTTGCCCGCTGGACCTTGACTCCATTCTTGATCAAGGCGTTCACGAACTTCGTTGCTGTCGGAAAGTCCGGCTGGTCGGCTGGAATGATGTAGCCCCGCGGATCTCGGTCGGCGGGATTGCGCATGATGCTCGCATATTTCGCGAGCTCCTCGGGGGTCGAAATCAGTGCGCGTCCGCCCACAGCCGCGTCTGCCGCCAGAGGCTGTACACGAGCGCTATCTGCGGGAAGCGCTGCCTCTAATTCGGCCACCTTTTTCGGTGTGACCGTCCACGTGTCGGTGCTCCCCCGCCGGATCGAATTTCGACCCATTTGGTAGATGTTGTAGAGCAGCGTTTCGCGGTACCGTGATGCGACATCCAGCACCGCTCGGTTCGCTGTCAGCTCGTAGGCGATGGATTGGGCGAAGTGCCACTTCTGCGGTTGTATCGGCATGGGCAGATCACCCTTGGGCAGCAGCTTCTCCGGTACGAGCGGTATCTGTATCGGCGTTGGGTTGCCAATGGCCTCCGTGAGGAGGCCGATCATGTTGTGGAAATAGACCGTGGTCCTCAGTCCTCCATTCCACCAGGTCGAATAGCCCGAGCCACTTCGCATGGTCGCGCCCGGTTTTCCTTCCGCCACGAATCTCGAGTGCATGGCCGCACCCACGAGATCGAGCTCCATTGGTACGAGTGGATCGAAATTGTAATTGAACGGATCTCGGAATGGCGGCGCAAAGATCACGGTACCGATCGGCCCCGTCTGGTGATGGTTATACATGATCTGCGGGTACCAGGCGCGGAAGAGAATGCTGTCCATCGCCTGCGTCTCCGGCAGCGCCGCCATGTACGAATCGCGGTTGTTGTCGTGACCGGCGTATTTGTGGTAGAGTCGCGGCAGTCTGGATGTCGTCCGCTTCAGCGTGTCTGCTTCACGCATGTACCAGTCGGAGACCAGATCCTGGCCATCGGGATTTGCCGGAACGCAGAGAATGATATCGTCCCGCAGGAAGCGGAGCGTTTCCGGGTCTGTTCGACTCACCAGCTCGTACACGGTCTGAATGAGCTGTTGCGCGCCCAACACCTCGGACGCGTGCAGCCCGCCGTCGATCCAGACGACCGCTTTGCCCTCCATCGCCAACGCACGCGCCTGTTCATCGGTCAGGTTGTCGGCGAGCGCGAGCCGCCGGGAAATCTCCTGGTACCGCGCCAGCTTCTTGTGATTCTCAGGCGACGTGATGATCGCCATCCACATCGGCCGACCCTCAGCAGTCGTTCCAATGCGGACCATCTTCATACGATCGGACTCGCGATCGAGCTTGCGCCAGTAGTCGATCATCTGACTGTAGTCGGCGAGAAAGTAGTCGTCCCCGATGTTGTGACCGAACTGGACGCGGGGAGACGTGACCTTGGTCTGCGCCGGCAGCAGCGCGGGGGCAACGATCAGAGAGGACAGAAAGGACAAAAAGGTCAGTCTTCGCATGAATGACAGATGGGATTGGGCGCGCAGTGATCAGTGCGGGTCGAGATTGATCGCGCCGAAATTTAATGGTCAGCCGTTTGTGCTGCTGCGCCCCCGAGTGTCAGCAGCAATCACTACTCCCGTGAGGACAATTGCGCCGCCGACGAGCGTGGCAATGGTCGGAATCTGCCGAATCGCCGGTATGAACGCGCCGAGGAGTGTAGCTCCGACGGGCTCGCCAAGCACGGTCAGGTTGACGACGTAGGCCGGTAGAAATTTGAGCGCCCAGTTCATACCCGTGTGGCCGAGCAGCATCGGACCGATTGCGAGCGCGGCAAAAATCGCCATCTCCCGCGGTGGCTGCGGACCGAGCGGAATTCCTCGGACTATTGCGATCATGGCGAGAGTGACGAACGCCGCAGAGTAGACAATCGCGACGTAGGCCCAAATCCCGAGGGACGCGCGGAGTCGCCGGCCGATGGTGTAATAGATCGCGGCAGTGAACGCTGCGGAAATCGCCAGCAGATTCCCCACGAGTGCGCGATTTCCGCCAAGACCCACATCTGCCCGCAAGTCCGGGGACGCGATTACAAGAGCACCCGCTATGGCCACAGCGATGCCGAGCAGCTGGCGACGCGAGGGCGCCTCCCTTAGGGCCAAGGCGGAAATTGCGGCAACCACGGCCGGCTGAAGGCTGACGAGAGTGACCGATGCGGCAATTGTCGTGAGATGAATCGAGGCGTTCCACGCCCAGAAGTGGAGAGCAAGGGATAGCCCGCCAACAGCGGCGAGCAAGGCTTCACGCCACGTGATCCGCTTCCAGTCGCGCCACTCACGAGTTGCGATGAGGAAGCCGGTTACGATCACCAGCGAGAATCCGAGTCGCCACACCGCGATTACGACCGGATCATCGTTCGACAGTCGAACGAGCGGTCCGGCGATCGAGATCCCGAGAAGGGACAGTGCAAGGACGGTGTACGGATTCTTCGGCATAAAAAAAAAGAGCCAGTGCGTTTAAGCACCGGCTCTTTTTCCAGACAACCTTACTCGGTCTTTTGCGTTTTTACCAGGCGCATCTCCGCGGCAGCACGGCCCGCGTGCTTGAGAACCTTGTCGTCGTAGGTGTGGCAGTTCGGCGTGTTGCGGCCTCTCACACATCCGTTATAGCGAAGGAGCGCGACGCGCGTGTTCGGCGAGCCGTCAAGTGCCTGCTTGAGGATCTGAACGCCGTGACAGATGTTGCTCTCGACGTCGAACAGGTCCTTCGAGCCGCAGCCCCACTTTCCACTGTGCAGCGGCATCACCTGCATCAGGCCGCGTGCTCCAACAGAGCTGCGGGCGCGCGGATTGAGGTCCGCGTCTTCGGTGAGCAATACGCCGACGAGAAGCGCGGGATCGATCTTCTCCTTCTGCCCCTGCTCGACGAGAGCGTCTGCAATGCGGAAGGCAAGACCACGGTCGTGGGTGTACTGATTCAGAACCTCACCGATACGAAACGCCTGCTCGGTGGGCTGTGAAGCGTCGACGATTGCCGCGGGCAGTCTGAGAAGCTTGCCCGGGTTCGCATAAAGCGGGTGCTGCTGCGATATCGTCCACACGGCACCGCTGACGAGCAGAGCGCCCAGCGCAATTCCATGGGCAGCTGCGCGCATTGCCGACTTCATTGGAGAAGACAGCTTTGGCGGTGGTGCATTTAACGGCTTGAGTGACTTCTTCACAGGTTCTCCTGGAATTAGTACAGCCCGAACGCGCTTAAATGAGAGGGACTAGAACCCTTCCCTTCTCATCGCGGTACGCCCGGCCCAACCGATCAGCAAAACCGTGCAACACTTCCATATCGCGCTCACGGACGCGGTACTGCGCTGCTGTTGTCGGAAGCCTATATGTAGCGATGCTATCCGTAGACGGCAGCTTCTTCACCTGCATCCTGCCTTTCACCAACTCCGCTCCCCTGGGTTTGGCGAAATCCCACATTCTGCGGCCAATCTGCGAGTTCGTCAGCGGACAGTCCGGATAACGCGCCCGGATATACCGAATGAAGTACTCGTTGTCGATCAACCTTTCCTGTCCAACAACCGGGGCATCGTCCAGGCTTATCGCCGGCCTCTGCCCGGGTGGGGTATGCCAGCGATTCAGATCCTCGGCCTCGAGAGAGACCAGGATCTTGGCACCGAGCACCCCTGCTATCTGTCGCAAAAGATCGAGCGAGACATTGTAGTCCTCGTCATGCTCGATATTGCGAATTGTCGACGGCGACACCGGTCTCGAGAGACGTGCCGCGACGTCTTCACGACGGAGACCTCTGAGCT
>JAXDME010000311.1:0-3379 GCA_034666285.1 Gemmatimonadaceae bacterium | reverse complement strand
AAATAATCAGATCGCTACTGCCCCTGCTCAATGCGCAGGCGGCGAAGCAGAGCGTCAGAATCGTCGTGGAGCTGGAGCCGGCCCTCCCGCGCGTGGTCGGCGACCGCGGAAGGCTCCAGGACGCGCTCGGCCTGATCCTCAAGGACGCTGTGCGCTATGCGCTGCCCGGAGCTTCGATTTCGGTTCACGCCGCGAGCGAGCCATCCGCCGTCACGATAGTCGTGAATCACGGCTCGCCTCATTCGTACACCGGCGACGTCGCTCTCGCGGATAGACTGATTCGGGCTCAGGGCGGGTCGGTGACCCACCGCGAGGACTCGACCACCATCACGTTGGAGCGGGCAGGTGTGAGTACGTCCGCTCCGCGGTAGATTCCTGCCCTTCGAACCGTCAAGATTCAAACCGAGATCTCGCCAACAATCTTCCAACCGATGCACAAGTCTCTCTACGGGCTCATCTTGCTCGCCGCGCTTCCAATCCAGGCGCAGCAAACCAAGCCTTTCGATTTCTCTATCAAGAACATCATGGGCGGTCCCGAGCTCTACGGCCGCCAACCCGACAACGTCCACTGGAGCGCGGACAGCAAATGGATCTATTTCACCTGGCTCGAGCCTGGCACCGATTGGCGCGAGAGACCGAAGCAGTTTCGCGTGCGCGCAGTTCCAGGCGCCAAGCCGGAGCGCGTCTCGATTCAGCAGGCCGACTCGACGGGCTTTCGATACGCCCAGAGCGAACGGTCCCACAGCTCGCGGTATTCGGTAGTCGAGTTCAACGGCGATCTCTACATCAATGATCTCACCACCGGCACCACACGCCGCCTTACGCAGACAACGGAGTCCGAGACCAATCCCCATTTCTCCGCGAACGACAGGGAGGTCTACTTCGTAAGGAGCAACAACGTGTACTCGCTGGATCTTACCAGCGGATTTCTGCGGCAGATGACCGATATCCGACAAGGGCCACAGCCCGTCACCGACTCGGCGAAAGCGGTCGGTCAGCGAGGGAGGCTCGAGCAGCAGCAGCGCGATCTCTTCGAATCGGTCCGCGACCGCATCCGGACCGACAGCATCGCGCGCGCCGAACGGCTGCAGCGCGATTCATTGGGACTCAAGCCACTCTACCTGCAGGCGGGTGAGCAAGTCTCTGACTTCTCAGTCGCGCCCACGGGCGGCTCACTTCTGATCGCGACTCGCACTCCTGCGAGCGGCAACCGCACCTCGGACATTCCGCAATACATCACGCGAAGCGGATACACCGAAGAGCTGCACGTTCGCACCAAGGTCGGCGACGCCGAACAGAAGGGCCGCATCGCGCTCATCACGCTGCCGAGCGCAACACTCACCTGGCTAAAGCCGTTTTCGTCGGACACAACGACTGGCGCATACGATCTGCTCGGCTGGAACGATACCGGCACGCGCGCATTGATCTACGCTTTCAGCGGAGACAACAAGTCACGTCTTCTCGAGACGGTTGATCCGACCGGGAAGATCACGACTCTCGAGGCCGAACGCGACACAGCCTGGGTCGGTGGCCCATGCAGTGGATGCGGTGGCTGGTACGGCCACGGCCGAAAGATCTGGTACGCATCGGAAGCAGATGGCTTCTCTCACCTCTACACGATCGCGCCGGATGGAAGCTCGAGGCAGCAGCTGACGAGGGGCCGGTGGGAAGTCCGAGACGTGGCGCTTTCGCCTGACCAGCGATGGTTCTATCTGCAGACGAACCAGGTATCACCATTCGAGCAACATCTCTATCGGATGCCGACGACGGGTGGTGCGTTGGAGAAGATTACGAGCAAATCCGGCAAGCATACGACCACCGTGTCCCCGGACGGACAGCTCGTTGCGGACGTCTACTCGTACGTGAACCGGCCACCCGATCTCTTCCTGTTGCAGGACCGCCCTGGCGCGGAGATGTCTCAGCTCACCGTCTCTCCAAGCGCGGAATGGCTGTCTTTCCCGTGGATTGTCCCCGAGCTCGTGATGATTCCGGCGTCCGACGGGGTCCAGGTTCCCGCGCACATCTACAAGCCGAGCGATATGCACGCTCAGTCGAACGGGGCGGCTGTGGTTTTCGTGCACGGCGCCGGATATCTGCACAACGTCGGGAATTTCTGGTCCGAATACCCGCGCGAGTACATGTTCAATCAGTTCCTCGCGTCGAAGGGCTACACCGTGCTCGATCTCGACTATCGAGGCTCCGACGGTTACGGGCGCGACTGGCGGACTGCCATCTACCGCCACATGGGCGGGCGTGATCTGCAGGACCAGGTGGATGCGTCGCGCTACCTCAACGCAACGTACCAAATAGATCCGGAGCGAATCGGACTGTACGGCGGGAGTTACGGCGGCTTCATCACCCTGATGGCCCTGTTCACTGAGCCCAAGCACTTTGGGGCGGGCGCCGCGCTTCGAAGCGTCACCGATTGGGCGCACTACAATCAGGGGTACACCTCAGAGATCCTGAACCTGCCCCAAAACGATACGCTGTCGTATCGTCAGTCGTCCCCTATTTACTTCGCGGAAGGTCTCGAAGACCCGCTACTGATGGCGCACGGGATGGTCGATACCAACGTGCACTTTCAGGATATTGTCAGGCTCACCGAGAGGTTGATCGAGCTCGGCAAGACTCGGTGGGAGCTGGCGGTATACCCGGTGGAGGATCACGGTTTCGTGCGACCTTCTTCTTGGGCAGACGAATACAGGCGGATCTTCGAGCTGTTCGAGAGACACCTCCCCAATGGCAAATCCAATCGATGATCGATTTCATCAGCTCGATATTTTCTCAGTCTGTCTCATTCGTCCGGACCATCGTTGGCGCCCCAAACTACGAACGCTATCTCGCCCACATGCGGACCGCGCATCCCGGTGACCGCGTGATGACTGAAACCGAGTTCGATCACACCCGGATGAACGACCGCTACAACAAGCCCGGATCCAAGTGCTGCTGACGGGCGACTAGCGCACGGCCCTCGTGTGCAACAACTGACTCGGCTGACGTCTCCCATGACGACAACCAACCGAGTCAGAAATGAAAGCGTTCATATCGCTGGTAATGATTGCCCTCGCGCTAACGGCGCCTGGCTGTAGTTCATCCCCTCCCACAGATGGAAGTGGTGTTGCGACGGGAAAAGCAGGAGCAGTATCAACCGGACTTGCCACCGCCACCGCAATGTCCGCTGCGGTTGCCCAGAGAGAGGTGGTCCAGTTCAGTCGCGTTCCCGCTTCGGCAGTTGCGGACGCGGTATCTCCAGAAAGCCCGCCGGCCGCGTCCGACCCGCTTCAAAACTTCGACGCCAGCTCTACCGCGCCGACGATGGTCATTCGCACGGGCCAGGCGTTCATCGAAGTCGAAAAGGTTGACGCCGCCGTCCTCAAGG
>JAXDME010000310.1:0-8144 GCA_034666285.1 Gemmatimonadaceae bacterium | reverse complement strand
ACATCGCTGCGGAACCGATGGTTGTTTCCGACGACGACCTTCCGGCCCGACTGCTTGGCCGCTGCGAGTATGCGTTCGACGCCGCGCGAAGTGAGCGACAGAGGCCGCTCGCACAACACATCGACTTTCGATTTGAGCGCGCGGAGCACGTGCGGCTCGTGGAGATGATTGGGTGTGGCAATGACGACTGCATCCACCTGGTCGAGCTCGAGCAGATCCTCGAAATCGGTGAACACGTCGGGGATCTTGAGCCGCTCCGCGATCGCGCTCGCTTTGGGCCCGTCATTGTCGCAAAGCGCGACGAGCTCGGCACCTTTGATCTTGGAGAGCACTGGAAGGTGCGCGAGCTGGGAGATGGCTCCAGCTCCGACGAGCCCGAGCCGCACAGTGTCCCTTCCGGACTTTGAGTCTTTGGCGCTAACCGGCGATTCGGCCAACCGTCGTCCCCGGATAATAGGTTTCTAGAATCGTACGATAATCCTGCCCCGCTCGCGCGCGACCGATCGCGCCCCACTGACACATTCCGATTCCGTGGCCGTACCCTCTTCCGTTCACCGTCAGGCTGGAAACTTCGCCACCGCTGGTCGCAGCTGTCAGGGTGAACAGCGTGCTGTTGAGAATTGCGCCCTTTGGATCTCTGAGCACGAACCGGATGTCATTGCCTCGCAACGTATAGCTCCCGCTTTCGGTCTGCACCGTCAGCGCAGCTACGCGCCCCGAGGCGGTTCTGCCCTGCTCTCTTACGTCGGTAATGCGGCCGAGATTCGCTTTCGGCGCGTTGGTATAGCTGGCTAGATACTTCTCCATCACCGCTCTGAGGCCGGCGCCATCGTAAGTCTGCGTCCAGCTGAATCGCGGCGAAGGGTCGCAGTAGTAGTTGTCGGTCCCGGGGATTTTGTCGCTCACGGGTCGGAGATAAGGCTGGTCTGGCTGATCGTACCAGACTTCGCTCACGCCGGCGGTGCTACCGCCACACGTCGAATGATACGGTGTCGTGATCGGCTGACCATTGTACAGCACAACCACGTCCCTCGTAGTGCCTATCGCGCTGTCTGGCAGAGACTTCTCAGCGTCGACACCTCCGTATACCTGATCCTGGACCGTCGCATACATGTCGAAGGGGCGCGCGTCGTTGAGATGTTTGTACGCGTATGTACGAGCTGCGACTGCCTGGGCTTGCACCGCCGCCATCTCCGCCGACGTACGGTTGCCGATTTCCAGTGGGACCACTCCGCGCAGATAGTCATCCATCGGGAGATGGTTGACGACCAGCAAACCTGAGTCAGTTGCGGTGATCACGAGCTCGCCCCGATATCTCTTTCCGCTCCACTGCACGAAGCCATTCTCAGGCCGCACGATCAATTGCCCCTGCCCCGGAGCGGGACTCGGCCCTTCGCGGGCGGCCGTCGCGAGCGCAATGCGAACTATCTGCTCTCGACCATTCTTGTACGGGCCGCGGACTACTGGAACGTTTCGCGATCCTGGACCAGGTGAGATGAGAGACACGCAGGCGGCCACGCCGAGGACGGACAATGCCGCAACCCACCTCAGGGACCGGACGCTTGTTCTGGCACTATGCAATTGCGTGCTCCAATGCGCCCCTCATCCGCTCCAGGGCAGTCGCGATCTCATCGTCCCCGTGCGCGGCGGACATGAAGCACGCTTCGAATGGTGATGGCGCCAGATAGACCCCCCGATCGAGAGCTGCATGAAAGAAGCGACGAAATAACGACACGTCCGACGATTTCGCATCGGTGAAATTGCGGACGGGGGTTTCACTGAAAAACAAACCCCACATCGACCCCGCATACCCCGCTGTGAGCGGTACTCCGAGATCCCTCCCAATCTTTAGCAAACCTTCGACCAACTTGGCGGTGCGTTTCTCGATTTTGGAGTGAAGAGCTGGCGTAAGTGTCGAGAGAGTCGCAATACCGGCGGCCATCGCGAGCGGATTTCCGGACAAGGTTCCGGCCTGGTAAACGGGACCTGCTGGCGCAATCCGCTGCATGATATCCCGACGGCCGCCGTACAGCGCGACAGGAAGCCCGCCCCCTATGACCTTGCCGAGAGTGGTGAGATCGGCCGTAACTCCAAACCGCTCCCGCGCGCCACCCGGCGCGATCCTGAAACCGGTCATCACTTCATCAAAGATCAGAAGAGCGCCGGCGCTGTCGGCGAGGGCGCGCAATCCCTCAAGAAATCCGCGATCGGGAGGAATAAAGCCGGAGTTTCCAACAATCGGCTCGACGATGATCGCGGCAATCGCGCCCTTGTTCGCCCGCACAAGATCCATCGCTGCTTCGAGATCGTTGAAAGGGGCGGTCAAAGTCAACGACGCGAGCGCCGCGGGCACGCCCGGCGAGTCGGGCAGACCGAGTGTCGCCACGCCAGACCCGGCCCGCACCAGGAAAGAATCAGCGTGGCCGTGATAACACCCTTCGAACTTCAGAATTGCATCGCGTCCCGTGAATGCGCGCGCCAACCGAACCGCGCTCATCGTTGCTTCCGTTCCGCTCGAGACGAATCGCATCATCTCCACATGCGGCATGCGCGCGCGAATGAGCTCGCCCAGCTGCACCTCGAGCTCGGTTGGCATCCCGAAGCTCGTGCCTTTCGCCATGGTCCGCTCGAGTGCGTCGAGCACTATCGGAGAAGCGTGGCCGAGGACCAGCGGGCCCCACGAGAGGACGAAGTCGATGTATTCCTTGCCGTCGACGTCCCAGATGCGCGCTCCCTCTCCCCGCTCGGCGACAATTGGCTCTCCACCCACACCGCGAAATGCGCGGACCGGAGAATTCACACCGCCCGGAAACAGCTCACGCGCGCGCGCCATCACCGCGGCTGAGCGCGCACCGGCCTCCATACTTTTGACGGGGGCGGAGTCGAGCGGACGCATCTAGCGCCCGAAGCTTCCAATCGTTTGCGAAATCGGCAGCTCGCGCGTCAACCGGCGGCGGTCAGGAGCGATCGCCGGAATCGCGACACGAATGACGGACGCCTGGAAATCATAGTCGTCGACGACTTCCTCGACTGCGACCTCGGCGAATGTTCCAGGTGCGAGCGCTTCATCGATCTGAGTGACGCCATCGATGTCGTCTGCCTGCCAGGGAAGCCTCGCCTGCGATGTTCCGCGTGCGACATCGCTTCGGTCAACCAGCGCGAGAGCGGTGCGGCCGACGCGCGACTCATATCGCTCGGCCGTGATCGACCGCTGGAGTTCCGTCAGTCGCTCGAGGCGCTCGCGCTTGACGGTCTCGTGCACGTCGTCCACGTACTGAGCGGCGCGTGTTCCTTCTTGCGGAGAATAAGTGAACGCGCCGACGCGCTCGAACTGTATTTCCTGGAGAAACTCCAGCAGCTCGTCGAACTGCTCGTCGGTCTCGCCTGGAAAACCCACGATACATGTCGTGCGGATCGCGACCTCTGGCACGGCGTCGCGGAACCTCGCAACCCGATCGCGGATAGTCCTCTTTCTCTCCGGACGACGCATCCGAGCAAGGACCAGGTCTGATCCGTGTTGAATCGGCATATCGAGGTACCGAAGCACGCGCGGCTCGCGCGCGACAACCTCGAGAAGCCTGTCGGTGATTCCGGCGGAATACAGGTAAAGCATCCGAATCCACGGAATTGACGTTTCGGCGATGAGCGCTTCGAGCAGCTCCGGCAGCTTCTTGCCATCGCGAATATCGCGACCGTAGTGTGCGAGATCCTGGGCAACGAGATTCAGCTCACGCGCTCCCTGTAGCTCGAGGAGCTGCGCCTCGCGCACTACCTCGTCGAGCGCGAACGAGCGGTGCTTGCCGCGCATCAATGGAATGGCGCAGAACGCGCACCCGTGGTCGCAGCCTTCGCTGATCTTCATGTAGCGGACGTGCGGGAGATCGCCTGTATAGATCCGCACGCCCGGATGCAGCTCTTCGCTGGCCGTTCCCAGAAGTCCGCGCTCACTCAGCTCGGGCACGAGCCGCTGCATTTCCGACGAGCCAAGGAATAGATCCACTTCGGGCATCGCATCGACGAGCTCGTCCTTGTGGCGCTCGATCATGCAGCCAACTGCGACAACCGCCTGGCACCGCCCCGTAGTCTTGTATCCGGCTGCCTCGACCATTGCATCGATCGACTCTTTCTTGGCGGCATCGATGAATCCGCAGGTGTTGACGATGATCACTTCTGCGTCGGCAAGATCGGCCGTGTATTCCGCCGAGAAATCAGACAGCTGTGCGAGGTAGCGCTCGGTGTCGACCGTATTCTTGTCGCACCCAAGGGTAATGACGCCGACTTTCACTGTACGATTCGGAGAAAACGCAGTTTGGAACCGGGCACGCTAGCGGTAGTTCCCGAACTTGAGCTCGACGCCGAAGTCCTGTTTGCGGAGGAGCGCCATCGCTTCCTGGAGGTCGTCGCGGGACGGAGAAGTCACCCGAACCTGATCGCCCTGAATGGCGGCCTGTACTTTCTTTAGTTTGGCTTCCTTGATCGCCGCCGCGACTTTCTTGGCCGTGTCTCCATCGAGCGCCATTTTGAGCGCGATTTCCCGCCGCACGGTGTCGCCGCCAGCGGGCGTTATGTCGCCGGGTTCCAGATTCTTAACTGGAACGGAGCGTTTAATAAGCTTCGTCTGCAGCACGTCCCACAGAGCCTGCATCTTGTAGTCGTTTTCGGCCGTGAGTGCGATCTTCCCTTCGGTACGGTTGAGCTCGATGGTAGCGGGCGATCCCTTGAAGTCGTATCGCTGGGAGATCTCCTTTTGCGCCTGATTCACGGCGTTATCGACCTCCTGCAGGTCGACACCTGTCGTCACGTCGAAAGATGCTTGTTGGGGCATGCGCGCAATCTAATGAAGGCAGTGAAAAGTCGGTCTCAATTTCGGAGATTGTCTACCTTTTGTAAAAACGGGGAAGAGCAAGAAATATTCATTGACAGCGCGAAACATGATTCATATGTTTGCCGGTCTCATTTCGCGCCCACCTTGCGGGAAGCGCAATACTGCAGAGCTTATCCCGCGTTCACACACCCGCCGCCACCCCAATCCCCAGGAACCACATGCACGGTCAGATTCGCGTAGTTGCACTGTTTGCCGCGATTACACTCGCGGGATGTTCCACTGATGTCGTAGCACCCGAAAAAGCTGTTGCGGTCTCGAAGTCAGCGTCAGCAGTCGCCGGGCAGGCGGGCAATTACATCGTCCTGATGAAGGGCACGGCAATCGCTAGCGGGTTCGCAGAATCCGTTTCGAAACTCGGTGGCACAGTGACGTATGCTAACGGCAATGCCGGCTTTGCAACCGTCTCAGGCCTCACCGATGCCGCCGCCTCTCAGGTTGGCGCTATCACTGGCATCGCGGAGATCGACGCTGATCAAGTCGCAACGCTCGATACCCCAACCGCGTCGGCAGAGGCCGATGCATCGGCGTTGGGTAATCCTTCGATCAACAGCATCGCAAATCCCGCGAGTTCCGCGCGTAACTCTTGGCAGTGGGATATGCGCGCGATCGGCGCCCCCGCCGCTTGGGCAGCTGGAAAGCTTGGCAGTCCAACCGTGACGGTAGCCATTCTCGACACAGGTATTGATTACGACAATCCCGACCTCAACGGTCAGGTAGATCTCTCGCGTTCGACGTCGTTTATGGATACCTACGTGCTCACTTCGACTGAGACCGTGGTTAGACCGTCGGACAATCAAGTGTCAACAACGTTCTTCCCGACGCGAAACAAGATTTCTGACTACAACGGTCACGGAACGAACGTAGCCGCCACCGTAAGCAGCAACGCGGTGGTTTTCGCCGGAGTCGGGTCGAAGACCAAACTGATCGGGGTAAAGGTTTTGGGTTCGAACGGATCGGGCTCCTTCGGGCAGATACTGAGCGGCATTCTGTGGGCTGCGGATCACGGGGCCGATGTCGCGAACATGAGCCTCGGTGGTGCGTTCTCGAAAGCCGGCAACGGTCAGCTAGTTGCCGCCATCAACAAGGTTTTCAACTACGCCAAACAGCAGGGAATGCTAATTGTCGTCTCTGCCGGAAATTCCGCGGCTGACCTTCAGCACAACGGCAACACGTATTCATCGTTCTGCGATGCCGCGCATGTTGTCTGCGTTTCCTCGGTTGGTGCAACAACATGGAACGGCAACCCTGACGTTCCAGCCTTCTACACCAATTATGGCCGCAACTCGATCAGCGTCGCAGCTCCTGGAGGCAACGCCGACCTCGATGCCAAAGGCAATATCAAGGCGAGTGTCGGCTGGCCATGGGCCCTGCCGGGCGCGGATATAGCCTCATGGGTTTGGTCGTTCTGTTCGAAGACCAGACTCGCTGGCTTTACGACGGCGAACAAACCAGTCCTGACGGCTTGCGCCGCGGGCAATCGTCTGAGTGGATTCATCGGAACCAGTCAGGCTTCGCCGCACGTCGCCGGCCTTGCTGCGCTAGTGATCGCCGATGTTGGCGCGAAGCAGCCCCAGAAGATCAAGCATATTCTGGAGGCCTCGGGTGACCCAATTGACCCCGCCTTAGGACGCGGTCGAATCAACGTCAAGAACGCACTGGGACTTTAGTTCGCCAGCGCGGCGGCATCAGTACTTCGGAAAAGGCCGGACTCGAAAGAGTCCGGCCTTTTTTTGTCTTTTCCAAATACCTCACTGACTTCTGAACGAGCGTGTGAGCAGCATCCCGTTCATTGATGCCGTTATAGACACCGAGTGCACCGCTGCAGAGAAGCAGCGCCACCGACAAGACCCATGCGATTTTCTGGCCCATCAGCCTGCATCGCCAGCAAGTTTCTTCGTGAAACGAAGGCCCGTGTTCTCGTAGTCTCGCTTCTCGTAGAATTCGTGCGTCGCCCTCCGCTGCTTGCCCGACGTCACGGAAATCCGCTTCGCCCCGTTCTGGGCCGCCCATTGCTCGACGTGCTTTACGAGCGTTGATCCGATCCCCGCACCGCGCGCGTCTTCCAGCACGACGAGCGTCGTGAGCCAGGCGACCGGCTCGTTGTCGTGAATGGATGGGAAGATGTGCGCCGTCACCAACCCAATGACTTCACCAAATCGGTTCGTAGCAACGAGTGCCGCCGCGCGGGGAAAGCTCGCGACTGCGCTCAGGCGTCCGGGAATGTCCGCCTCGGCAGCAGGATACCCGAGTTGGCTGAGCAGCTCACAAAGTACTGGAGCGTCGGAGGGAGATGCCGGTCTGATCGTGATCGAGTCAGCCATTCCACTCCTTGCGGGACCGAGGGTCCCGCGCTCTCAGGCCACTTCTAGCCGAGGAAAGACTCCAGCGACCGTCGGCGCGAATTATGGCGCAGCTTGAGAAGCGCCTTCTCCTTGATCTGCCGCACTCTCTCTCGCGTGATCTGAAGCAGAGTACCGATGTCCTCGAGCGTCATCGGGTCGGCTCCGTCGAGCCCGAAATAAAGTCGCAGAATTTTCGACTCGCGCTCTTTCAGCGACGACAGGGATTCCTCGATCGCTTCCGACAGCGCCTTTTCGAACGTGATCTCGTCGGGCGTCGGGTTCACGTTGTCCGCGAGATAATCGAGCAGCCGGTTGTCCTCGCCTGGCGTCATCGGCGCGTCGAGCGACAAATGGACCTGCGAGATCATCATCGTCTTGGCGACTTCGTCCTCGCTGATGTCCATGCCTTCGGAGATCTCGAGGTTGGTCGGCTGGCGACCGAGCTCCTGGAGAAGGCTGCTCGCTCGCTTCCCGATCCGGTGCAGCGTACCGGCGCGGTTCAATGGAACGCGCACGATACGCGACTGCTCGGCCAGCGCCTGCAGAATCGACTGGCGTATCCACCACACCGCGTACGAGATGAACTTGATGCCCTTCGTCTCGTCGAACTTGTGGGCCGCGCGAATGAGGCCGAGGTTGCCCTCGTTGATCAGATCGGAGAGGGACACGCCCTGATTCTGATATTTCTTGGCGACAGACACGACGAATCTGAGGTTCGACCGAACGAGCGTGTCGAGCGCGTCCTGGTCGTTCAGGCGGATGCGCTTCGCGAGCTCCACTTCCTTCTCGCGAGTAATGAGGGGAAAGACGCTGATGTCCCGGAGGTACTGATCGAGCGATCCTTCGTCGACGGTCGATTTCCGATTCGTCGATACCTTCATAGCGATAGCATCATCCTCTCAAGAGCTGGGAGCGTC
>JAXDME010000309.1:0-10249 GCA_034666285.1 Gemmatimonadaceae bacterium | reverse complement strand
CGTATCGTCGACTGTCGAGCCGGGAGCGCCCAGGGCGACGTAAATATTTCCGCGAATAGGTGCAAGGCTGTCGGGTGATACAACCGGTTTCAGAGTATCGCCGACGAGATTGTTGCGGCTGGTGGTATCCGGAGCCGGCGGAACCCTGATCGGTAGAACGAGTCGAGCCGTTCCTGCCGAATTGCCTGCAATCAATTCGTAGCGCTGGGCGTTATCGGGAGGCACGGGCAACCATCCCATGAATGCGCCATTTGGCCAGACTGGAACCGGCACTCCGTTTATTCGCAAAGCGGCGTCCCCGGTGCCGACGCTGCCGAAAATAAAATTGGAATCTCTAGCCGTGAGCAGCTGCTCAGGCTTCGGGTACACGACGTTTATCTGGACTGGTCCGCGAACCGCTGGCACCGGCGGAAGCTTTGCGTTCGCGGTGGGGAGCGGGGCTGGCACGAGTGGCGGCGCAGGCAGCGGAGGGATCGCAGGGCGTGCCGGGGCGGTGGCGCAGGACGCAGCTACCATTACCAGGCAACAGGCAAAAACCCTCATGACCGAAGCTTTCATCGTCAGAATCTAGGTTGCACGTTGATTACGCCACCAGTCTATCCAATGCAGTCCATCCAGTACGCATGGGTAGTGCCTTTGATGGTTTGCTTCTATCTTTGAGGCCCGGGAGCGCGATAGGCTCCCGTGATCACAAAACACACGCTCTTTTCGAGCCACAATTGCTTGCAGAAATTTTCGGGAGTTCGAATGTCGGGCTGATCAGGCACGACAATCAGGACTCCTTTATGATTGCGAATCTGGAAACGGGTGACATCGCGACAGTGAGCGCGCCGGCACTCGTTTCGGTCCACACCGCCCCCTTTATTCTCATCGTCGCCGATGGCGTTGGTGGCGCCGCCTCCGGCGCGCTTGCCAGCTCGATCGCGACCGAGACGATATTGAGCGAGATGCACCGCTGGTGGCACAAAGTGCCGAAGCGGACGGTCGAGTCAATCGAGGCAGCGCTTAAGCGGGGCATCGAGGTTGCCAACAAGGCGATTTTTCAAAAGGCGAACTCATCACCTGAGCATCACGGAATGGGCACCACGACGACCCTCGCTCTCGTGCTCGATGGCGAGGCGTTCATCGCTCAGGTAGGCGACAGCCGAGCGTACCTGGTCAGAAAGGGTGCGGCAAAGCAGCTGACCAAGGATCAGTCCTTCGTGCAGCGTCTGATCGACGCCGGCCGCATGACCCAGAAAGAGGCCGCGCAAAGTGAGCACCGGAACATCATCCTGCAGGCTCTTGGACCTGAGGAAAAGGTCGTAACCGACCTATACCGGTGTAAGCTGGAGAACGACGATTTCCTGGTCCTCTGCAGCGACGGACTCTCGAATCAGGTCTCTCCCGAGGATCTGGCGCGCATCACGCGCGGCTCTGGAAGGCCGGAAGAGGTGTGCGAAGCCCTTATAGAAGAGGCCATGCACACCGGCGCGCCCGACAACGTTACCGTGATCGCGGCGCGTCTCAGGACGCCCGAAGCGGATCAGGTTCGCGCGGCTGCTGGTGGCTGAGGCCCTTTAGCCGGTACCGTCTCTCCCGTGTGCGGTGCCGCACCGATGGGGACGTCGCGTGACCACGGCGCGATGAATGGCAACAGCAGGAGCGGCGGGATCGCCATCGTCACCGTGATCAGAAAGAACGAAGGCCAACCCAACGACTCGGCGATTTTTCCGGCCGGCGCGACGAGCAGATCGCGACTGGCCGCCATCAGACTCGAGAGCAGCGCGAACTGCGTGGCCGTAAACCTCTTGTCGCACATGCTCATGAGAAAAGCTGTCATGGCGGCCGTGACCAGACCGAGGCCGAAGTTCTCTACCACTACCGCCGTAGTCATGAAAGCGTGGCTCTCGCTTGAAAGCGCCAGCGCGTAGTAGGTGAGATTGCTCAGTCCCTGAAAAACGACGAAAACCCACAGCGATCGGTTGATACCCCACTTTCCGATTGCGGCCCCGCCGGCCAGCGTCCCAACAATGGTTGCAATGAGTCCGGCACCGCCGAACACCGCTCCGACCTCCTTCTGCGAGAATCCGGTCTTGAGTAGAAACGGAGTCGTCATGCTTCCGGCGAGGCTGTCGGAGTACTTGTACAGGACGATGAAGAGAAGAACGAGGAAAGCGCGGCCGAGCCCGGCACGCTGGAAGAATTCTCTGAACGGAAGTACGACGGCCTCGGCAAGGGTCCGTGGTGGCAGCTCCCGGAGGACCGGCTCGGAAGCCAGAAACGTCGCGATGATACCGATCAGCATCAGCGAAGCGAGAAGCAGATACACGGTCTGCCACGAGATTGAATCCGCGAGATAGAGTGCGAGCCCGCCTGTGACCAGAAGCGCGACGCGGTAACCCATCACGAAAACAGCCGCTCCCGCTCCCATCTCGCGGTCCTGCAGCACATCGGTTCTGTACGCGTCGAGCGAGATGTCCTGGGAGGCGCTGAAGAAGGCAATGGCAATCGCGTTCACCGCCAGCATCTTCAAGCCGAGGCGAGGGTCGTGAAGCGACATCGCTGCGACCGCGATCAGGAGCAGCACCTGCGTGATGAGCACCCAGCCGCGTCGGCGCCCGAGGAAAGGCGGGATGTAGCGGTCCATCACCGGCGCCCACACGAACTTGAGCGAGTACGGGAGAGTTACGAGGCTGAAAAAACCAATCGTCGCGAGGTCTACCTTCGCCGTGGTCATCCATGCCTGTAGTGTTTTGCTAGTCAGGTAGAACGGCAACCCGGAAGAAAATCCCAGCACCAGCAGCGTTGCCATCTTCGGCTGACCGAAAATGCGTATCGGCGAACTCTTTACGGCGGCTTCGCTCATAGGACTTCCCCCGGTTTCAAGCGACTATCGTGCGGTGCCGAGACTCCGTTCCATTCGTGTCGATGCTTCGCGGAGCAAAACGCGCGCAGCCGCCCGCTGCATCACTGCTTCGCCGCCCCACGCGCAGAGGATCGGAACCTCCACGTCGAGCTCGTCGGCAAGCCGCGGATGGCTGAACGCCACTATCAGGCGATCGGTGCGCGGCGTTCGACCCAATGCCTTGAGCACTGCCTCTTTTGCGGCGGTAGAATATCCGGGGCGGCCTTTCCAGGCGCGAATGTCGCCAAAGACGGCAACTACCGTCGATCCGGACTCGTCGACTGAAGTATCCGTGTCGAGAACCAAATCGATGCCACCTGCACGCAGCGAAGATACGAGCGGATCACGCGATGGCGCCGGATACGGTCCGCCGATATCGTCGTCGACAACTGTGAGATGCCACGGTTGTGGGAGTCGCGGCATCTTCTCGCGAACGATGTGCACGACGCGCTCCGCAATCTGACTCGACCAGCCACTTTCGTCGCGTGTCGGCCGATTCGTTTCCTTGGATAGCGCCGCCCACCGCGCCCATCTCCGGCGACGCTCGAGAGATTGCTGGATGCGCTCCGCGTCGAGACGCTTGTCGTCTATTGCCTTTTGAACGGCCCTGACCGACTCCGCGAGGTTCGTGGGATAGAGAAGGCAATCACATCCCGCGTAAAGTGCCCGCACGACCGCTTCCGCTTCTCCTCCGGCGAGAACGCCCTCCATTATGAGCGCGTCGGTGACGAGAAGACCGGTGAACTCCATCTCTGTGCGAAGAAGGTCAGTCAGAATCGGTCGTGATAGCGTTGCGGGTGAGCCGGTGGGATCGAATGCCGGGAACGCCACATGCGCCGACATGATCGACGCCACGCCACGCTCGATGGCGCGCCGGAACGGGACAAGATCCGTTTCGCGCAGAGTATCGGCCGATTCTTCGACGCGCGGCGTCTCCTTGTGGGAATCGACGGTCGTGCGTCCGTGTCCCGGAAAATGTTTGGCGCACGCGAGAACTCCCTCGGACTGACACGCGTCGATCCAGGCGGCGGCATATTCCGCGACGCGCTCCGGATCGCTGCCGAACGAGCGGGTGCCGATGATCGGATTGTTCGGCTCGACGTCGATATCGGCATCGGGCGCGTAGATCCAGTTTATCCCGAGCGACCGGGCTTCGATGGCAGTCACTGCAGCTGCTCGTCGAATCGCCTGCAGGTCCTCGAGAGAGGCGATCGCGGCGAGAGGAGGAAGGGCGGTCTGCCCCGCGAACTGCTGCCCCGCCCCGCGCTCCAGATCCGCTCCAATCAGGAGAGCAGTCCGCGACTTCGAGTGCAGGTCTTCCGTCAGGGTCGCAACGTGCTCGGAAGGACCCCCGAAAAGTATGAACCCACCGACCCCGAGCTTGAGGGCTTCGTCAATGGCGCCGCGCTGGGCTTCGAAACCGTGCGTCGCGTCCCAGCGAATCGCCGGATAAAAGAGCTCCGCGATCTCAGTCATGCGGGCGTGAGCTTGCCCAGAATGCGCTGGCCGTGCGCGCCTGTCGCGGTGGGGACATTTCCTGGACGTTTGGTCACGTGCAGATATCCAAGCAATGCGAAGGCCACCGCCTCTTTTGCTTCGCCGTCGAAATACACTTCGTCGAAGTGCCGAACGCGAATTGGCGATGCCGCTTTCTCTATTGCCTCGAAGAGGGCAGGATTTTTCGCTCCTCCGCCAGAAACGAGGACTTCGCCAATCGGCTCGGCGATGAAGCGTCGATAGGCGTCACCTATGCTCTCGGCGGTCAGCTGCACCGCGGTCGCGATGATGTCTTCGTCACTCGCTCCTTCAGCCCGGCAGCGCACAATGAGCTTCGTGAAGTAATCGGTGTTGAATAGCTCGCGGCCAGTGGATTTCGGTGGCGGCGAAGCGAAGTACGGTGCAGCCATCAGCTCGTTCACGAGAGCCATATTGGGACGGCCGGCTTTGGCCAGCTTCCCGTCGACGTCATACGCCAAACCGGGGCGCAACGCGTGCGTCACGCCATCGGTCACCACTACACCCGGGCCCGTGTCGAACGCACGGACGCCTTCGATCTCGCCGTGAGGAGGGACCACGGTGATGTTGCCAATGCCGCCCAGATTCTGCAGACCGCGCCACGTGGATCCCGACGCGAACAGCATCGCATCTGCGATCGATACGAGCGGCGCGCCCTGCCCGCCGGCGGCGACATCACGCACGCGGAAATCGCTGACGACGTCGATGCCCGTTCTCTCGGCGATTACAGCCGGTTCGCCCGTTTGCCAGGTGGAGTGACCGGGTTCGTGCCAGATTGTCTGGCCGTGCGACGCGATCGCTGATATGTCATCCCGCGCGATTCCAGCTTCGGCCATCACTTCGATCGTGGCATCCGCGAGCCATGCACCGAGATCGAAGTTCAGCCGGCAGTATTCGGCGGGCGTGCCGCCGCCGAGCGCGGCACTGAGCCGCGTGCGCTGGGCGGGAGTGTATGAGCGCGATGTGTACGCGAGCAGGTCGACGTCGATCCGACCGTCCGCAGAATCTGTGAAGCGCGCAACCGCCGCGCTTATACCATCCAGCGAGGTCCCCGACATCAGCCCGACGACGACGCCCGAAGTCACGTCAGCGATCCGGGATTGGAGGAGGCTCGTCCTTCGTGATGCGGCGGATCACACCGCCGTTCTCCGTGAGAAGTTTCCTGGCTGCGTCACGGGAAACGCCTCTCTTTTGCATGACGATCGCGGTCTTTACGCTCTTGTCAGCCTCTTCGAGAAGTTTCTTCGCCTCGTCCCGTGAGATTCCGCATACTTCCATTACGATCCGCTGGCTTCGATCTACGAGCTTGTTGTTGGTCGCGCGAAGATCGACCATGAGATTGCCGTAGGTTTTTCCGAGTCGGATCATCGCGCCCGTGGTGATCGTGTTGAGCACGAGCTTGGTCGCGGTTCCGGCTTTCATGCGCGTTGAGCCCGTGACCGCTTCGGGCCCCACGATCGGCAACATTGTCACGTCGACCTTGGCCACCAGATCCGCCGGCGGCGGCGAGCAAGCGAGGATTCCCGTCGTCGCACCGAGCTCCGCGGCGCGCTCGAGAGCGGCGCGAACGTACGGCGTGGTTCCGGACGCGGCGATCCCGATCACGAAATCCTTTTCTCCGATACCATGCTCGTCGATTGCGCGAGCGCCGTTGCCGACGACGTCCTCAGCACCCTCTTGCGAGCGGGTGAGCGCGGGTAGACCGCCGGCGATGATTCCCTGGACCATCTCCGGCTTGGTCCCGAAGGTCGGCGGGCACTCGCTTGCGTCGAGCACTCCCAGTCGTCCTGAAGTACCGGCACCTACATAAAACAATCGTCCTCCGGAGCGGAACGTCGCCTCGGCGAACTCGATCGCGCGCGCGATCTGCTCCCGCTGGGTCGCAACGGCGTCGGGAACTCGGCGGTCTTCCGCGTTTATCATGTCCACGATCTCGAGCGGGGATGCGAGATCGATCGAAGCGGTACGCGGGTTGCGGCGCTCCGTTTCGCGGGAATCCAACATCAATGCGCTGCCGAGCGGTGAGCCACGATCTAACTTACCCGACGCATCGCGCGAATCGCAAGACAACTTGGAGCATGATGATGAGACGTTTTTTCTTTGCGCTATTGATGTTTATGTTCGCCGCCGATTCGGTCCACGCCCAAATAATACGGCGTCCCAGAGCGTACACGACGAACGATCCCGACTGGTGGGTGTCGGCGGGAGTAGGCGGCTTCAGGGGCAACGGAGTGAACGACGGCGTAACGGCGAGCAACTGGGATTTCGGCAACGCCACCAACATTCAGTATCGGGCGTCTCTGGAGAAGGCGATGGACAACGGCGCCTCGTTCGGGATTGCCGGCAGCTATTCCCGAGTTCCCTTCACGTACTCGTCGAATTTGTCCACCCCGTTGGCAGCGGGTGAGAATGGAACGAGGTGCGCGAGCTGTAACGCGCATCTGGATATGACTACGCTCGTTGTCGGTTTCCACTCCGGCTCTGGAATCGGATTTCACCAGGTGGTGGAGCTGAATGGCGGAGTCGCCATGTACAGGAACCTGAAGGAGGACGCCGGGGGGGCGAGCCTCGCACCGAGCAAGGGAAACATCGATCCGCTGTTCTCGCTTGCGTACGGCTTCGGCTATGGCATCAGCAATCGCATGAACCTCGACTTCATTTTTGCCGACTACACTTTTGCGATTCACGAGCGAAAAGGCCTCGCGAACGGTACGAGCAACACGAACAGCATGCCTTCGCTGAGGGTTGCACTGCGTATGGGATTCGGGTCACACACGATCACCCGATAGTCGACTCAGCCTGCCATGCCTTCGAGAAACAGAGTTGTAATAGCGAGTTTCGCGGCCGCAGGACTCATTGGGCTGGCTGCGGCGTTGCCGCTCGATCGGTCGGTGCAGGCACCCGCGATTCCGGCGCGGATACCGGCCACATTTCCGCGCGGCTGGCTCTACCCGGCGGGGTCGCGTGCAACTTTTGGGCAGCATGCGATGGTTGCCAGCGACAATGCACTCGCGGCTGAAGTCGGTGCCGAGATCATGAAGCAGGGCGGCAACGCGATCGATGCGGCAGTCGCAACAGGTTTCGCCCTCGCGGTGGCCTTTCCCGAAGCGGGAAATCTTGGCGGCGGTGGGTACATGGTGATCCGTCTGGCCGACGGTCGCGCGGCAGCGCT
Organism: Gemmatimonadaceae bacterium; assembly: GCA_034666285.1. Lineage (GTDB taxonomy): Bacteria > Gemmatimonadota > Gemmatimonadetes > Gemmatimonadales > Gemmatimonadaceae > UBA4720. The sequence goes on along the minus strand of JAXDME010000309.1, from coordinate 2,675 downwards.
CGATTACCGGGAAGAAGCGCCGCGCGCGGCGACGCGCAACATGTACATCGGGGCGAACGGGAAGCTCACTGGCGAAAGTGTGATCGGGCCGCGCGCGTCAGGCGTGCCGGGCGCGGTCGCGGGAATGCTGGAAGCCCACCGGAAGTTTGGCGCTATGTCCCTCGCAAAGGTCCTGGCGCCCGCGATTCGACTCGCGTCCGAGGGATTCGTCGTCGACAGCACCTTGGCCCGCTCGCTGTCCGGCGAGAAGTACCGGATCGAAAGCTTCGCCGGTAGATCGGTCTTTCTTCCCAACGGCGCGCCACCTCCAGTTGGGTCCCGACTTCGGCAGCCACAGCTCGCGCGCACAATCAGGCTGATCGCTGACAGCGGAGCCGCCGCGTTCTATCGGGGAAGCATTGCCGATTCAATTGCGGCGCAGATGCACCGCGACGGCGGCCTCATCACGAAGGCGGATCTCGCGCGGTATCGCCCTGTCTGGCGTGACCCCATTCGGAGCGACTATCGCGGATACTCACTGATCTCGATGCCGCCGTCTTCGTCGGGCGGTACAACCGTGTCGGAGATGCTGAACATCCTCCAGGCGTATGGCCCGCCCGCGCCGTTCGGGACCGTCGAGCGAATTCACGCGGTCGCGTCCGCTTCTCAGCGCGCCTTCATCGATCGGAACTCGAAGCTTGGCGACCCGGCATTCGTGCGTGTTCCGCTCGCGTTACTCACGAGCAAAGCGTATGCGCGTTCCGTAGCCGGGTCCATCTCGCGAGATCACGCCGACGCCACGACACGCGTTGCCTCGCGTATCGCCGAGGGAAACGAAACAACGCACTGGTCCGTCGTGGACCAGGCGGGCAACGCAGTCGCAACGACGTCGACGCTCAATGACCTGTACGGATCGGGTGTGTACGTAAGCGGGGCCGGCTTCTTTCTCAACGACGAGATGGACGATTTCACAACTCAGCCCGGCACGCCGAACATGTACGGGCTGATACAGGGAGAAGCGAACTCGATCGCTCCAGGCAAGAGAATGCTGAGCGCGATGTCGCCGACTATCGTGCTCGACCCCAAAGGAAATCTGTTGCTCGTGACGGGCGCGCGAGGCGGGCCGAGAATCATCTCCGCGACGTCGCAAATAATCCTGAACGTGATCGACCACCGGATGTCGCTGGCGGATGCGATGAGCGCGCCGCGACTCCACCATCAAGCGCTGCCAGATTCGATCCGCCTCGAGGCGGGCGGGTTCGGCCCCGCGGTGATCGCACGCCTAAGGACAATGGGCCACTATGTGTATGAGCTGAACAGCGGCATCGCGTCCGCGTCTTCGGTGATGCGAGTGAACGGTGGCTACGAGGGTTTGGGCGACCCGCGCTCGCACGGCGGCGCTGCAGGCTTTTAGCCGCGATCCTGGCCGCATAAGACACAAAAAAAGTCCGGCGCGATTCCTCGCGCCGGACTTTCGTTTTTTACCGCCAACTCGTTACTAGATGTTGACCTGAGTGGCCGAGTTGAGCGTTGCGGTAATCTTCCCGCCTGAGTTTACGCAGCCTTCGTAGTTCGCTGTCGCTGCGGCGGCGCCTGCTCCGGCAGCGCCACCTACGGCGGCACCGATCACAGTGGCCTTCGTGCTATGACCGAGGATCTGGCCGGCGATCGCACCGATTGCGGCGCCACCGACCACCTTCTGAATGTCTTTGCCTTTCGGCTGATTCTTGACCTTGCTTACGTCGGCGTAGGTTGTGGTCGCACTCACCGGATAGGTGTGTCCGCCAAAGCTCACGGAAGTCACCCGGAAGCCCATCACCACGTTGTCGTTCGCATTCTCGCTGCGCTTGAGCTCGGTCACTTCGACGTTGGCGGTTGCGCCAGCCGGAATCACGGCGCCATTGGAGCCGGTGATCGCGTTCGATACCGTGGCGTTGAAGTGGTCACCGACATGGCTGGTGTTGGTGCAGATCTTCGAGCCTGACGTCAGGTTGAGCGTCGAGCCAGAAGCGATCGTTCCAACTCTCGTGCTGCCTGCCGCATTTCCTGACGTGCGGGTAACCGTGTTGCCGCTCGATGTCACCGAAGTGGTTGGCGGCCTGCGCGTCGTGGTCGGCGTGCGAGTGGTGGTCGTCGTGCGCGTGGTGGTCGTACGCGCCGCGGTGCTGGTGGTCGGCGCCGTAGCCGTGGTCGTTGGAGCGGGAACGTCGGTGAGCGCGGGCTGCGCCGATGTGTCGCGGTTAGCGAGCTGGATGTCCTTGTTCAGAGCCGAGTCTGCCGCGGCAGTGTTGTCAGTCTTTGCGGTGCACGCGCCAAGAAGCAACGCGAGCGAAAGTGCCAGCGACGCATTCATGCGGGGAATATATTGAACCATTAAGCCTCCTCCATCGTGTGACGAGCGCTTGGGAATGCCCAAGCTCATGAGTAGTTGTGTCGTGCAATCGACATACCAAATATGAAGAATCTCCGGATCGCTGCGCCATATTACAAACCGTACCTGATCCCTTTCACAATCGGGCTCCTGATCGTTGTCGCGTCGTCGGCAATCACCAGCGTTATCCCCTGGTTATTGCGACGGGCCGTCGACGCCATTGGCGCTGGCGCTCCCCTAGGGACGATCTGGAAGCTCAGTGGTCTCATAGTTCTCGCGGCAATCGTCGGCGGCGCCTTCAGGTACGGCATGCGCGAGCTGATAA
>JAXDME010000308.1:0-2545 GCA_034666285.1 Gemmatimonadaceae bacterium | reverse complement strand
GATTTCGCGTCGAGCCTTGGACCGCTCGGTCCTATTACGGGCTTCGTGCAGACGCGGAAGGCAGAGCGCGGCGGAATGGTTTATCGATCGTACAGAGTGAGCTTTCCGAACCGCACGCTCAGAGCGTGGACTTACGAAATGCCGGATGGCAAGCTCGAGCAGTACCAGATAGCGCCGGCGGGCTGAGCGGCGGCGCGATTGTCTGGGTAAACGATCGGTACCAACTCCTTTACCTCAAGTAGACAATGTGCGGCCATGCGGGCGTGTAGCGTTGAGAGCGGTCTCGTTCACAACTCTTCGCTCCCCGCATGGCGATCTCTCTCAACGAACTTCGCACAGCACCGTACGAATCGACTTACGCGTCGGAGCTTCGGCTGCTCTATACGCTGTTCGAGGATGCGCAACGATCACGCGTTGCTCACGGGGAGCGCCTGCGCGCGATTCTTCAGGGGAGATCGTCTTCATCGCTCACAGAAACCACCAGCGATCCGGACGCGCTTCTCAGGGAAATCAGACGCGGTGAGTCGGCCGGAGCTCCACGAATTCTCGAGCGCGCGTACGCGCGTTCGTTCGAGGACGAGGAATCCGCCGCGGGCGCGCTGCGCGGTTTGATCGAGCAGCATCCTGTCTGGCCGTGGCTGGATGACGTCAAAGGCATCGGTCATCTGCTCGCGGCGCGCCTGCTTTCGCGGTTGGACATCACCCGCGCCAGAACACCGTCGGCGTTCTGGGCCTATTGCGGGCTCGCCACTATTCCTGGCGTCGCCTACCGGTGCGAGCGTTGCGGACTGGACGTGGCGTATCCCGCCGGGTATCAGCTGAAGGGCGCGCACAACGTAAAGTCCGGCGCTCGTGAGTGCCCAGGCATGCTCCTGCCAGTTGGCGACGAGACTTCGACCCGCGTCGCGCCGCGCGGAAGCGCGTTGGGAGGGCGGGCGAGCTACGACGCGCACGCCCGCAATTCGTGCTACCTGATTGGGGTGTCGATGCTGCGGTGCGGCGGCGACTACCGCTCATTCTACGACGCCGAGCGCGAGAAGCTCACGCTCTCGCGACCGGGATGGACACTCAAGCGTCGCCACCTCGCCGCGCTTCGCAAGATGGAAAAAACATTTCTGCGCGATCTGTGGCTCGCCTGGCGCCGAGCCGCCAATCTGCCCGTCGTCGCCGCGTACTTTCCGCGGATCTAGAAATCACGCTGCCTGCGCTAAACCGCGTCTAACCGATGCCTATGTCTAGAAGTCACCCAATCAACCCGAGCGTAAATCGGTTAGCGCGGTCGCGCATGCAGTTTCTCGTCTTCGCGTTGTCCACTGCGATGCCAGCGATCGCATTCACATCGAGCGGCGCGTTCGCCCAGACGCCCGCGGCGCCGGTAGTAACGTGCGCGAGCGAGCCGGAAAGGCATCGCTTCGATTTCTGGATCGGCGAATGGGACGTCACCACAGAGGGCGGATCTCCGGCGGGACGCAGCTCGATTCAGTCGGTGAGCGGCGGCTGCGCGCTGCTGGAGAACTGGACCAGTCTCAAGGGCGGGACGGGAAAGAGCCTCAATGCCTGGAATCCGTCCACCAAACAGTGGCAGCAATTCTGGATCGGGCAGGACGGGCAAGTCGCCGAGTTCCGCGGCAGTCAGATGGACGGCGCCAGCCTCGTCTTCTTCATTAAAGATGACACGAAGCCGGACGCGATCACCCGCCTCCGCTTTACTCCGCTCGATAGCGCCACGGTGCGTCAGCACTCGGAGTCATCGACCGACGCGGGGAAGAGCTGGAAGACGGACTACGATTTCTACTACCACCGTAAAGCGCAGTAGAAGCAGCAGGGGTTCTTAGGTTTGAAACCTGTACCCCGCCTTGCGCACCGTAATCAGGTGCCGAGGCTGCGCCGGATCCGGCTCCAGCTTGTTCCGCAACCTGGCGACGTGCTGATCCACCGTGCGTGAAGTGACGCCGAGGCTGTAGCGCCACACCTGCCGCATCAGCGTCTCCCGCGAGACGATGTCTCCACCCGAGTCGATGAGGAATGCCAGGAAGTCGAACTCCATCGGGCTCAGCTCGACGGTTTTTCCTCCACGGGTAACCGTGCGCGTTCTCAGGTCTACGACGACGTCGGAGAAACAATGATGCGAGAGTCGCGCGCCATCGCCGGCGGAAGATCCCTTGGCGGACGCCGACAGCCTCCGAATGATGGCCTCCACGCGGGCGAGAAATTCCAGCACCCCAACGGGCTTGACGACGTACTCGTCGGCGCCGATGCGGAACCCCTGCACCTTGTCCACTTCCTGGTCGCGCGCGGAAAGAATCAGCACCGCGGCGGTGCCCCCGCGCGCGCGATAGCGTCGCAGTATCTCGAAGCCGTTCATTCCCGGCAGCATCAGGTCGAGAACGATGAGGTCGGGGTCGTGCTGCTCGAGCCAGGCGAGGCCGTCGTTGCCGTCGGTGATGCACTCGACCTTGTAGCCCTCGACCTCGAGGCTCGTTCGCAGGCCGAGCGCCAGCGTCTCGTTGTCCTCGATGATCAGGATCGAGCGATCGATCGCGAC
>JAXDME010000307.1:0-4629 GCA_034666285.1 Gemmatimonadaceae bacterium | reverse complement strand
GCGCGGGCAACGAGGGTAAGACGACCGTGGATCCGACCAGCGAGCCGACGACCAAGACCGGTTGAACATTAGGACAGGTCTCAACTCATGTTAGATTTACTTAGCCTGTCGAGCCGCAGATCGCTCGGCAGTGGCTCCGCGCCTACGGCCAGCGCACTGACGCGGCCAAGTTCGGAAAACAAAACCAATGACACACCCGAATACCTTCGGTAGCCGATCAACGCTGGACGTTGCGGGTCGGCAGTACACGATCTTTCGGCTGGACTCCCTTTCACAGTTCGCGAACGGGAACGCAGGCAAACTCCCCTTCAGCCTCAAGATCCTGCTCGAAAACCTGCTCCGAAACGAGGACGGCAAGTTCGTCAAAGCCGACGACATCCGCGCTCTCGCCACCTGGAACATGAAGGGCACGGTCGAGAAGGAGATCGCCTTTCGCACGGCCAGAGTGCTCCTCCAGGATTTCACCGGCGTTCCCGCCGTCGTCGATCTCGCCGCCATGCGGGAAGCGATCTCGCGACTCGGCGGGGATCCACGCCTGATAAACCCGCTGCAGCCGGTCGATCTCGTCATCGATCACTCGGTGCAGGTGGACGAATACGGAAGCGAAGCCGCCCTTCTCATCAATGCCGACTTCGAGTTCCAGCGCAACCAGGAGCGGTACGCGTTCCTGCGCTGGGGACAGAAAGCGCTGCACAACTTCCGAGTCGTTCCGCCCGACACGGGGATCGTGCACCAGATCAATCTTGAATATCTGGCGCAAGGAGTTTTCACCGAGGTCGTCGGCAAGCAGACATACGCCTACCCCGACTCTCTGGTGGGCACGGACTCGCACACCACGATGATCAACGGCCTTGGCGTGCTCGGGTGGGGAGTAGGAGGGATCGAAGCGGAAGCCGCTATGCTCGGCCAACCGGTTTCGATGCTCATTCCACCAGTCGTTGGATTCAAGCTTCACGGCAAGCTCCCGCCCGGCGCGACGGCCACGGATCTCGTGCTGACGGTCACCGAGATGCTGCGCAAGAAAAAAGTCGTTGGAAAGTTTGTCGAGTTCTATGGCGTGGGCTTGTCGAGCCTCTCGCTCGCGGATCGCGCCACCATCGGCAACATGGCGCCGGAATACGGCGCGACGATGGGATTCTTTCCTATCGACGCCGAGACGATCAACTACCTGCGCTTTACTGGTCGCGACGAGGCACAGGTGCAGCTCGTCGAGGCTTACACGAGAGCGCAGGGACTCTTTCGAACCGACGACACTCCGGATCCCGCGTTCAGTGACACGCTGGAGCTCGATCTTCGCACCGTGGAACCCAGTCTGGCTGGGCCGAAGCGCCCGCAGGATAGAGTGCCCCTGCATCTCTCGAAGAAAATGTTCAAGGAAGCGCTAGCCGCCGACCTCGATCGCACCGGCACCGTTTCCGCCATCGCGGCCGCGAAGCAGGCGATGAGCGTCGCGGCATCGCCCCAGTTGTCTCCGTCCGTCGTTGCAACAGATCCTGAGGAGCAAGCCGACCACTACGAGAGTATTCCGGTCGAGATGAACGGAGAGAAGTTCGCGATTCGTCACGGGTCAGTGGTTATCGCCGCGATCACGAGCTGCACCAACACATCGAACCCGAGCGTGATGCTCGCAGCTGGATTGCTGGCGCGGAACGCGGTCGAAAAAGGGCTGATGTCCAAGCCGTGGGTGAAGACGAGTCTCGCGCCCGGATCGAAAGTGGTTACGGATTATTTCCGGGCCGCCAACGTCATGGAGGCGCTCCAGAAGCTGCGCTTCAACGTCGTCGGCTTCGGCTGCACGACGTGCATTGGAAACTCGGGTCCACTCCCGCAGCCGATCGCAGACGCTGTCGAGGCGAACAAGCTGGTTGTGGCCGCTGTGTTGTCAGGCAACCGCAACTTCGAGGGGCGCATCAATCCGCTCACGCGCTTCAACTATCTCGGGTCTCCCCCGCTCGTCGTCGCCTACGCTCTAGCCGGAAGAATGGACATCGATTTCAACACCGAGCCTCTGGGTGTCGGAAAGGCAGGCCCGGTTTTTCTCCGAGATATCTGGCCGGCGCCGAAAGAAGTGGAGGATGAGATCCTGCGCTCCGTGAAAGCGGAAATGTTCAAGGCGCAGTACTCGAACGTCTTTCACGGAGACGACAACTGGCGAAGCCTGCCGGTTCCCGAGGGTGATCTATACGCTTGGGATTCCGCCTCGACATACGTGAAGAATCCGCCTTTCTTCGACGGGATGACGCTCACGCCACCGGGAGTTCGTCCGATCAAGGGAGCGCGGGCGCTGGGCATGTTCGGGGACTCCATCACCACTGACCACATCTCGCCGGCAGGTTCGATTCCCGCCGCGAGTCCTGCCGGCAAGTGGCTGATCGAACACGGAGTGAAGACTGTCGACTTCAACTCCTACGGCGCGCGCAGAGGAAATCACGAAGTGATGATGCGCGGTACGTTTGCCAACATCCGGCTGCGCAACGAGCTCGCTCCGGGCACCGAGGGTGGCTGGACCACGCGCGCGCCAGGCGAGAAGCCGGTCGCGATCTACGACGCCTCGATGGAATACCAGAAGAACGGCATCCCATTGGTCATCGTTGCGGGCAAGGAATACGGCACCGGCTCGTCGCGCGATTGGGCGGCGAAGGGCACACTGCTGCTCGGCGTTCGGGCGGTGATCGCGGAATCGTTCGAGCGAATCCACCGTTCGAACCTCGTCGGCATGGGAGTGCTGCCGCTCGAGTTCATTCCCGGAGAAACCAGGACGACGATCGGACTCACCGGATTCGAGACGTTCGAGATCGAAGGGATGTCCGAGGAGATCAAACCGCGGACGACGCTCACGGTTCGCGCGCGCGGCGCTGACGGAGCTGAAAAAGTCTTCAAGGTCGTTTCCCGGATCGACACCCCGGAGGAGATGAGCTACTACCGTCACGGCGGTATTCTCCCTTACGTACTTCGCCAGCTCGTGGGGCGAAAGGAGAGCTGAAGCAGAAGGGTCTTAGCTCTTCCTGCTAAAACCTGGTGCTTTCCGCGGCGTCACCCGCGCTGCTGACGAGTGGCGGTGGCGCCGTCTTTTTTCTTTCTCAGCTGGAACTGCGGCATCGCCGCGCTGATCTGCTCGGCCAGGTCCTGCTCCATCTTCTTCGGGTCGAGTGGCTCGAGCATCGCTCTGAGTTCGGGGTCGTCTGCGAGCGCAAGATTCAGACGGGCGTACAATCCAGCCACGAGATGCAGGGTCTTTGTGATCTCCTCTTCCATTCGGAGATTGACCTGCAATGTGAGCTCCTCGCGCAGCTCTCCGATCCTCGACTCCCGGCTCTGCGTCATCAACACGAAGATCGAGAGAAAGATCGCCTCGAGCGAGACGATCGTGGTAAGCATGCCGTACGGATACGGATCGAACTTTTTCAGCCCGGAGAACGGCAGGTTCCAATAAATCCAGGCGATGAAAATGAATGCGTGGATGACGAGGAATGGTGTAGAGCTCGCGAAGCCGATCATCCGGTCGGCCATGATTTCCATCTGCGAGCGATTGGCTGAATGCTGCGCCTTGATCGCCTGGAACGCCTTGTTGATGCCCGCGCTCCGGCGCACCCTTCGCTCCGGGGTGGCCGTCGTGCCTGGTCGAAGTTCCACTGAAGTAAGATCCTCTTGGCCCATATCTCGACTGGAGGCGACAACCTAAACTAACGCAATCAGCCGGCCACTTCCTGTGCCGACACAACGCGTTAACCTTTTACTCATGGCCACCACGTCGGCATTCACAGTCGGAATTATCCAGGAAGCGGTCACGGACGACGTCGAACAGAATGTCGAGCGGGCGGTCGCTCGCATCCGGGAGGCGGCAGAGCGCGGCGCCCAGATCGTTTCCCTGCAGGAATTGTTCAACGCGCCCTACTTCTGCAAGTCACAGAAGCACGAGCGCTTCGATCTCGCCGAGCCGATCCCGGGCCCCACTATAGAAAGGATGCGGATATTGGCGCGAGAGCTCGAGATCGTAATTATCGTACCGATCTTTGAGCGTCAGGCCGCCGGCGTGTATCGGAATTCCGCCGCGGTCATCGACGCCGATGGCTCGCTTCTAGGCGCCTACCGGAAGATGCACATCCCGGACGATCCCCTCTTCAACGAGAAGTTCTATTTCACTCCCGGTGACGCGCACGTTGCCGACGATGGCGATCACAAGGGCGCGAACGGTTTTCGCGTCTGGAAAACCCGTTACGCAAACGTGGGCGTTCTGATTTGCTGGGATCAGTGGTACCCCGAAGCAGCCCGCATCACCAGCCTGCTCGGCGCCGACATCCTTTTCTATCCCACCGCAATTGGTTGGCATCCGTCAGAAAAAAAAGAATTCGGTGAGGCACAAGTCGAGGCGTGGCGCACTGCGCAGCGAGCGCACGCAATTGCGAACGGAGTTTACGTCGCCGCGCCGAACCGTGTCGGACATGAGGATGAGCCTGGCACAGACGGCATCGAATTCTTCGGCCAGTCTTTCATCTGCGATCCGTTCGGAAGGATTCTCGCCGAGGCCGGAACGGAGCCGGCGGTACTGGTAGCGACGTGCGACAGAGCGCTCATCGAGAGCACGCGCCGCAACTGGCCGTTTCTGCGCGACAGGCGCATTGATGCTTA
>JAXDME010000306.1:0-10168 GCA_034666285.1 Gemmatimonadaceae bacterium | reverse complement strand
AAGGCAACCTGCGCGACTGGTGGGCCGCGGGAGATTCGGTGGCGTTCAACGCTCAGGCGCAACGCGTGGTCGATCAATTCGCGGGATACGTTCAGGTCGACACGCTCCATGTAAATGGGAAGCTCACACTCGGTGAGAACATTGCGGATTACGGCGGGCTCGTGACGGCGTACGACGCGCTCGAACGGGCACTTGCGAGGAGTGGCAACCGCGCGACCATCGATGGGTACACGCCGGAGCAGCGTTTCTTCATCGCTTTCGCGCAATCATGGCGCGAGCACACGCGGCCTGAACAGCTTAAGACGCGCGTCACGGTCGATCCCCACGCTCCGGCCGTGTGGCGGACAAACGGTCCCGTGTCGAACATGCCTTCCTTTGCGAAAGCCTTCAATTGCAAGCCGGGAGATCCAATGGTTCGCGCGTCATCAGTGGTACCGCAAATCTGGTAGGCACTGGTGCGCGGCGCTGATGCCGCGTGTCTCATAACGATTTCCGGCGACGGCGGCCGAGCATTAGCGTGACTAATGCTTGCCGCCGTTCGCTCAGCCGCGCTGGTCGGGATCGACGCGTATGACGTGATCGTGGAGGTCGACGCGGCGCCTGGCCTCCCTCAATGGACCATCGTCGGGCTGGCAGCTGGCGCTGTGAAGGAAAGTCGCGAGCGGGTGGGCGCGGCTCTCCTCAACTCCGGATTCGAAGTTCCTCCGCGGCGCATTACGGTCAACCTCGCGCCGGCCGATATCAGAAAAGAAGGCACCGCCTTCGACTTACCGATCGCCCTTGGAATCCTTGCCGCGACGGGACAGCTGGAGCCTGACGCACTCCGGTCCCTGCTGTTCGTCGGCGAGCTCGGTCTCGACGGAGCGCTGCGTACAATGCGCGGAGCGTTGTCGGTGGCACGGCACGCGCTCCGCGCCGGCGTTTCGGCGTTGGTGCTCCCACCACCGAACGTCGGAGAAGCATCGCGTGTGAGTTCCCTCAGGTTGTCTGCGCCGCAATGTCTGCGCGAGCTTGTGCAGGAGCTGCGCGAAGGAACGCTTGTCGCTGCGCGTGCAACTGCGACGGCGGCGCCAGCGGGATCGGACACCACCGATTTCTCTGACGTCGTCGGACAAGCGGGCGCTAAGCGGGCGTTGGAGGTCGCAGCGGCAGGCGGTCATAATGTCTTGTTGGTGGGCCCACCGGGTGCGGGGAAAACGATGCTCGCGCGCCGCATGCCCACCATTCTTCCGGTACTCAGCGAGGAAGAGGCGCTCGAGGTCATCGCCATCCACTCGGTTGCGGGTGTTCTCGACCACGCGAGCGTTGGCAGGGGCGTGCGACCCTTCCGAGCCCCGCACCATACTATATCCAGTGCCGGGTTGATTGGGGGCGGGCCGATCCCGCGACCGGGTGAAGTAAGCCTCGCCCACAATGGAGTGCTATTCCTCGACGAGATGCTGGAGTTTCCGCGTCACGTGCTCGATGGTCTAAGACAGCCAATGGAGGACGCGAAAGTCGTGATCGCGCGGGCTGCGCAGGCAGTGACGTATCCCGCGCGCTTCACGCTCATCGGCGCTTCCAATCCATGCCCGTGTGGTAAAGCAGGAGATCCGTCCGGCTCGTGCAATTGCGCCCCCGGCGACGTGGATCGATACGCCGGACGGATTTCCGGACCTCTCGCCGATCGTATCGATATGCACGTGACCGTCGGCGCAGTGGCGTTGCGGGAGCTGAGCGGAGCCAACACCGGCGATTCCTCGACCGCAATCCGGGTGAGAGTCGAACGCGCCCGAGCGAGCCAACGGAAACGTTTCGCAAAGGCGCGCGGAATATCGTGCAACGCCTACGCGAGCGGACGTTGGCTGGATGCGCACACACCGGTGCACCCGGCAGCGCGTTCGCTCCTTCAGACGGCCGCGGAGCGCCTCTCGCTCTCAGCGCGCGGCTACCACCGGGTACTGAAAGTCGCACGCACCATCGCCGACCTTGAAAGCGTGGACGAGATTGCGTCAGAACACATCGGTGAGGCGCTGCGCTACAGGCCAATGGCCAGACAGGCCGCTATCGTCGTCCCAGCACTCGCGAGTCAGGGAGCGTAATAAGTCAGGCGTGCACTCGCCCTTTTGCGACGAACTGAAGAGGTCTGGAAATGAAGTTGAAGTTTGCTGCATTTGCATTCGCGGTTATCGTGTCCGCTCCCGCAAGCGCACAGGTAGGATCGACCACCGACATTTTAATGGGCCGTGTAGCCGGGCTGGACAGCCAGGCTGTCCCGAACGCGCGGGTCGAGGCGACTTCGCTCGAAACCGGCATCACGCGCACGAAGACCACTGGCGCTGATGGCCGCTATACGATTCTGTTTCCCGATGGGGGCGGCAGCTATCGCCTCACCGTGCGCGCTGTCGGAATGGCGCCCGTCACACGCGCGATCTCCCGGCAGGGCGACGAAGACCGGATCATTACTGACTTCGACATGGGACGCATCGCGACACAGCTGGCGACGGTGCAGGTGCGAGCCACGCCGCGTCGAGGAGATCCATCACAGCGCCCGGAACCCGGAAGCACAGAGCGAAACCTGAATCCGAATCTGGTCAACCGCCTGCCGGTAGACGCCGGCGATCTCACAGCTCTGGCTGCCCTGGCGCCGGGAGTCATTGCAGTACCAGGGACGGATACAACCAAGGCTTCGTTCTCGGTCGCGGGCCAGCCGTCAAACCAAAACAACATTACGCTCGACGGGCTCAGTTTCGGAGCTGGCAGTGTTCCGCAGGAGGCGGTCCGCAATACGCGTGTAGTTACGAGCACGTACGATGTTGCCCGCGGTCAGTTTACTGGTGGACAAGTCGCGTCGACAACGAAAGGCGGCACCAATAACGTCCAGGGCGCCTTCAGCTACTCACTCCGCGATCCGAGCCTCGAGTTCGTCGACGACACGAATCCGACTTTCGGACAGAAATACACACAGAATCAGCTTAGCGGCGGCGCCGGCGGTCCCATCATCAAGGACAAGCTCTTCACTTTCGGAGCGATCAGCTTCTCACACCGCACAGATCCGCTGCTCTCCCTCCTCGCGGCTGATCCTCTAACGCTGCAGCGACTGGGTACCAATCCCGATTCGGTCACCCGGTTTCTGAACATCGTTCAGACGCTCGGCCTGCCGCTTACATCACCGCTCACGCCAGACGAGCGCCTGAACAACAATACGTCCGCACTTGTTCGCGTCGACTACAACCTCGCCGAAGATCACTCGCTCATGCTGCGCGGCGACTGGCGCGGAAATACCCAGCTTGGATCTCGTCTGAACGCGCTTGCCCTTCCTCACTCGGGGGGAAATCTCAAGGGTACGGGCGGCGGTGGCATGGTTACGCTCACCTCACACATGGGGATGTTCATCAACGAGCTGCGTGGCTACAAATCCGTGGACAACAGAAATACCGAGGGATATCTGTCGGTTCCGGACGGGCGCGTCGTGGTTTCCTCAATACTGGGCGACGGCACGAACGCGATCTCGACGCTCCAGTTCGGCGGAAATCCTTCGCTCCCGCAGGAGACGAAATCGAGCCTGCTCGAGATCAGCGACGAGATCTCCCGACTCACGACCGCGGGTGGCCACCGCTTCAAGCTTGGCGGATTGCTCAATCAGCAACAGAGCTCGATCGGATTCATTCCCAACAGATTCGGCACATTCACGTTCAACTCGCTTGCCGACTTCGAGGCGGGCCAGCCGACGCAGTTCACGAGGACGTTATTTGCGCGCGATCAGCAGTCTGCCACCAACAATGCTGCAGCTTATCTCGGCGACTCCTGGCGTGTGACGCCGCAGTTCCAGGTGACGTATGGACTTCGCATGGAAGGCTCGCGGTACCCCGACAAGCCGCAATACAATCCCGAGGTCGAGTCGACGTTCGGCAGACGAACGGACAACCTCCCGTCCGAAGTGAGCGTCAGTCCGCGAGCGGGCTTCAGCCTGTTCGTGGGCGAGTCGCAGTTCGGCCCGCCCCCGCTGACTCTTCGTGGCGGCATCGGCGAATTTCGCGGAACTGCGCCCGCCCAGCTCTTCGCGTCTGCGCTCAACGCGACCGGGCTCACTAACGGGCAATCGCTCCTCACCTGCGTTGGCGCAGCGGCACCGACTCCCGATTGGACGGCGTACCTGTCCGATCCGTCGACCATTCCCACTTCCTGCAACGGTGGAACGCCAATTTTCGCGAGCGCGCGGCGCAACGTCACCGTGTTCGATCCGGGGTTTCAGGCGCCGCGTGCTTGGCGGGCGTCGTTCGGCCTGAGCCGCCGATTCTGGGATCGCTACTCATTCTCGGTCGACGCGGGATATGCGCGTGGAGTCGCACAGACCGGGCAGACAGACATCAACCTGGACACGACCGCCAAATTCACGCTGGCGAACGAAAACAATCGCCCCGTCTACGCTCCGACCAACGCGATTATTCCGACAACCGGAGCGGTGTCGGTCCTCGGATCGCGACTTTATCCGCAATTCGGCGTCGTCAGCCAGATCGAGTCCAATCTGCGATCGGATACGAAGCAGCTCACACTCGGGCTCAACGGCATGACGACAAAAGGAATTCTTTTCAACGCCTCGTACACGCTGACGAGCTCGTTCGATCAGTCACAGGGATTCTCGCAGGGAACCGTTCAAGGGTTTGGAGGTACGCCGGGGTCGACCGCCGGAAATCCGAATCTCTCTGAGTGGGGCCGGAGCGACAACGCGAGGCGTCACGCGCTGCTTGGGACGATCACCTATCCGATCAAGCCTGTGCTCGAGCTGACGATGATTGCACGCGCGACGTCCGGAAGCTATTACTCACCACTCGTCAGCGGTGACATCAATGGCGACGGACGAACAAACAATGACCGCGCGTTCATATTCGATCCCGCAGCCGCTGCAGTTCGCGGCGACACGGCAGTGGCAAACGGAATGACTCGTCTTCTCGCCAACACCTCGGCGCGCGCGCGCGATTGCCTTCTGAGCCAAATGGGCAAGATCGCTTCGCGCAGCAGCTGCTCGAGCCCGTGGTCTCCATCGATCGATCTCCAGATGAACATCCGGCCCGCGTCCTTCGGCCTCGATCGCAGGCTCACCATCTCGGTGATTGCCTTGAACACGCTGACGGGTCTCGATCAGCTCCTTCATGGTAGCAACAATCTGCACGGCTGGGGGCAGCCATCTTTCCCCGACCGCACACTTCTATATGTGCGGGGATTCGATCCTACGACCGATACTTATAAGTATCAGGTCAACGAGCACTTCGGCGTCACCAATGGAACGCGAAACGCATTTCGGGTCCCGTTCCAGATCGCGATTCAGGGTCGCCTTGCGCTCGGGACGGATCCCGCACGCCAGCAGTTCAACAACGTGATGGGCCGAGGTCCGGGCGGCGCGAGGATGAACCCGGAAGCACTGAAGGCGAGAATGACACGACTCGTCCCCAACGCGTTCCTCGACATCATAGCGATCAATGACTCTGCCAAGCTCGAGCTCACGGCCGACCAGATCGCAAAGCTCCAGACATCTGGCGACACGTTCAAGGTGAAGGCGGATTCCCTGATCGACAAAGTCGCCAACATGCTCGGCGACACCACGGTCAAGAATCCTGATCCGATGACGGTCTTCGCCAAGCTCCAGCCGTCGATGACCGAGGGCCGGAAAATGGCGACTCAGGCGATAGCGGAGGCGAAGGCCATCCTTACCCCTGCCCAGTGGGCCAAGGTGCCGGAAAGCATCAAGACGCCTGGATTGAGACGGGGCGGGGGCGAGGGCGGCGGCGGATTCGATCGAGGCGGCGGTCCCGGCTAGCGTGCACGGGTCGTGCGAGGGTATTCTGCATCCTTTCCAACCCTCGTCCATCACGTCATGAAAGGTTGCATTCGCAGGATAGGTTGCCTCGCGCTGATCATCGCCCTGGCGGGCCTCTGGTATTGGTACGCGCGCGTCCGACCCTCTACCGCGGCCAGGACGGTGTCCGCCACCAGCGCGGTTACAGGCGCCTCAAGCACAACCACCGGCTGGCAGCCGCTCACCGCCGATGATGCCCAACGCGGTCGCGTCGCGGTAGAAGCTTTGGCGCAGAGATCCGGGCCGGTTTTCGCCAACCTGAGTCCGGCTGAAGCTGCGTCGTACATCTTCCTGATCGTAGCGAAGCAGCTACCGCCATCGGCGCGCAACGCGGAGGCTTCGATCGTGGGCGATCAGCTTTACGTGCGTTCGGAAGTGGATCTGAAGGATTTCGGAGGTTCGGGTCAGCTCGGAGCCCTTGGAATGCTTCTGGGCTCGCGAGACAGCGTGCTGCTCGGAGGAACAATCCACATGCTGAAGCCGGGACTCGCCGAATTTCAGGTGCAGGAAGTGAAACTCGGCAAACTCGATGTGCCCAAGAGCCTCATTCCGAGGTTGATCGCTCAAATGACCCACGGGAAGAACAAGGCGTCAGGGGTATCCGAGTCGAGTTTGCCGATGGTCATGCCGGCTTACATTTCGGATGTGCGCATAGCCAACGGAAAGATCACGCTCTACAAGAGTGTAAAGTGAGTCGAAGGATCCTGGTCATCGACGATGAGCAGGGAATCCGTGCGGCGCTGGGTCAGCTCCTCGAGTTCGAAGGGTACGAGGTTCACGCGTTGGCGAACGCTACGGACGGTATAGCGGAATACCAGAAGTGGAAGCCCCACCTCGTTTTTCTCGACGTGAAGATGGCAGGAATGGACGGGATGGAGGCGCTGAAGAAAATCAGGGAGCTCGATCCGACGGCGACCGTGGTGATGATCAGCGGGCACGCCACGATTCGCACCGCAGTCGAAGCGACACAACTAGGCGCCTACGAGATCCTCGAAAAGCCGCTCGACACTGATCGAATCCTCGTAATGCTCCGGAACGCACTTTCGCACCTCGATCTGCAGGAAGAGAACGCGCGTCTCAAGCAATCTATCGACGCCCCATTCGAGATCGTCGGCAAGACTCCCGTAATGCGCATGCTGATGGAGAAGGTCGAGAAAGTTGCCGCGACCCCTGCCCGAGTACTGATCACTGGAGAAAACGGGACGGGGAAGGAGCTGGTGGCCCGGGCGCTGCACCGGATGTCACCACGCGCGACGAAGCCGTTCGTCGAGGTGAACTGTGCCGCGATACCGGGCGAGCTGATCGAGAGCGAGCTGTTCGGGCACATGAAAGGCTCCTTTACTGGCGCCATTGCCGACCGGGCGGGAAAGTTCGAGCAGGCCAACAAGGGCACGCTGTTTCTCGACGAAATCGGTGACATGAGCCTCGCGGCGCAGGCGAAAGTGCTGCGGGTATTACAGGACAACGTCATCACCAGGATCGGTGGATCGAAGCCGATCTCGGTAGACGTGCGAGTGATCGCGGCCACGAACAAGACGCTCGAGAGCGAGATCGCAGCGGGCAAATTTCGCGAAGACTTGTACTACCGGCTGAACGTCGTGCCGATTCACGTCCCGCCGATTCGCGAGCGGCGTGAAGACATTCCGACGCTTGCGCAGTATTTCGCCTCCACACTTTCGGCGCGGGAAGGGATTCCGCCGCGCACGTTCACTGCAGACGCGTTGGAGCGATTGACCGCGCTCGACTGGCCTGGCAACGTCCGGGAGCTGCGCAACACAGTGGAGCGACTCCTCATTCTTGCGCCGGACAGCCAGATATCGGCGCGGGACATAGACCGGCTCGCCGGACAGCGGGCTCTGGATGACGCGGGTCTCGCGACGCTCACGCAATGCCGAACGTTCGAGGAATTCAAAGACGCGGCTGAGCGGGCATTTCTCCTGAACAAGCTGCGTGAGTTCGACTGGAACGTGTCGGAGACGGCCCGAGCGGTGGAGATGCCGAGGTCGAACCTGTACAAGAAGATCGAGCGCTACTCCTTATCGCGTGAGCACAGCTAACTACGACGGGTCGAAATGAAAAAGTTCAACAACTTCATTGCTGGAAAGTGGGTCGGCCCGGAGTCGGGCGAATACTTTGACAACCGGAATCCGGCTGACCGCGACGACGTGATCGGCAGGTTTCCGCTATCAGACAGACGCGATGTGGAACGCGCGGTCGAGAGCGCGACGCGCGGTTTCGCGAAATGGCGCCGCACACCCGCACCGGCGCGCGGGGATGTGCTCAGGGTAGTCGGCGACCTAATGACCAAGCGCAAGGAAGAGATCGCGGACGCTATGACCCGCGAGATGGGTAAGCCGCTGACCGAGACCCGCGGTGATGTGCAGGAGGGAATCGACACCGCGTACTACGCGTCAAGCGAAGGACGCCGACTTTTCGGCAAAACCGTTCCCAGTGAGCTCCGCAACAAGTGGGCGATGAGCTATCGCCGCCCGATTGGGGTCGCCGGCCTGATCTGTCCATTCAATTTCCCGATGGCGATCCCCACCTGGAAAATGTTTCCCGCCCTCGTTTGCGGAAACGCTGTGATCTTCAAGCCAGCGGAAGATGTGCCGCACACTGGGACGTTACTGGTAGAGATCCTTCTCGACGCGGGACTTCCGGCCGAAGTGATCCAGCTGGTGCACGGCCGAGGGGAACAGGTAGGTGCGGCGATCGTGGATCACCCTGGAGTTCCGCTCATTTCGTTCACGGGATCCACGGAAACAGGCCGCATTGTCGGTGAGACGTGCGGGCGCCTCCACAAGCGATTGTCACTGGAGATGGGCGGCAAGAATGCGCAGATCGTCATGGACGATGCCGATCTCGATCTCGCGCTGGAGGGAGCCCTCTGGGGCGCATTTGGCACTACGGGGCAACGATGCACCGCTACCAGTCGTCTTATCCTACACAAGAGGGTTCACGACAAGTTTCTGGGCATGCTGGAAGACCGCGCCAAGTCCCTCAAGCTCGGCGACGGCAGAAAGAAAGGCACCGATGTGGGTCCCCTCATCAACGAGGACGCCCTGAGGAAGGTCGAGACATACGTGGATATCGGAGTATCCGAAGGGGCGAAGCTCATAACTGGAGGGGCGCGTCCAAAGAAGCTCTCCGGCGGCAACTTTTTTGAGCCGACGATCTTCGCCAACGTCAAGGCCGGAAGTCGCCTGGAGCAGGAAGAGATTTTTGGACCGGTTCTTTCTGTGATTCGGGTAAAGGATGCCGACGAGGCGTTTACCGTGAACAATGATGTGAAATACGGGTTGTCGTCATCGATCTACACGCGGGATGTGAACACGGCATTTCGCGCGCTCAACGAGCTCGATAACGGAATCACCTACGTGAACGCACCGACCATCGGGGCGGAGGCTCATCTCCCCTTTGGCGGGGTCAAACAGACAGGAAACGGGCACAGGGAAGGTGGCTGGGAGGTCTACGAGTTTTACTCGGAAACCAAGGTCGGATATGCCGACTTCTCCGGTACACTCCAGCGCGCGCAGATCGACACGTACCTCGGAACGCCTGACTAGTCATCGCGGTAGATAGGGGCCATGGACGCATACGAACACAAGCGCGCACACGCGCTTCAGCTCGCCAATCGAAGGCGCAAGAACGGCAGACTTTCGTTCTTTGCCCACTGGGCAAAGATCATGATCGTGTCGCTCGCACTGTTCGTGGTTATCCGCGCGTTCGGAGTAGAGGCGTTCAAGATCGCGAGCGGGAGCATGGAACACACGCTCTTCGAGGGCGACTTTCTTTTAATCAACAAACTCGTATACGGGGCGGGAATTCCGGGTAGCGGGCGCAAGTTCCCGGCGCTGCACGCGCCCCGGAATGGGGACGTGGTGGTCTTCACTTACCCGGTCGATCCGCGGCTGAATTACGTCAAGCGCATCGTCGGCACGCCCGGCGACACACTGGAAATGCGGAACGCGATTCTTTTCAGAAACGGCAACCGTGTGAACGAGGACTACGTTCAGCGCTCCCCAGGGGAGGCGGACCAGACGGACGACGACTTCCGCTGGCAAAAGGCGTACGTAGTAGGCGGCGCAGCCATATCAAACTACAATCCATCGCGTAACAATTGGGGTCCTTTGGTCGTCCCTCCTCATGACTACTTCGTCCTCGGAGACAATCGCGACAATTCGTCGGATTCGAGGTATTGGGGATTCGTGGCCGACTCTCTTGTGCGCGGCCAGCCGATAGTGGTCTATTATAGCTACGCGCCGGACACTGGGGACCGCCTCGACTGGCTGACTCATTTGCGGTGGAAGCGCTTCGGGGAGATCGTTCACT
>JAXDME010000305.1:0-4754 GCA_034666285.1 Gemmatimonadaceae bacterium | reverse complement strand
TGATGAACAAAGGAGTGTTGCCGAAATCTCGCGCGCGCGACTACTACGCCTCACACGTAGCGGGAATCTTCCGCACCGTACGGTTTGGAGTAGCGGAGGCGCACGCCAGAGCGGAGATGATGGAGTTCAACTATTTCGTTGAGCAGCGCGCGATCACCCGCGATGCAAACGGGCGCTACGCGATCGACTTCGCGAAATTCCCGCTTGCGGTGGCGAGTCTGGCGAAGGAGCTGCTCGACATCGAAGCGACGGGGAGTCGCACCCGGGCGGAGGCATGGTTCAGGAAATACGGAACGATGCCGCCGCAGCTACAGGCTGCACTGGCGAAGACGGGGAGTGTGCCGGTGGATGTGGACCCGATTACCCCTTTCGGAGAAGTCGTCAGGTAACGGACGCGCGCATTTCTGACGGCAAGTCTATAGTAGCGAGCACGCCTCGCTGAACGACAGGCGGGGAAGTCGCGGAAACAGTGAGCTCGGATCGCCGTAGCCAAGGTTGCAGAGGAAATTCGTCTTTACGTGTCCTTCGGGAAAGAATTCCTGATCGCAGCCGAAACACGGTTTACCCGCGGCAAAGAACTCCTCGTCCACCTTGGCGTTGTCGAACCCTGACAAAGGCCCGCAGTCGAGACCGAGCGAGCGCGCGGCCATGATCATGTATGCGCCTTGCAAGCTCGAGTTGCGCTTGGCGGTCGTCTCCACGAGCTCGGGATTGCTCTCGAAGAGCTTCGCCATCCCCGGGTTCTGAGGAAATGTTTTCGGGAGCTGCTGATAGAATCTCAGATCATAACCGACGATGACAGTGACGGGAGCGCTCATTGTCTTCTCGACGTTGAGTGGAGCGAGTGCGGGGCGGAGGCGTTCCTTCGCTTCCTTCGTCCGGAGGAATGCAAACCGCGCCGGCTCGGCGTTCGCGCTCGTCGGCGCCCATTTCAACAGCTCGTAGAGCTCACGAAGCGTTTCATCGGGAACCGCTTTTGTCTGCCACTTCGAGTACGAGCGTGCGTTGCGGAAGAGTGTGTCCAACGCCGCGTCGTTTACTTTCTGACCCATCGTCCGTTCCTCGTCCAGAGTTGACGGACACTAACCTTTCAGGCGTCGCCCACCAAGGGCCTGCGCTCAGCCATGGACGCTGAAGCGCTCGATATATACAAAGACCCCGAAGAGCGCCTGGACTATTCCGACAATCAGCAGCGTTATGTCAGTCCGGCCCCTCCAGAATTTCCAGCCAAGGCCCGCGATGATTGCGCCCGTCACACCGAGAATCAGGAAGAAGCCACCAATGTGGTCTCTGAACGCGAGATAGCTCCCGCCGATTGCGCGCGCCGCGAAATAGTGCCCGAGGAACCCAACCACGAGTAAGAGCGCACCAAGCCAGATCAGGCGCTTGTCTATGGGTTGATCTCTCACTGATCCCTCTTTGACGGAGGGATCTGATCCTTTACCGCCCGCAATTTCTCATTGAATCGTTGTGACTCGCCGAGGCGCTCTACTTCGAGCGCGACGGCGTCGACGGACTGTTGCAGGTACTCGATGCGCTCATCGGACAGCTGCTCCGCGACCACGGGCTCCTGACGGCGACGCCATGGCGCGACCAGCCACCCGACGTATCCCAGGAGGAGTAGCGCGGCGTGGCCTACGGCATGGGCCGGCTCGCCCATCGCGATAGCGAAGCCCGCGCCCCCCAGGTTGATGAGGATGAAGAGCGCGACGACTGCGGGCCAGAGTCTGGAACGTTGGGACATGAGGAACTCCTCATGGTATGGAATGCCCTACGCGGTGAGACGATTGAAAGTTACTCCCGATCGAAACCGCGTGACTGCGCTAATTCCCGTGCAGAGGGTGCTCACGAAAGAACGCCCACATCAAGCTCGTAGCATCAATGCTCTGAGTGGTGCGACCCACGAGCCATTTCGGCAGTGGCCCGCCGCCAGGCCATGTATGACCTCCACCCTGGACGGTGTACAGCACTACCGCCGCGTCGCCAGCGCAGCTCGCGTAGGCGCGACGAGTGACATCGACAGCGACTGCAGAATCAACGGCGTTTGCTCCGCATCGGTTTCTCCGCGCCCAATTCGCAACCCATCTCTCCATATTCGGAAACGGTCTCGAGGATATCCACGAGGAACGTCCAGCGTATGGCACCTGGCGATCGCCGGTTCCATGAAACGCAATCATCGGAACGGGACGATGGTCCGTGCACCAGTTCCACGGCAGCGTTTGCGCTGCAGCGACCATCCCGACCGCCGCGATGCGGCCGGACAATGTGCAGGAAAGCGCGAACGACATGCCTCCGCCATTCGAAAGCCCGTTGGCGTAAATCCGGGTTGAGTCAATGTTGTACGCCGCCTTCAGTGTGTCGATCAGCTCCGAGATGAATTTGTCGTCCTTCGTCAGGCCCCAGCCCGGCTCTGCGCGCCAGATCCTCACTCCTTTGCCCCCAACTCCCGATGGATACACGACAATGAAGCCTTGTTTGTCGGCAAGGTCGTTCCACCCACTCGTCTCCTTTTGGGCCGCACCCCACAACCCCGCGCCATGCATGCTGATGACGAGAGGGGTCGGCGTGCGTCGATCGTAACTCTTCGGGACATAGAGCAGATACTCGCGTTTTTCCCCGGATGAAACGAACGAGCCATTGTCCCGATTCGCCCTGTAGAACGAGACAGCCTCGATTGGAACGATCGCCACTGGCAGCCCGACCAGAGCCAGCGCGGCCCCGAGTACGACCTTCCTGTTTTTCATCAGCGATGCCGGCTCCATGCGAGGGCGAGTGGAGCCGCGGACAGTCGTGCGAGTGGGATTGCCAGAATCGCGACAAGCATGAGCAGGTAGTGCGGGAAATGGGGAGTATCGAGCAGCCACACCAGCACACCATAGAGCGCGAACACCGCTATGCACCAGAGCGCCGCACCGGTCACGAATGCGCGCTCACTCAGCAGGCGGCCGCGATAGATGTGCACGCCGATCCAGGAGGCCGCAATCATCTTGAAGAGGACAAGAGCGGCGAAGATCACGGGCAGAGCGCTCCACAACTCACCCAGGTGTCCGCCGTCGACGATCCACTCCGCCAATGGCCCGATGAAGAAGAGAACGACGAGCGTCAGAAAAACGATTCCCTTGATCAGCGGCTCGCGACCGGTGAGGCCGATGTACAGGCTTTGCACCAGCTGCTTCCAGGTCGATGCGATGCACCCGAGGAGTATCAGTAGTAACGCGACCACCGCGCGCGGCATTCCCACCACATCGACCAGCCGGCTCCATCGTTCGAGCACGATGGGCAAGGTGCCCGACAATTTGAGCGCGAGTGAAATGGCAACGAGCACCAGCAACCACGCGAGAAGAGTGGCTTGGATCGTCATGTTTAGTTTGGCGGCGATGATCTCGCCGTTGGTCAACGGCCGCGTCGCGATGAACGGCGTCAAACCGGACGACGCGCCGGCGCCCGGGCTCGCCTTGCTCACCGTCGCGGCGGCGAACGTCGCCACGAACGGCGGAGTGACGAGAACGATGAACAGCACCATGTAGATGAGTGCCGTCGCATCGTCGGCGGCCCACAGCAGCACGAGCTCGAACGGCAGAAGGATGCCGACCCAGGCGGGCAGCGATCGACCATTCCGGCGCCACTCGAACCAGGCTTGAGCGCTCGCTGGCGATCGAAAATGCTCGCGCTGGCGCGATTGGATCCGTACGACCGGCGCGAGCCACGCGAACGCACCGCGCCAATCCGGTATTTCGCCGCGACGTGCACGCGCGACGGCAAAATGCGCGGTGAGATACGCGAGCGGAATTTGCGGCGCCAGCAACCAGAGCATGACGGATTCGTGCGCTTTGAAATGCAGCGCCACGAGAGCGATGGCATCGATTGTCGCAAGCCAGAGCACCGTGACTACGATCCTGAGACCTGGCAACGGATATGGCATCCACGTCAACGCCTGAGTCCACGCGAGGAGCGATGCTGCCAGCAGCGCCGGCCAGAGCATAGGTACCTCTATTGCCGATGGCCAAATCGCGAACAACCGGGTCGCGAGCCACAGGATCATCATAGCAGCCGCGCCAAGCAGCATTGGCAAGCCGGCAAGCGCCGCGTTCGTCACCGGTCGTGTGAACATGCGCGCGGGGTACATCGATTGCCGCGCGGCAAGGTCGCCGTCGAGCCCGAAGGTGAACACCGCCAGAAAATAGGTAAACGTGGCGGTGAGAGGCACGACATCCACGAACGCAAAACTCTCGGGGGTGTCCAGCCGAATCGGGATCGCGCGCGCCAGAACTACGAGCTTGATCGCGGCGAGAACCAGCAGATACACCACGAGCGCGACCAGCCCCCAGCGATGGCGTCGTCGAAATTCCCAGGCGATTGCCGCGGCAGGCGATCGCAGGGTCTACATCCCCGAAGCTGTCGCGGCGGCTATTCCCACCCGTGCGACGAAAATCTCATCGAGGGACGGAATACGTCCGTCGACGCGGTGCGATTCCCTGATCGTATCCAGCGGCGCGCTCAGGACGATCTTGCCTTCGTTGATCATCGTGACGTGATCGGCGACCTGCTCCACTTCTTCCAGCAGGTGCGACGAAAACAAGACCGTACGACCTTCATCCGCGATCGTGCGGATGACCGCACCGAGAATATCTCGGCGAACAATGGGATCGAGTCCGGACGAAGGCTCGTCCAGAACCAGCAGCTCCGGCCGATACGCCAGCGCGACCAGCAGTCCCAATCGTGCCTTCTGGCCCTTCGAAAGATTCTTGATTTTC
>JAXDME010000304.1:0-3801 GCA_034666285.1 Gemmatimonadaceae bacterium | reverse complement strand
AACTACCTGTTCGTTGGCGAGGACGGTCTTGTCCTTGGGACACCAGTTGACAGCAGCCTGCTTTTTGTAGGCGAGCCCTTGCTTGAACAGCTGCAGAAACAGCCACTGCGTCCACTTGTAGTAGTTGGGCTCGGTGGTCGAGAGCGTATAGCGCCAATCGACCATGAGTCCCGCTCTTTCGAGCTGTCGCCGGAAGTTCGCGATGTTCTTCGGGATGAGATCCATCGGATGCTTCCCGACCTTGAGCGCATAGTTCTCCGAATGAATCCCGAAAGCGTCATACCCGAGCGGCTCGAACACGTTGTGTCCCATGAGCCGCTGGAATCGTCCATGAATGTCGTTCCCCGTGAACGCAAAAAGATTCCCGACGTGGAGTCCTTCGGCGGACGGATAGGGGAACATCATGAGTGCGTAGTACGGCCTTTGGGCGCGATGCAGGTCGGTGTTGTTGGTTCCACGCTCCTGCCAGATGCGCTGCCACTTCCGCTCGATCGCTTGCGGGTCGTAAGCGACGACGGACGGGGAGAAAGGGTCGTCCTTGGTTACCGAATTGTCCATTCATACAAACTAGCGTCACAGCGGCACAGTTTCATCTCGCGGCACTGTTGCATCAGTCTCACAATCGTTGTCCAAATGACCGCAACGCCCCTTCCAATCGTTCCCCGCTCCGCCTCGGGCTTCCTCAAGCCGGTGTTCAGCGCGCTGCAGCGGCGCGCTCTCAGGGCGAGCCTCCTGTTTGGATCGGTGTTCCTCTTCGGACTGTTTGCGATCGCGTGGCAGATCTATCACCTGATTCCTGAAGAAATTCTTCGCGACGTTCTCGCCGTTGACGGTGTAGTGGTTGCCCTGGTCATCGCCCTCGTGTGGATCACCGTCGCTCTCGCGGCAACCGCGGGAGCCGCAATGATATTCGTCAGGCAGCACGTCAGTGGACCGGCGGCGGAGCTGGCCCGGACGCACGAAGCGATTGCGAAGGGTGACCTCTCGGGCATTTACAAGCCGTCAGCATCCAATCTGTCGGTCGACCGCCTTACCAGGTCGACGATGACCATGCTCACCGAGCTGAGAAGCGTCGCTGGCAAAATGCGGACATCCGCCCACGACACCAACGAGCTCGCTGGCCAGATCGCGATCGCTTCCCAGACGGCAGCCGCGTCAGCGCGCGAAGGTGCCGCGACGTCGAACGTTTTGAGTCAGGACGCCGCGACGCGCGACCGGGCCATCAGAGAGCTGACAGCGGAGGCGAGCCGGTTGGTCCAGCTCACCGCTGCCATGAGCGAGTCGGCCCAGGAAGGTCTTCGTCGCGACAAGGCACTGCGCCAGCTCGCGCACGACAACCGCGTCCGCCTCGAGCGCACCGCGACCTCACTACAGTCTCTTGCTTCCGACGCGCTGGAGAGCGCGGAAGGAATCGATGCGATGTCGGTCGCCGCGGACGAGATTCGGGCGTTCCTGGTTCTCGTTCAAAAAATTTCGCGTCAGTCGAAGCTCCTCGCCCTCAACGCCGCAATGGAAGCGGCACGCGCGGGCGAGCATGGTCACGGCTTCGCCGTCGTCGCCACCGAAGTCCGCCGCCTCGCCACCAGCTCGGCTGAAGCCGCGCAGCGGACCACTTCACTCGTGCAGGAGATGCTGGACAGCATCAAGCACTCGCGCGAATCGACGCACCGCACTGTTTCGACTGTTGAGCAGGTCCTGGAATCGACCCGGGCCGCGCGGCATTCGCTGGCCAAGGTCGAAGAAGGCGCAGTGGAAGGCGAGGATTTGAGCGGCCGGATGGCTACCGCGGTTCGAGAATCGGGCGAGCTGGTAACCGGAATGACGCAGCGGCTCGCGAACCTCTCGCAGGGAACGGCGGCGTTCTCGCGCGCCGTTCAGCACGTAGCCGTGTCCAGCGAGGAACACAGCAGGCACATCGGCGAGATTGCATCAGCGGCTGCCTCTCTCACCGAGGCCTCAGCCCGGATTTCTCAGCTCGTCAACACCTTCAAGCTTGGCGGCACCTGACCTCAGGCATCTGAGGCCTCTCCGCGCGACTGAACTTGAACGGCATCGGAATAAGCCGAGCACCCTGAGAATCAGCGACCGAGAAACGGGCGCCTTCGTAGGCGGTGGCCGATCCGAAACGCCCGTCCTTCGCCAGAGCGTAGAACTGCAAATCGAATAGCGGGTGGCCACGCCCGTCGAGCAACCGGCGTTCCGTCAAGGCGATTACGCGATCGATCGTCTTCATGCATGCCTCGTCAGGCGACATGCCCTGGCGCATGAACTCGACAATGAGAAACGCGCCACACGTCTTGATGTTGGCTTCGCCCCTGCCAGTGGACCCGGCAGCGCCCACCGTGTTGTCGCAGTATTGTCCCGCGCCGATGATCGGCGAGTCTCCGACTCTGCCCGGGACTTTCCACGATAGTCCGCTGGTCGTGGTGACGGACGACAAGTCTCCCGCCGCGTTCACGGCGTTCATGTTGATCGTTCCCGTCGTGAACCGGACATGGAGAGGATCATCAAACGGGATGCTGGCGACGGGCGCCGGCCCCGCGCTGTCGCTACGGGTGTCGAGCCAGGCGTCGGCTGGATTCAGGCAGGCCTTCCAGTGCAGCCAGTCCTTCCTGCTCTTCTCCGTGAGAAGATTCTGTTCCTTGAACCCCATCTTCAGCGCGAATTTCTTGGCGCCCGCTCCAACGAGCATGATATGGTCGGTGTAGTCCATCACCGCCTTCGCGACGAGAGACGGCGTAGCAATGTCCTCCAGCGCTCCGACGGCTCCCGCCCGTTTTGTCGGTCCGTGCATACACGACGCGTCGAGTTGCACCACGCCTTCTTCATTCGGCAGACCGCCGAGTCCGACCGACTGATCGTCCGGGTCGAGCTCCTGGATGTTGACTCCGGCAATGATCGCGTCGAGCGTGTCCGCGTTCTGCCGCGCGATCATGTCGTAAGCGCGAGCGACGCCTCGAATTCCGTTCGCCGAAGCGATTACGACCGGGCGGGTCGCAGCCGAGCTCTTGTAAGTTCCCGCACCCAGAACATCGGCGCGGGCACTGCGATCGAGCGTCAGTGAAGCAGCAACTGCCGCTCCGGCGCCAATAAAGTCTCGTCTGGAAATTGACACGATTCCTCCGAAAAGCTGAATGGCTCTCAGCTGCAAAGCTGAGAGCTGCAGGCTTCAGTATTGTGGATGCCGATGGCGACCGGTTCTAGACGCCGAGAATATTAGTTCGCGTATATCTTGACCGTGATCTTGCCGTCACGAGTCACCCACCCCCGATACATCCCCGGCGTGTTGAACGAGATCGCCACGTTTCCCTTGCGGTCCATCGCGATCACGCCGCCTCCACCACGCTGCTCGACCAGCTCTTTCATCACGACATCGTCCGCCGCACGCTGCACCGAGACGCCGGTGTATCGAACCCGCGCGCAAATGTCAGCCGCGACGTTGTTGCGGATGAAATACTCGCCATCACCTGTGCCGGAGACGGCGCAGCTCAGGTTGTTGGCGTAAGTGCCCGCGCCAATAATCGGAGAGTCGCCGACGCGTCCGTATCGCTTCATCTCGGTTCCCCCGGTGGATGTTCCCGCGGCGAGATTGCCCGCCCTGTCGAGGGCGACGGCGCCGACGGTTCCGAAGTGTCCCCCAGAGCCGTAGACGGCTCCGGTCTTTCCGCTATCCGCTTTCGCTTTCTCCGCTTCGTGCGCTTGCCAGCGTCGTTCGGTCCAGAAATAGTACGGAGCGACCAGCTGCACGCCCTGTGACTTGGCGAACTCCTCGGCGCCCGCTCCCACCATCATCACGTGCGG
>JAXDME010000303.1:0-4128 GCA_034666285.1 Gemmatimonadaceae bacterium | reverse complement strand
CGCGAGGACGTCCGAAAACTCTGACCGTCGCCATGCCGGTGGACGCGAGGACTCCGAGCAACGCTGGCTTCACCGGCGTCCCACGCTTCGCCAGAAGATCACCGCTCTGATAGTCCTCTCCGGCGTTGCGAATGTTCTTCCACACGTCACGAGCTTCGCGGATCTCGACTTTTTCGCTTCCGCCGTCAGTATCCTCTTTGCGGATAACCGAATCAGCGCCGCCGGGAATTGGCGCTCCGGTCATGATCCGCATTGCTTCGCCACGCTTCAGCGGTCGCGGCCCAAAATCTCCCGCTGCGATCGTCGCGATGACGCGCAGCTTCACCGGCTCGCCCGTCATCACCGGCGTGATGTCGGCGGAACGGACGGCGTAGCCATCCATCGATGAGTTGCTCCACGGAGGCATAGTCACCGTCGCTGACACATCCTCGGCCAGCACCCGACCGAGAGCCTGCCGCAACGGTACCGTCTCCGGAGCGAGGGCCTTTATCTCGGCGAGGATCCGCTCGCTCGCCTCAGCGACGCTCAGCATGCGCGGTCAATGCTCCCGATAGGACGCGAGCGCGGCCGCAATCACATCGGCAACGTGCGTCACCGCCGAGCCAGGAGTGGTGGTGTTGTTCGCCAGAATGCTGAAGATCAGCCGCTCGCCATCCGCCGTCGTCACGTAGCCGGAAAGGGAACGCGCCTTCGAAAGGGTTCCGGTTTTCGCGTGCACGTTCCCTTCGGCAGGCGTCCCCTTCATGCGACTGTCGATTGTCCCGTCGACGCCCGCAATCGGCATCGAGTTGTAGTAGGTCGCGAAAGCGGTGTCCCGCTGGATCCTGTCGAGAACGCGTACGATTGTTTCAGGCGTGAGAAGATCCTGATCGGAAAGTCCGCTTCCATCACGTATCACGAAGCCATCGGGCTGCACGCCCCACGCTAACAGCTGTTGCCCAACAATCTTGCGCGCGCTGTCCGCCGTGCCGAGGCCTCCTCGCTCGAGGCCGATCGTCCTGAGCAGAATCTCGGCGATCTGATTCTGTGATGGCTTCATGAGGGCCGGAAGGATCTCCCGCAACGGAGGCGAGACGAGCACGAAGAGAGTGTCCATCTTGAGCGGCGTCGAGAGAATGCTGTCCCTTACCGTGCCATCCATCCGGATCGATTTCCTGACCAGTGCGTCGTGGAGAGCGTCGAGGTATGCTTTCGCGGGATTCTTTGCCGGTCCGGAGTAGAGGCTGTCACGGGCCGTGTCCGGAGGCGGGCGGAGCTTGGTCGGCGCCATTCCCTCGTTGAAGATCAGCTCGTCCACTCCGGCGCCGTAGTATTCGCCGAGGTCGTCCCATTCCCAGCCATAGCCATAAGTGGAATCGGGAAATGCATTCCCGACTCGCGCGAGCGAACCGCTGATCTGTCGGATCCCGTGAGCGCGCAGCGAATCCGCCAGCGCATCCATCACAGTCGTCGCCGTCCCCCGCATCCGGTCGCTCACGGTGGGATCTCCGCGGCCAATTACCAAGAGATTCCCATCGAGCAGAGAGTCGCGCACCTCTCCATCGGTGAGAAAAGTGGTGCGGTACCGGTACTCGGGTCCGAGCAGCGTCAACGCCGCCGCGCTCGTGATGATCTTCAGGTTGGAAGCCGGCATGAAGAGCTTGCCCGCGTTCCTCGAGTAAAGAGTATCGCCCGTACGCGGGTTTACGATCAGCACGCCCCACTGCGCGTTTCTGAATTCCGGCTGTGAAGTCAGCGAGTCGATCTCGTGCCGCAGCGCGTTGCGCGGCGAAGAGAGGTGAGCCGTCCTCATCACGGTCACGCATGCCGTGAGAGCAAACGGCGCTATCGCGACGAAAAATGCACGCGCGTTTCTGCGTGTGAAGGAAGCGGGCACTTCTTCTGTTACTCCCTGCTGTAGGTCGCGCTCAGACTGTCGTCTTCTCCGACTGTCACGCGCACCACTTTCGCCGGCTTCGGCAGCTCGCGGTCGACACGCTCGAAAATGAAGCGCGCGAGATTCTCGCCGGTCGGGACGAGCTTTCCGTCCGCGAACTCCGGCACGTCGAGGTTGATGTTGCGGTGGTCGAACCGCTCCTTTACCTCCTTCGCCAGAATTCCGTCGAGCACGCCCAGGTCGACCACGAAGCCGGTGGCCTCGTCGATCGGGCCACCGACAGTGACCTGGCACACGTAAGTGTGGCCGTGATAGTTTGGCCACGCACACGCCCCGAAAGTCGCGGCGTTTTTCTCATCGCTCCAGTCAGGACGACTGTAGCGATGCGCGGCGGAAAAAGAAACGCGTCTGGTAAGAGAAGCGCTCGCCAACCTAATGGTCGTCGTTCATCACGTTCGGCGGCGCGTCGGTTCCGAACCCGCCTTCCGGCGTTGGCCCGTCGGGTGGATTCCACGGAATCCCTTCCTCGATTGCCTCCTGCACGTCGGTTGTTCCGAAAAGCTCCGCGCGGATGTCCTCGTGAAGGTGCTCCGCTTCCGGGTCGTCCTGTCTCGGCCGGTCGCCAAGGAGAATTCCCTCGTGCTGCTCCTCGTCCACGAGATGCTCGTCTATCGCAACCGGACTCTCGGCGCGGCGAATCGGATCCACCACCAGCTCGTTTCTGACGTCCTTGATTCCGATCACGTCAGTGACGACATGCTCGACGATGCGGAGCTCCTGCTCGGTTCCTACGCGTCCAGAAAGCCGAACGACGCCACCCCGCACGGCGATCTCCACATCGTTCGGGTCGAACGCGACCTGCTCCTCGAGACGATCCCGAACCAGCGCGCGCAGCTCACCGTCAGTGAGCTCGTCGATCTCGTCGATGTCCTCGAAATCCTTTTCCACCGTTCCTCCGAGTCCGCCGTCTTGGGCGGTTCAGGTTACCGAAAGAACAGGAGTGACGCGCCGAGCGTGAGGGCCCGATTGTTCTTCCAGAATGATTTGGCCTGGGTGCTGCCCGCAACGGCAGTACCGTTTGTCGGCGTCAAGAAGTACGCGGCCGGATATTTCAGCTGGTAGAGGTAGTCGCCCCAATCTGCCCGCAACTGGAAACGGCCACCCGGCACGTAACGCAATCCGCCACCAAACGAAAATGCAAACGGGGTGCCGAACGAATAGGGATCGGGGGAGACGGTGCAGCTGCAGTTTGCGATACCGGCGCCGAAGTTGATCACCGGAATGATGTGATGAAAACTCTTCTGACCGGTGAGATTGAGCACAAGGTTTACGTCGAAGAGGTTGAGCGAGACGTTCCTCTTGCCGAGCTGTACCGCGGTTCCGGTCTTGGTGGGATCGATCGCAAGACGCTCGCTATTCACGTGCGCGAAGCGGGTCATGAGAAAGGCGGGACCGCCGACGTGTACCTCGTAGCGCAGCCCATACATGGAACCATCACCCGGAGCGACCCCGAGGGCGTCCTTTCCCGCCGTGTACCGACCGCCGAAGAAAGAGATCTCCTGACTCGCCTCGAGGTCACGATAGGGACTGTTGTCAGGAAGATGGCCGACCTGCGCGCGAGCGGTGGTCGCAACAAAAGCAAGCGCCAGAGCGCCCATGAAAGGCTTCACTAATCTACTCCAAGATTGACGCCGTTCATCTCTGACGGCTGCTCGATTCCGAGCATTGATAATATAGTTGGCGCGACATCGCAGAGAGCGCCGCCGGAGCGTAGTCTCTGTTCCTGATTCCAATCGATTACGACGAACGGCACCGGGTTCGTGGTGTGAGCGGTGTGCGGCCCGCCGGTCTCCGGATCAATCAGCATTTCAGCATTCCCATGATCCGCGGTGACGAGGAGTCGCGTCCCCGCTTTTTCCGCGGCCTTGAGAACCCGCGCAAGCATTCGGTCGACCGTCTCGACCGCTTTGATCGTAGCGGGGATCGATCCACTGTGTCCCACCATGTCAGCGTTCGCGTAGTTGCAGAGAATGAAATCCTGTTCACCCGACGAGATTCCCTTGCAAAGGGCTTCGGTGACGCCCTCGGCGCTCATCTCCGGCTGGAGATCGTACGTAGCGACTTTCGGACTTGGAATCATGACCCTGCTCTCGCAGGGATACGGCTGCTCGACACCGCCGTTGAAGAAGTAAGTCACATGCGGGTACTTCTCGGTTTCCGCCGTCTTCAGCATCGACAGCCCGCGCGACGAC
>JAXDME010000302.1:0-8648 GCA_034666285.1 Gemmatimonadaceae bacterium | reverse complement strand
AAAGCTTTTCAGCCAAAGCTCGGAGCTTTTCAGTCGGCGTTTGGCGTGAGCTTTGAGCTTCGGCTTAGACGCTGATAGCTCCCTGCTTCAGTTCCGTGGATGCCAGCTGGGCGTCCCGATCGAAACGCCGAGCAAAGGAACGCGGCTTGCCTCTCTCGTAGCACTCGATAAACGCAGCCACAGAGAGGAAGTGATGCCGACCAGGACAAAGAAGAAGACTGAGGCGCAGCTTCGCCGCATTAAATCCCACCCAAAACCGCCGATGCCGAAGCAGCATCAGGATTATCCGGGGATCGAGGCCAAGGTTCACCCGCGCCCGCAGTACACCGCTCCGCTCTACAAAGGCGCCGACAAGCTGAAGGGGAAAGTAGCGCTGATTTCCGGCGGCGACTCGGGGATCGGGCGTGCGGTCGCGGTGTTGTTCGCGCGCGAGGGCGCCGACGTGGCAATCATGTTCCTACCGGAAGAGGAGCGCGATGCAAACGAGACCCGTGACGCGATTCGCGCGGAAGGCAGGCGAGCGCTGCTTCTTCCCGGCGACGTTACCGACTTCGATTATTGCGAAGAATGCGTGGACAGAACGTTCAATGAGCTTGGGGCTCTCGACATCCTGGTCAACAACGCGGCTTATCAGAAAAATCAGGAGTCGATCGAGGACATCGACTATGAGCAGCTCGATCGAACGTTTCGTACCAATTTCTACGGCTACTTTTTCCTGGCGAAGGCAGCGGTGCCCCGGATGAAAAAGGGGTCGTGCATCATAAACACCGGTTCGATTACCGGCCTGGAGGGCGAGAAAACACTACTCGACTACTCCGCGACGAAAGGCGCGATCCACGCCTTCACAAAATCGCTGGCGCAGAATCTCGTGGAGAAAGGAATAAGAGTGAACGCCGTAGCGCCGGGCCCAGTGTGGACTCCGCTCAACACGCAGGCAAAGGACGCCGATGAGGTGACCAAGTTCGGTCAGGATGCGCCGATGGGGCGTCCGGCGCAGCCGGAAGAATTGGCTCCCGCGTACGTTTTTCTGGCGTCGAACATCGACTCGAGCTACATCTCGGGAGATGTGCTACCGGTGTTGGGGGGAGACACCATCGCCGGATAACTCGGCGTAGCTATCGCGGCGCTGCGATGGACCTGCACAGAACTGAAGCCGGGAGCTATCAGCTAACTATGCAGGTAGCTCAGAGCTTTCATACAGGCGGCAAAGGCGACCTGAGTCTGAGACCGACCATCTTATTCGAGATCAGCAAGTCCGTCGGTGCCAGATGCCAAAACTCCATACGCCGACGGAAAAGCTCCGAGCTTTGGCTGCAAAACCCGTAGCTCCCTGCTTCAGTATTTGAGATGCGGATGATGCGAATGTTACCATACGCCGATGCAGTCGTCCTATCCCCGTATGCCCGCCATGTATCCTGTGGTTGGACATAGAGTTACAGGCCTGAGACTTCAGTTGGGTCTTGACTTCAGGCGCGGATCCGCTACCTTAAGATAAGAGCGGCCCCGCGTTGTTCCGCGGGGCTTTTGCTTTGATCCGGTGCGACGGATCAGCTCGGCCTGGTTCGAGGACAGTCCGTCGCGGGAATCGCGGGGCTGTAGCTCAGCTGGGAGAGCGCTGCAATCGCACTGCAGAGGTCAGGGGTTCGATCCCCCTCAGCTCCATCGCTTTTTAGAAAATTGATTAGCTGCCCGCCGCCGCTCGGTAGGACGTAGAGTTCCAATGACGGCGCGCGTGGCACGATTGGGCGGGAGACCGCCAAATAAATTCGCCGCAGACTCTCAGAGTTTGCGGCGTTTCTGTTTTCCGGAATCGGGCTAAACGATCGGAGTCGTCGCGATCTCTAGGCCGAGGTCAAACCCACCAGGGATCAAAGCAGTCGTAGTTATGCTGCCGAGCGATCTTGCCGTCCCTGAACTCCAGCCAAAGCGAAAGATGCGCGCGCATCTCGGAATCAGCGGGAAGAGTGTCGACAGGAATGGCGAGATAGCCGCTCCAGTGAATTTCCAGCGCGACGTTGTCGCCGTCCGAGATCGAGTTGAGGATGTCGAACTTTTGGGCCCTCAGCGTCTGCTTCCCCTTTTTCGCGTCGGCGAGAATCCCGCTGAGCTCGCGATGCGCACCGATCGGCTGAAGTCGGTTGGGAAATTCTTCCTGGACGACGTCCTTGGTGAAGAATTCGGCGAGGGCGCTGCCTTCCGCGCCGTTCTCGATTGCTTCGAGGTACCGGCGCGCGATCGCGAGATTGTCGGTCGTGGTGATCGTCATGACGCTTATCTCGGAATTCAGGGTGTCGTATGCCGGCGGTCGAGTGGAAATTGCCAGCTAAGGGCTTTCCCTCACTCGCGAATGTACAACCGCCACAACGCTTTCGCTCAGAAATTTAATTGCGCGGTCCCAGCTGAGGCGACACCCCGCTGGTGACAAAACTCAGAGCGAGGAGAGCCAGGTGGGTGGACAAGGTGCCAGGTCCGAGACGAGAGACAACGCGCATCACTGCAGCAGCGCCGCGACATCTATCCTGAGCGCGCGAAACGCATCCGCGTTGAAGCGATTGGCTTCTCGCTCGGAAGGGCCGAGGAAGTCGCCAACGGCGGTGCCGCTCAGGCGATTGAGGAATCGAAGAATCCCGCTCTCCTGAACGACGAGAGAGCCGCGCCGATTGAGTAGCGTCTGCGAGCCTGGCGTGTCTCTGATGGAGAATCGTACCGGAATGCCTTCGCCCTGGAACGGCCGATGGAGAGGCGCCTTGAGCAGGAAGCCCACTGCGGGAGGGAGCGTCCAGTTCGGATCCTTGGCGAATCGCATGGACCATCCGCGTTCGTGCGGAGTGTTGATGAATTCGAAGTCGCCCATCATCTCCGTCCAGCCGACCGTGAAGACGAGGATCTTCATCGACATGTCCACCTGTATCGTCAGCGCTTCTGGCATCGGCCTCACGGCACCCTGGAGGGGCGCGAAATGTCCTCCCTTGCTTCGCACCTTGAAGTGCATGTAGCGGTTGGCCGCCCAGGCATCGAACCAGCGAGCGCCGGTCTTGTCGGTGAGAGTGATGCGGTATTTGCCTTTTGTGAAATACTTGTCGATGTACGCCGAGTAATGCGGCATCGTCGCCTTGAGAATCTCGGGCGTGAGGAGTATCGCGAGATCGAAGGTCGTGGCGCCCTCGGCGTCGGTCGTCGCATTGAGCGTGTCGAGCGTGTAAAGCCGTCCGAGCGCTTCAGCGGTGCGCGGGAAGCTCGCATTGTAGTCCGCGCGGATGGCCGACGAAGATCTCCCTTCGCCCGCGGCGAGAGCAGCCGCGACGACGTCGGAGATGGCTTTTGCCGGCATGCGGCCCAGTGCGACATCGACGTTGGTAAACCACTCGTATTCGTTGTCGGTGAGCTTTCTGAGGCGGACGATCTCGCGCGATTCGGTGAGCGCGTCGGGAGGAGTCGTGGACAGCTTGGTAGTGACGATGTAGCGATCGTAGGAGAAGCGTCCTTCGTCGCCGAACAGGCGGGCGCTATCGGCGCCGATCGCCAGCCAGATTGTGGTGTCGTTGTAGATGCCCGAGGGAGTAAGCGCGTAGTGGCCGAACTGTGCTCTTGCGTGAAGGATTCGCGCCGGTCTCTGGATGTTGGTGAAGCGCGAGCCGACGGAGTAGAAGAATTCCTCCGCGTTCTGGCGGGCGCCGGCGAGATTGGGCCCGAACGCGGGGGCGACCTGGCGGCAAGCGGCGAGTGGGACGAAGGAGGCCAGGGTAATAAAGCGGACAATATGTGGGTAGTTCACACGCGAAAGTTCAACGTACCGATGCGACGGGGGAAGGGAGAGCCATGAAAAACACCGCCGAGAACTTGTCTCTGGCGCCCTCTATGTAAACGATTACATATTTGTTCCGTTGGGCTGAAGATCGGCCAAGAACCCGCGAGGATAATGGTCACGATCAAGGATGTTGCACGTGCTGCGAACATGTCCGTCGCCACCGTATCCAGAGTTCTCAACGGCAGCGGACCGGTAAGTGAAGAGACGGGGCGCCTCATTCGTGAGGTCGCCGGCAGGATGCGCTACGTGCCACACAGTGGCGCGCGCAGCCTCATTACGAGCAAGACCGAAACCCTCGGTGTCCTCCTTCCCGATCTGTATGGCGAATTCTTTTCCGAGATCATTCGTGGTATGGACAGCACCGCGCAGCGTCACGGATTTCATCTGTTGATCTCGCGCACGTACGCGGACAAGCCCGAGATCGAGACCGCCATGCGGGCGATGCGCGGACGCGTGGACGGAGTGGTGGTGTTGTCGCCCGACCTCGACGCCGATTCGCTGCTCAATCTGCCGAGCACGATACCGGTGGTGCTGCTTTGCTCGGTGTCGAAGGGAAGCCAGATGGACTCGCTCACCATCCAGAACTGTCGTGGCGCGCGGGAAATGGTGACGCATCTCGTGGACCGCGGTCATCGGCGGATCGCGATCATAAAAGGGTCGCCGCGGAACTACGACGCGACGGAGCGTCTGCGCGGTTATCGCACCGCACTGCGCGATGCTGGAATCACGCCGGAAGTGCTGCTCGAGAGGGAAGGCGATTTCACCGAGGCGACGGGTTACGCGGCGGCAATCGAGCTGCTGTCGATGCGCAAGCGTCCCACGGCGATCTTCGCTGCGAACGATGCGATGGCGATCGGGGCGCTGAGCGCTTTGCGTGAGTCCGGCGTACGCGTCCCGGAGGAAATCGCTGTTGCAGGCTTCGACGACATCCCGCTGGCGCGCTACATGGACCCGCCGCTTTCATCGGTGCACGTGCCGATCTGCGAGCTGGGGGAGAGGGCCGTGGAGATGCTACTGCACGGAGTGACACACAAGAACGATCATCCCCGCCGGCGTGAGCGAGTGTCGACGGAGCTGGTCATCAGGCGCTCGACCGGCGGCGAGTCGGCGGAGCGCCCACCACCAAGGACACTCAAACGGGAGACTGTTTCCACTTGAAGATTGCAGGTCCACAACGAATTCCGAAGTACAACGACAACAGGAGATGTAAATGAATAGCAGCAAGATCAATTTTCACAGATTCTGTCGGGGAGTAGCCGTAGCGCTCGCACTCGTCTGCATGGCGGGCGGTAATCTCTTCGCGCAGAATACGACCGGCACGATCCGCGGTACGGTGACCGGCGAAGGCGGGGCGCCAATCGGCAGCGCGCAGATCATCGCGCGCAACGTGGACAACGGCGTCACGCGCACGGCCCAGTCGAATGATGCTGGGGGGTATGCACTCGTCGGTGTCGTTCCGGGAACCTACGACATGAGCGTTCGGCGAATTGGCAGCGCTCCGCAGAACCGCAGGGTTGTGGTCCAGATTGGCGCGACCCAGAGCCAGGATTTCTCGCTGGCGACGCAGGCCGCGCAGCTCCAGACGCAGGTGATTACCGCGACGACGGGTACCGAGACGCATACTTCAGAAGTCGCGACGAACGTAACGCAGGCGCAGATCGCGAAACTTCCGACGCCAAGCCGGAACTTCCTCGACCTGGCCGCGCTCGCGCCTGGCGTGACCGTGACCGAAGATCGGATCAACGGACAGTTCAAGACAGTTTCAGCGGGTGGTCAGCCGCCGGCGAGCGTCAATCTTTTCATCGACGGTACGAGCTTCAAGAACGAGCTCACGCAGGGCGGAATCGGCGGTCAGGACGCCAGTCGCGGTAACCCATTTCCCCGCAGCGCCGTGCAGGAATACCGCGTGATCTCTCAGAACTTCAAAGCGGAATATCAGAATGCGTCGAGCGCCGTAATCACGGCGACGACGAAATCAGGCGGCAATGTCTGGAGCGGTAACGCGCTCTTCGCTTATCAGAGCAAGGCCATGGTCGGGCTGGACAGCTTCCAGCGCGCCGCCAAGACGCCCAAGCCCGATTATCGCCGCACGCTCAGCGCATTGAGTTTTGGCGGCCCGATCGTCAAGGACAAGATTCACTTTTTCGGGTCGTACGAAGGGAACTACCAGAACCGTGCGAACCAGGTAAATGTTGCGGCGCTTCCAACCGGATTCGCCGCGCTCGATTCGGTCAATCTCCGACAGTACAACGGCAGCTTCATTTCGCCGTTCCGCGAAAACCTCTTCTTCGGCAAGCTGTCGGATGAGATCAACGACAAGTCGTCTGCCGAGCTGAGCTTCAGCAACCGGCACGAAACGGACGTCAGGGATTTTGGAGGCACCACCAGTTATGCGGCGGCGACGAACAATCACAACTACAACACCGTCGTCCAGCTGAAGCACAACTATTTTACCGGCCCGTGGCTCAACGAATCGAAGATCGATTTCTCGCAGTTCCATCGCGGGTTCAGCCCGAACTCGGGCGGTGAGGCGAGACGCATCTACACAGTGACCGGAACCGATTATGTGATTGGCGCAGCCAATTCGATTCAGGAGTACATCCAGAAGCGCATTGGCTTCCGTGACGACCTGACCTTCACAGGCTTCCAAATGGCTGGAGAGCACGTCTTCAAGGGCGGATTAAGCTTCAACCACGACACGTACAATATCGACAAGCGGAACGATGAAGTTCCGCAGTTCCACTACGCGCAGACCGCGGACGGCGGGGCCGGTGTCCAGACGTACAATTACGCAGTTCCGTACGAGCTCAGGTACGGCTCGGGCGACCCGTTCTTCAACTCGAAGAACAACCAAACCGGCGTGTACCTCCAGGATGACTGGGCCCCGGTGAAGAGACTGCTGATTAACGCCGGTATTCGGTGGGATTATGAGAGCAACATGCTGAACACCGGATACGTCTCGCCCAACAATGGACCCATCCACTACGTGGATACGTTGAGGGCATACATGTCTCAGCCGAACGCCGGATCGCCATCCGGGGTCAATCTGTTCGTGCCCCTGGACCTCACCCGGTACATCGCCACAGGCAATAATCGCAAGCCGTTCAAGGGGGCGGTCCAACCTCGTATCGGGTTCTCGTACGGAATCGACGAGGCCAACCGCACCACAGTATTCGGCGGCTGGGGCCTTTACTACGATCGCGTGCCGTTCGACGTGGCCGTCGATGAAAAACTGAAAATCTCCAACCCGACTTACACCATCCATTTTGCGCCGCAAGGTACGGCGCCAGCACCAGGACAGGTTGCCTTCCAGCCTTCCTATCTCACAGCCGACAGAGCAACACTCGACGCGCTTACAGCGTCGAGCGGCCTTCACGAGTTGTGGCTGCTGGACAACAACTACAAGGTTCCGAAAACGAAGCAGTGGAGCCTTGGTGTGAGACAGCTCATCGGCCAGTACTCGGCCGCTGTCACGTACGCATCGCAGCGCATGACTGACGGCTTCACGTGGAATGTCGCCGCTGGTGGACTGAACAACAACGGAACGTGCTGCAACTTCCCATTCAACTGGGGCGCGCACGGTATAGCGTCAGTCATTTACTCGACCAACGACGTGAAGACCTGGTACGACGCAGTGTCGTTCCAGCTCGACAAAGCCTACAGCCGGTCATCCCTGGATGCGCTGGGATGGGGCGCCGGGTTCACTTATACCTATGCGACGCGCTACC
Source organism: Gemmatimonadaceae bacterium (assembly GCA_034666285.1). GTDB lineage: Bacteria > Gemmatimonadota > Gemmatimonadetes > Gemmatimonadales > Gemmatimonadaceae > UBA4720. Next base: position 1,112 of record JAXDME010000302.1, on the reverse strand, counting down.
TCGCGGGCGAGGACCTCCTGGGCGACACTTTCGCTTTCCCGCAGGCAAGTACGATCAAGAAGCACGCGGCGAACGACGAGAAGCATCGCATCGTTGCGAACTGGATCACAGACGTTCCGTACCTCTTTGGCATACAGTGGTCCGGTCTCGTTACGCTTGGTGGCAAGCAGCGGTGGGATGTTGGTTGCCAGCGGTTCTGTCCCACCTTCACGAGAGCGGGATTCACCACACCGGGCACGTTCCCGTACCAGAACGTCGACATGCGGCTTCGAAAGGACTTCCCGGGCTTTGGACGCACGGCTACCGAATTCGGAATCACCTTCGACGTGTTCAACGCGCTCAACCATATCAATCTCGGCTGCTACGACCAGAACCTTGGCGGTGGTTTCAACATCAATAACAGCAACCCGAACTTCGGCAAGGCAAACTGTGTGGTCTCCGACGCCCGGAGATACCAGCTCGGAGCAGAGCTAAACTTCTAACCTCATTTTCTCTGCCGCACGACGGGTAGATGAATTGAGCGCATGACTGAATCGGCGCTGGCTGCGGTACACTGCAGCCAGCGCCGATTGCATAAACTGGTTCCTCCCGGTTTCGGGAGGATATTCGCCTCGGAATCCGATTCCGGGCTCAGCGGTACGAAGTCTGCCCGGAATGAACGTTGAAATCACAGCAAAGGAATACAATGCTCGGTCTCCGGTTGACACTCAGGCGATTTTCGTCGGCGTTGCTCGTTGTTGCATCGGGATGTGCGACGAACGCGACGATCACCGGAGTCAGCGGGCCCCTTCCGCCATCTTCGCTCACCCCGCGCCAGGTGGCCTTTCTCGACACTCTCGAGCAGCGAACCTTCAATTGGTTCTGGGACAAGAGCGACCCAAACACCGGTCTCACTCCCGATCGCTGGCCGACGCAAAGCTTTTCGAGCGTTGCGGCGATTGGATTCGCACTCACCGCGTACCCGGTGGGTGTCGAGCGTGGCTACGTATCGCGAGCTGATGCGGCGCAACGCACTCTCAACACACTGCGTTTCATGTACAACGCGCCGCAGGGTCCGCAGACCACCAACGTCACCGGCTACAAGGGATTCTTTTATCACTTCCTCGACATGC
>JAXDME010000301.1:0-12175 GCA_034666285.1 Gemmatimonadaceae bacterium | reverse complement strand
GTTGCGACCACCGATGGTCGAATAGGTGATAGGGGCGCGCGCACTCTTCAGGAGCTTGTTCATAGTAGGTGGCGCCATTCTCGTCCTGTCGAGAACAGGAGTCATCCCTTCGGAGCTGTCGGCCGAGTCGGCGTTCAGGCAGGTCCGCCATTTCCGCGACGTTTCGCTGATCGTCATCGCTCTTCTGCTCGTTCTCGTGTCGGCCGCTGGATATCGCCTGGGACTTTTGATCGCTCGGCCGCTCGACTTGCTCACGAAGGGTGCGGGCGAAGTGGCAGCCGGAGATCTCGCCGTCGACTTGCCTGAAGCACCGGGTGGCGGTGAAGTAGGGTACCTCACCGACGTCTTCAACCACATGGTGTCGCGTTTACGCGAAGGACGGCGCGAGCTCGATCTCATACATGAGACGCTCCGCAAGAAGAACGAAGAGCTCGAGCAGCTATCCACGACGGACAGTTTGACCGGTCTCGACAACCACCGCGAGCTGATGAACCGGCTCGACAACGAAGAGGCTCGCTGCAAGCGCGAGCGCAGAAGCTTCTCCGTACTCGTCGGCGACGTCGATCACTTCAAGCAATACAACGACGCGTTCGGACATCCCGCTGGTGATGAAGTACTGAAGGCGATCTCCGAGATCATGCGCGACTCCGCCCGCCCGGTGGATTGCGTCGCGCGCTACGGCGGTGAGGAGTTCGTCGTGGTGATGCCCGACACCAGTGCGACCGATGCGTTCGAGCTTGCCGAGCACATTCGCGCCCGCGTCGCCGCCAAGAAATTCCATGGGCGCAAGATGACGCTCAGCATCGGCGTGGCTACGTTCCCTGAGGATGCCGACGGCGCCGAGGCGTTGATATCAATCGCTGATGAAGCGCTGTACCAGGCGAAACGAGAAGGGCGCGATCGTGCTATCCGCGCCCGCAAACTGGCAAAGACCGGAAGCTGATCAGGGCCGGGAAACGAGTGTGCGGAAGATCCAGCCCGCGCGCCCCGTGTCATCACTGATCCTGATCCACTCGTCGGCGTAGGAATAGCCGGTCAGTGTCGTGCCGGACTCCGCGGCGAAAACAATCGGGAATGCCGTACCGGGGCCGCCGCGAACATTTCCGCGAGTAGTCGTGACCAGCTTGAGCGGTACCGCGAATGGCGTCTCGCCTGGCCGCGCGGCGTCGCGACCCGCCACCGCCAACCGCCCACGATACGCGGTCGCCAGATTCTTAGCCTGGTTCGCCAGATAAAGCGAGCCGCCGTAGTTGGCCTTGTCGAATTCCGTCGCCGCGGAACGCACGAATCGCGTAATCTCTGCGGCCTCCGGTGGGTCGGCCTGGGATCCGGCTTTCATGGTCTGGAGCGCGACTTCCGCTTCCGCCATGGCCGACGCGGCCTGAGCGCGACTCGCGCCGGACTGCAGCTTGGCCATCGCCCGCACTACTTCGGCGCGGGTGTCGTCGAGCTTTGTCTGCAGATCCTCTACCTGGGCGTCCCTCGCCAAAACCTGGAGCTCCAGGCGGGCTATCCGCTTGTCCTGGTCAGCGTCCCTGACGGTGACGGTATCGTGCACTACGCGCGGGGGAGTGACGACGGGCGCCGGTGAAGACGCGCACGCCGCGCTGATAGCCGCGACTACAAGAAGTGCAAAGGATGAGCGCAAGAGCGACATTTTTTGCGGGACTGAGAGTCTCAAATCTGTCAAACAGGCCGCAATTAGGCGAGGTGCGAACTCCCGTGAGAGTAATACCAAAGCGGTGATTCTCGCCAGCCCACTGGCCCATTCCAATTCGATCAAAGTGCATCCAACAATCCGGTGGGCTGTCTGGGCGTCAGTGCTGGCCGCGCTGTCATGTTCGCGACAGCGGCTACAAGGTGGTCTCTCAGCATCCGGGGAGAGCGCGCAGCACACCGGAGTCTGCTACGAAGTCTTTGTGCGCTCCTTTGCGGACGCCGACGGGGATGGCGTGGGGGATCTGCGCGGGCTGACTGCACATCTCGACTACATCAACGACGGGAATTCCCGGAGTACCACCGATCTCGGAGCCAATTGCATCTGGCTGATGCCCATCGCCAAATCGGTGAGCTATCACGGCTATGACGTCACCGACTACTACCATGTAGATCGACGCTATGGCACCGACGCGGATTTTCGCGCGCTGGTGAGAGCCGCGCATCGCCGCGGGATCCGCGTGATCGTCGACTTCGTTCCAAACCATTCGTCGAGCGAGAACCCATGGTTCCAGTCTGCGCTGGAGAATCCGGCGAGCCCATATCGCTCATGGTATCGGTGGTCGCCTGTGAACCCGAATCAGCCAGGGCCGTGGGGTCAGGTGGCATGGCACAAATCGCCGGTGCGCGACGAGTACTACTACGGAGTGTTCTGGGAGGGGATGCCGGATCTCAATTACCAAACTCCTGTAGTGACGCAGGAAATGAAGAAGGTCACCGCGTACTGGCTGACGAAGATGGGGGTCGACGGCTTTCGGTTCGATGCGATCCCATATCTCGTGGAAGAAGGAGATCAGCTCAAGCACACCCGCGGCACTCATCAGGTTCTTCACGTACTCGGCGACGCGATTAGGAGGGAGGCGCCCCGCTCCTTTACAGTCGGGGAGATGGGCGATGGCTCGGTGGATGTACTCGCGTCGTACTACCCGGATCAGCTCGACTCCTACTTTGCTTTCGACGTCGCAAAGGGGACCATCGAGGCGGCTCGTACGGGCGATGGGGTGACTTACGAGCGCGCAGTTCGGGAGGCGAGCGCGAAACTTCCCGCCGGCCGGTGGTCTCCGTTTCTCACCAACCACGACCAGCCGCGCACGATGACCGTGCTTTCTGACATGGCAAAGGCCCGGGTGGCAGCGAGCGCGATGCTGGTGCTCCCGGGAGTTGCGTTCGTTTACTACGGCGAAGAGATCGGAATGGTCGGACCAAAACCGGACGAGCAGATCCGAACTCCGATGCAATGGAGTAGCGCGGCCAAGGCCGGATTTACGACCGGCACTCCGTGGGAAACGCTGCAGCCCGATTGGACCTCGAAAAACGTGGCCGCTGAGGATGGTGATCCCGCATCACTGCTCAACCACTACCGCAAGTTGATTCATCTCCGGAATCAGCATCCTGCGCTCGATGCGGGCGATGTTGCACTGGGCAATTCGACCAACCCCGCGATTGTCGGGATCGTGCGCCACGCTCCGGAGGAGACAATCCTGGCCGCGGTGAATTTTGGCGACCGCACAATCGATCGCGTTCATATCGCGCTTGCAGCAGCGCTCCGCGGAAGGTTGTTCCGTCTCGAGACGCTCTACAATGATCCGTCGAGCGCCTGCCGCGTCATGCTGGTCGAAGACGGCGCCGTCACCCTGGGAGCGGTGGCGGCGCACAGTCTCTGCGTCTTCAGAGTGCTCGACCGCTAGAAATCGCTTTCCGCGCCTACAACCGGCGTCACCGCGGATCGATCTTCTTCACCAGTTCGAATGCGATACACCTTCTCGACCGGCAGGACGAACACTTTTCCGTCGCCCACTTCACCGGTCGCAGCCGCCGCGAGAATCGCTTTCACCGTCGGCTGAACGAAGGTGTCCGACACACCGATCTCGAGCCGGACCTTGTCGTGCAGCTCCACCTTGACCGTCATGCCGCGATAGGTCTCCACAGCTTCGGTCTCTCCACCGTGGCCACGAACTCTGCTGATCGTGAGTCCACGCACTTCTGCCCGGTACAACGCCTCGAGCACTTCGTTGAGTTTTTCCGGTCGAATGATTGCTACTACGAGTTTCATATATCAGCCCCTGTCTGCATGAACGAGAATTGCGCCTTCGCCTCTGCTGTAAGCCTCTTCTCCGTGTTGACTGACGTCCATCCCGACTCCTTCCTCTTTCTGGCTCGCGCGCAACGGCGCGACCAACGCTATCACCTTGAGGATAACGAACGTTCCGACAACGCTGTAGACAATCGTCGCCAGTACCGCCACGAGCTGGATGCCCAGCTGTTTCGGATTGCCGAACATCGCTCCGTCGGCTGTGCCGTTCCAGACTTTTTGTGCAAGCACCCCGGTGAGCAGTGCCCCCACCGTTCCGCCCACTCCGTGGGCTGCAATGACGTCGAGCGAATCATCCAGCCTGGTGCCGGCTCTCCAGAGAATCGCGAAGTAGCTTGGAAGCGCTGCGATTGCGCCCAGCACGATTCCGGATACCGGACTTACAAAACCCGCGGCGGGAGTGATCGCGACCAGGCCCACGACTATCGCCGTAGCCGCTCCGACCGCCGTCGTCTTCTTGGTGCGGGTGATGTCGAGCAGGCTCCAGACTACGAGCGTTCCCATTGGAGCGAGCATTGTGTTGGTGAAGGCGAGCGCCGCTGAGGCATTTGCAGCGAGCGCGCTTCCACCATTGAAGCCGAACCATCCGAACCAAAGGAGACCCGCGCCGAGCAGCGTGAACGGAACGTTCTGGGGGATAATTGCCTGCCGGGCGTAGTCCTTGCGCGCGCCGAGCACGACCGCCACGACCAGCGCCGCTGCGGCAGCGTTGATGTGAACCACGGTACCACCGGCGAAATCGAGAGCGCCGAGCTTACCCAGCCAGCCTCCACCCCACACCCAATGGGCTATCGGCGCGTAAACGACTATAGACCAGAGCGTGATGAAGGCGACGTACGGCCCGAACCGCATGCGCTCGACGATCGCGCCCGAAATAAGAGCGGCGGTGATGATGCAGAAGGTTGCCTGGTAGGCAGCGAAAAGGACGTGAGGGATGGTTCCCTTCGCGTCGAGTCCGACGTTGTTGAAGAAAGCGTTATCGAATCCGCCGAGCCAGTTGGAGCCGGTCGAGAACGCGAGCGAGTAGCCGATGAAAGCCCACGCGATTCCGACAAAGCCGAGGGCGACGTAACTCATCATCATGGTATTGAGCGCGTTCTTCGCTCTGACCAGGCCGCCGTAAAAGAAGCCGAGCGCTGGGGTCATCACCAGCACTAGAGCGGTCGCGACCAGCATCCACGCTGTATCGGCCTGATTGATTGGAATCGGGGTCATGTCCTGTTGAACCTCGTCACAGTTCGCCTCCAGTAGGTCAGGTGAGAGAAGCTCTCGCGAAAAACAAAAAGCCCCCGCGTCAATGGATCGAAGCGCGAGGGCGATGGAAATGAGCTGTGCTAGCTCGTGGCGGCTCTACCCAAAACGTTCGATCGCGTCCCACAGCGTCTGTGGGAGCGGGCGATTATTTCCGGGATTATTGGAGCGGCAGGAGCCCTGAGCAAGAAGCATTTTGTGGTTGCGAAGGACAGGAGCCATCCGACTGGCGCAAGAATGTAAGCTTCCTGACAGGTTGTCAATGAGTTTTTTTGAGATTGAACTTCATGGGACTTGGGGGATCTTTGGATTGTATGACGCGATTCCGGGTGTCTTTGGCGGTAACGGTATTTCTCGCAGTAGCGTCGGGCTGCAGAGGGTACGCTCCTGCAGCTTCGCTCGCTCTTCCTGATCCCGCACTCGCAGTTGGGATTGCGTCGGCCGACTCGTTGATCGTCGCGGCCGTCGGGACGCTGATTCCGGGCGCGGTCCTTGTGGTCTCCAGAAATGGGCACATCGTCCACGAGCGCGCATTCGGGTACGCGCAGCTCAACGACTTCGACATGCGTCGACTCGTAGTGCCGCGATCCATGCGGACGTCCACGATGTTCGATCTCGCATCCGTTACCAAGGTGATGGCAACGACGATGGCGGCGATGCTTCTTGTAGACCGGGGGAAGATCGACGTCGACGCACCCGTCTGGCGCTACCTGCCCGACTTTCGCGGACCCCATCTCGACAGCATCACGGTTAGACAACTGCTCCAGCACTCGTCGGGGCTGGTGCAATGGCAGCCGCTCTACTACCACGGCTCAAGCAGCGGTGAGACCTACGCCGTGATACGCGACATGCCCCTACAGTGGGGCGTCGGCGACGCACGCCACTACAGCGATCTGGGATTCATGTTGCTTGGCTACATAGTCGAGCGCGTGAGCGGAACGCGGCTGGATTCATTTCTCGAGCAGAACCTGTATGGCCCGCTCGGGCTCAAATCGACGACCTTCAATCCCAAAGCGCACGGATTCACTGAATTCGCCGCGACGGAACAGGGAAACATCTACGAGCATCATATGGTGTACGATTCGACCTTCGGGTACCGGTACCGGGGTGACCCGACGGCGTGGAGCGGGTGGCGACAGTACGTGCTCAATGGTGAGGTGGATGACGGGAATTCATTCTACGCGAACGGCGGCGTTGCCGGACACGCGGGACTCTTTTCCACTGCCGCGGATCTTCGCGTTTTGCTCGACCTTCTGAACAACCGTGGCAGTTACGCGGGTCACCAGTACATCCGACCGCAGGTCGTCGATGCGTTTCTTACCCGCGACAAGTATCTGAACTTCCTCGGCTGGCAGTCACCAGCCACGCTACCGGAAGGAAGCTTCTCGCACACCGGATTCACGGGCACGTACGTGCTCGGTGTTCCGAAATACGGATTGTCTGTGGTGCTGCTCACGAACCGGCAGAACATGGGGACCGATCCGCGCGGGTATTTTCCGGATGTCGGCCCATTGCAACAGGCAGTCGCCAAGGCTGTCGTGAATGCCGCAGCGCAAAGCGGACACTAGGAAGGCGCGCCGCTCGGAGCCAACGCTCGCGGCTGTGCGGAAGGAGCTATACGCTTTGGCGGATCCCGCCGACGCGAAATTTCTGCAGGGCTTCTTCAAGACGGCGCCCGGGCAGTACGGCGCGGGGGACAGGTTTCTCGGGCTGAGGGTACCCGATCTGCGCCGGCTAGTGCGTGAGTACTCCGACCTGGAAGATTCGGAGGCGCTCGAAATGCTGACCTCGTCATGGCACGAAGAGCGTTTGCTCGCACTGCTACTCCTCGTGCGCAAATACAGTCGCGGAGATGAGGCCGTGAGGGCGAAGCTTCACCGCGCCTATCTCGCCAACACTCGCTACATCAACAACTGGGATCTCGTCGACGCCTCGGCACAGTATCTCGTCGGCGCGCACCTGAAGGTCAGAGAGATCGAGCTCCTCGAGCGTCTCGCCCGTTCGGATGATATCTGGGAGAGGCGAATCGCCATGATCTCGACGTTTCATTTCATCAAGCTCGGCGAGTTCCGACCGACGCTGAGGATCGCGAAGCTGTTAGTGGATGATCCTCACGATCTGATCCACAAGGCGGTTGGCTGGATGCTGCGCGAGGTCGGAAAACGAGACCGCGGTGCCGAAGATGCGTTTCTCTTGAAGCATTATCGGAACATGCCGCGCACCATGCTTCGGTACGCTATAGAGCGCCACCCCGAACGTGCGCGTAAGCGGTATTTGAGCGTCAGGCCGGACTCAACTCGTAAGAGCCCACGCCTGATAAGGGGTTAGGACCGAACAGTTTTCCGAAGTTCTTCGCGCTGCGTCGCCCAAAGCCCGTTGGCTTCCATTTCTTGCCGGTGATAACCGAGCACAGTTCCTCGAGACGCAACGGACAAAAGTCCGTCGATCACGAAAATCGCGTTATAGGATGTCAGCGGAAGTGCGAGGGTCTTGAGAGACTTCCAGGTGGCCGTGCGCACGACATCGTACTCGATGAAAAGAGAAGGAACATCCACACCTTGAGCTCTGCGGGATTCTCCATGCGCGCAAGCCGATTCTATTAGTGCGTTAACGCGCACATCGCGCGCTTCGTCGCTCATGGCGCAGTCGATTACGCGAGTGACCACTGCGGAAAGATTGTTCTGGCGCTCGTCCTCCTCCAACTGCGACCAGGGTAGCTCGTCCGTCTTGCGATCCCACTCTGCCATGATCGCGCCCATTTCCGCTAGCAGGAGGGGGTAGAGTTTTGCGTAGGGAGCGACCTCCAGGGCTCGCGCCGATAAAATCCTTTTCGCGATCTTGACTACGGGCTCTGCGGACAAGGAAGAAGAAGACATACCCGCTGCTTGATGAAGACCGTACGATACTGCACACTTCGGGCCGACGGCGTCGGCGGCTAAGCGGGTTGTTTCTCCTCGCTAGATGATTTGAGCAGCTCTGTAAAATCGATCTCGGTGGACGGAATCGCCCTCAGGTGAAGCACCCTCCGCATATGTTCGAGCGCGGTCTCATGGTGGTCGACCGAGTCCGCGGCCGAACAGTCGGGAGGAATTACAATCTCGAGATCTCGCAGGTAAGCATCGGATGCGGTGAAGAGCACGCACATGTCCGTCGTGAAACCCGCAATGATCAAGGTTCGAACCTGCAGATAACTCACCAGCAGATCGAGCTGGGTGTGATAGAAGCCGGAGTGCTTCGCCTTGAGCACGAAGTAGTCTTCGTCGTCGGGGCGCAGCAGCTTGGCGATCGGCTCGCCGCGAACGCCGTCTTCCAGGACGTGACCAAGCTGCTGGCGGAAATCGGAGCGCCACTTTCCAAAATTGTCGTTGACGTAGATCACCGGCACGCGCGCTTCCCTCGCCCGGCGTTTCAGCTTCGCCAGCTTTTTAGCGGCCGGCAGTGCGTTTTCGAATAGCGGGGCTCCGGTCTCGAATTCCATGTCGTTGATCACATCGATCAGAACAAGCGCGACGCTGCACTGGTCGGGGACGTTGCCATGGAGGTCGGAGTTCTTGGCGGGCATGGCGCTTCAATAGGAAAAGCTCGTGCCAGCATGCAGGCCCGGTGCAGCTGGGAGGGGCGAGTTGTCAGCTCCCGGGTCTTTCTTTCATCCTCGCCCGAGTGAGCCAACCCGTTCTCCGAAAGAAAAAGAAAAACGGAAGTCCGAGCGCTATCAGAAAAAGTCCTGCACCAGATTCGACGGGGTACGCCTTGAGGCTGTTTACCACTAGCCAGACCGCGACGAGCACGAACAGAATCGGCACCACTGGATAGCCCGGCGTCCGGTATCTCCTCGGCGCCGCCGGCAGCTTTCGTCGGAGCACGAACAGCGACGAGGCGACCAGGCCGAAGAAGAGCCAGAGTGCGAAAATCACCGACGTTGTGATCTGGTCGAACGTCCCGGACAGCGCGAGAACCGACGCCCAGATCGCCTGCACCCAGATGGCGGTTACCGGAACGTTGGTCGCTGGGCTCAGGTCGCCGAGTTTGCGAAAGAAGAGCCCATCCCGAGCCATCGCGTAGGGAACGCGCGCGTTCATCAGAATGATTCCGTTGAGCGTGCCGATCACCGCGATGATGAACGCGATCGAGACGAGCTTGGCTCCGTACCCGAAAAAACTTTGCGCTGCCTTGGCAGCAACGGGCAACGCATCTCGATACGCGGTGGAATTGGACGTCAGTACTTCATTGAATGGCAGCGCGTAGAAGTACGCGAGATTCGTCACGAGATAGACGCCGATCACAATCCCCATTCCATAAATCAGGGCCCGCGGAATGTTTCGCTCGGGCTTCTCGATCTCGCCGCCGACCATTGCCACGTTGGCCCAACCCTGGTACGCCCATAGCGCGGCAAGCATTGCGGCGCCAAAAGCGCTAACGCCTCCGCCCACCACTCCGGGCATCACCGGCGCGCGCAGGTGTTGCCACGTGCCCGTGTGAGAGAGCAGAAACGCGCCGAGCACGATGATGGCGATTCCTCCCAACTTGGCGAGCGTCGCAATCCACTGGACCCGCGCGCCAGCCGCAACTCCGCGCGCGTTGATCGCTGAGAAGAGGATGATGACCGCGACGGCAACGAGCTGTTGAATTCCGAGACGCCAATGCACGACCTGGCCGAGTAGATGGAAATCGCGCGTTGCCCAGACTGCATCGAGCGGAAGAAAAGCAGAGAGAAACGACGCGAGGATCGTGGCCACCGCCGCTATTCCTCCCGTGGCGATGACAGCCAGATTCGTCCACCCGAAAAGAAATGCGGGGAGTCCGCCGTACGCTTCACGGAGAAACACGTAATCACCACCCGCTTCCGGGATCATCGCGCCCAGCTCGGCGTACGTCAGTGCTCCGGCAAGGGAGAGAAGACCCGCGGCGACCCACACCAGGAGGACTTTGGAGGGACTACCCACGAGCTGCGCCATTGGCGCTGCCTTGAGGAAAACTCCGGTGCCGATGACTGTGAGAACAAGAGCGATTGCGTCGCGAAGCGACAACGCTCTCACCAGCTCTCTTGTCGCGGGCGTCGCCTCGACTTCGGGCAACGTTGCGGCGGAAGAGCTCACTCGGGCGGGCGGATTACGTCGTGTGGCCCAGAATTCCGGAGGCCGGCGCCGAAGATCGGCCGCACGTACTCCTCGTTGCTGCTCATTCCTTCGACTTTGTCGATCTCACGATTCTCGCGCTCGATGGAGTCTCGTTCTTCCCTGTAGCGCCGGTACCAGTTGCGCGTGATCTCGCCGGCGAGCTCACGATTTCCCAATCCGAAGGAAAGCGACAACGCGAGCGCGACGGCGCCGAACAGGATGGCGAACGCGGTCGTCACGATTTCGGTTGCAACGCCGAGCTCCTGTAGAGCCATGAAGACGGCCAGGACAACCACACCGCCCTTCCCCACTCGCGCGAGAGTTGGTCCGCCGTGCAGTCCGCCCGCCGACGCCATGATCAGGCCTCCAACGAAGCTGCCGAGCACGATGCCGACTATCATGATGACGATGGCGGCGATGACACTCGGGATGTAGCTGACGAGCTCGGAGAAGACGTTCGCCAGCGATTGGAGTCCAAGCGCGTTGGCGGCGACGAGCATCACGGTGAACATCACGAACCAGAAGACGAGACTCGCGGCTACGCGGGTTGGGTTAACGCGTGTGCCGGATCTCTCGACTGCCTGCATCACGCCGCCCTTCTCGAGCATCTGAGTCAACCGGATTCGACGCATCAACCGGTCGGTTCCCTTCTCGAGCAGTCTCGCCAGCAGATAGCCGGCGAAAAGAATGACCAGCGCGCCGAAGAGCGCAGGGACATAGCGATATAGCTGCTCGAAGCTTCCCTGAAGCCTTTCGCCGAAGGTGAGTGTCGTCGTGGTGTCCACTAGAACCTCACGTTGAGTAGGGAGTGATTCCCTGCGGAGCGGCTCGCCAACCCTACGAGGCCGGCCGGATTGAAAGTTACACGAATTCGTGGCTGTCCGGCGTCAGGTGCCGCCTCTATATATCGCTCGCTGGCGATTATCCCGAGGACGCCCCCGACGGCAGCGAGTCCCAGCACGAGGTGCGGCTCGGGGTCGGTGGTATTGGTAAGAGTCGCGATACCGGCACCCACCAATCCCCCGGCAACCGTGCCGAGAAGGACGCGGCCCCCGTCAGTCCGGCTGTGATCGTAACGGCGGACGAGAAAACGGTCGCCGGAGATGATTCCAACCACGCCGCCCGCGGTAAGCGACGCGGCAACCGTGCGGCTGTTGGCGTTCCTGCCAACAAACAATGCCCCCGACCCCGCCATTCCGATAAGTGTCGAGCCCCACAACGTCTGGATGTCACCGGGCGTGACGTTGTAGTGCGCGTTCCGCGGATACAGCACGCCCATCGGATAGCCAATGATTCCCGAAGCCAGTATGGCCGTCACCTCTGCGCGAGGCGAAAGATTTCGGGTGCACTTCACGCTGACGCCCGGGTTGACGTTGCAGGTCTGCTTGCCCTTGATGGATTCCATCGTACCCCACCCGATGAGAGCGCCCATGTCGGAGCCGAATGCTGCGCCGACTGCATCCGACTCCGTCATCCCGCGGCCAATTGCCACCCCCAGAGTCGCTCCGGTGAGTCCTCCGACGAATGCACCGCCGGATTGAGCGCGATTGCTTGCTCCCAAGGCGTAGGTCACAGCCCAACCCGCGAGCGCTCCGTTGTGGCCCATGTTGAAAGCCAGGTCGCTCTGTGCGCGAGAGATGGACGTTCGGCGCGCGATCTCCGATGCGGCGAAGAAAGTACCGCCCGCGACTACGAGATATCCCGCTGTCGCCGCCGCGGAGTTGTCAGACATTGAACCGGCGAAAGTGGGCCCGTACGCGATCAAGCCTAGTATCGTCTGATTCTTGACGAAGGCATTGCGCGCGTCACGGCGCGCCACGATGACGTCGCGCGGAAGTCTGGAAACCACCGCCCGGATCGCGTCGCGGTCGGTGCCACTCACTGTGTAGCGCTCCACCATACCCGTTCTGCGCGTTACGGCCAGGACATAAGTGGAATCGTTGGCGGTGAAGAGACGCGCGTCCGTAAAATCCCCGGAGACCGGCCACCACGGTGGACG
>JAXDME010000300.1:0-4224 GCA_034666285.1 Gemmatimonadaceae bacterium | reverse complement strand
CGCAGAACGTTGCTGCCATCGGGGCGGAGTGCGACCTCGTGTGCGCGGTGGGCGACGACGCCGAGGGGCAGGTGGTGAAGGAGATGCTGCGCGAGCTTGGGGCGAACATGCGCTCGGTCGTGACCGTGCAGCGCCGCACTACGACGAAGACTCGCGTCATCGCCCGGTCGCAGCAGATCGTCCGGTTCGACGAAGAGGAGGACGTGGACATTCGGGGCGACGAAGTGGTGGCTTTGAGCGCCGCGGCCATCACGGCGATAGACAACGGGACCGCGGTGGTGTTCGAGGATTACAACAAGGGCGTGCTCACGGCCGATGTCATCGGACTGACCATGAAGCACGCCAACGCTCGCGGGATCCCAATCGTCGTCGATCCCAAATACAAGAATTTCTTCGCGTACAAGGGAGCGACGATCTTCAAGCCGAATCGCCGGGAGCTCGAATCCGCGCTGGGCGCCGCGGTGGACATCGAACACCCGGAAGCGCTTCCCGAGGCGCTGAAGCGACTCGGCGTCGAGCACATTCTGCTCACCCTGGGTGAAGCGGGAATGGCCCTGATTGGCGCCGACGGAGAAGTCGGTCGCGTGCCGACAACGGCGCGCGAGGTCTATGACGTCGTCGGCGCGGGTGACACTGTCACCGCTTACCTTGCGACGATGCTGGCGGCGGGTGCGACGCCGGCCGAGGCGGCGGTGATCGCCAACTTCGCGGCTGGCGTGGAAGTCGCGAAGCTCGGCGCGGCGACCGTAACCATCGATGAAGTGATCGAGGCCTACGATCTGTTCGGGAGTGCCGGAACGGCCGACGTCACGTTGGCGTAAGGCCACGCTGACATCTTGGGCTAAGCGTAATCTCTGACTGGAGAGAAGTATTGCCGCATATAAAGTGCTGTGTCGTTGCGCTGATTGTCGGCGCGACGGCGGGGACAACTGGCGCCCGCGCGCAGGAGCCCTCCGAGCCCCTCCTCCCGGTTCCCGCCGTTGACTCGGTAGTCGCACTTCCAAAATCGACGTGCCCGCTCACGCCGGGCCAGCTCACCGCCGTCCGCACCGGAGTGGCATCTGGCTTCGTTGGTGTGAACGCGTACCTGTACCACTACTTCAAGAAGGCGTGGTGGTCGGGCGAGCGCGCTCCGCACTTTTTCTTTCACGCCGACTGGGACCAGCAGTTCCGTGATCAGGACAAGTTCGGCCACATGCTCGGCGGATATCATCTCGCTCGATTTGGATATCTCGGATTGCGCGGGGCGTGCGTCGGCAAGACGAAGGCTATCATCTGGAGTGGCGCCTACGCGGCCGCGTTTCAGCTGCAGATCGAAATCTTCGATGGACAATTCAAGAAGTACGGCTTCTCGTACGCGGACATGATCGCGAACACGACCGGCCAGACGCTGGCGGTATTGCAGGAGGTGTATCCTTCCTTGCGTGCGGTCAAGCCGACTGTCTCTTATCACAAGACCCGCGCGCTGCGAAGCGGGATGAGCGCGGAGCTACGTCCGTCCCTGGACTACGCGGGGCAGACTTATTGGTTCTCGACCGACGTGGCTCGAATTCTTCCCGAAGGGGCAAGGCCGTATTGGCCTGACTTCATTCGCTTCTCGGTCGGGCATTCTGTGACAGACTGGGTCAGCTCGACGACCGGGGAGTCATTCAGGGCCAAGCGAAAGATCATTCTTTCTCTCGACTTCGATCCGGAGAAGCTGCCAGGACAGGCGGCGTGGTGGAAGTCGGTCAAGCACACGCTGAGCTACTATCGGTTCCCCGCGCCGGCGCTGGAGCTGACGCCGAAGATTCATCTTTCGCCTTGGTACCGGTGAAGAAGCTCGGCATCCTCGTCCTTCTCCTGGCGCTCGGCAAGCCGAGAGCTTTGTCAGCACAGGCGTCGGCTTACGTGCCGCTCGACGACATCGCTTATACGTATGTCAACGCGCTGATGGCGCGTGGGATTTTTCACGAGCTGTCCACGCTCGAGAGACCTTATACGGAAAGAGCCCTACGCACTGCGATCGACTCAGCTCGCACGAGAGAGCCTGGGCGAGTGGCGAGCTCTTATCTCGATGCGTTGTACAGCGCGGTCGAGAAGTACGCGGTGCGGCCGGGAGATTCCGATACAGCGTCGGCGCAGACCTTTCGCGCTCGCGCGACAGTCGATGCGTACGGGACCGCGCAGACTTCCGGACGGCGCGAGTTGATGCTTTCGGATCAACAGCACGCCTTCAGGCCGGGCGGAGCGATTCGTGTCGTGATGGCCGGCGGGCCAGTCGTTGGATTCGAGCGAGTGCTCATCGATTCGCGGCTCAACGTCGATCCGGAATTTGCGGGGCGCAAAGATCGAAAGCTCGCAGCGCGGACCGAGGACGGGTACGTCGGCGGACAGTGGAAGTACGGCGAGCTCACGTTCGGTCGCGTCGGGCGTAATTGGGGCCCGCCCACCCTCGACGGGCTGATGCTCGGCGACTACGCCTACACTTACGATCATCTCTACGGCCGGATTGGGACCGACAAGGTTCACTGGTCTACCGTGATCGCGCGGCTCGACGATGTCGTCCCCGCAACCGGACCAACGGTGCAGCGATACTTTTCGATCCACCGTATCGCGTTCAGTCTCGGAAATTGGGATTTTGCGGGAAGCGAGAGCTACGTCTACTCCGGGGCAGGGAGAGGTTTCGAGCCGTCGCTGGCCAATCCGTTCAATGTTTACGCGCTCAGCTGGCGCAACGAGAACAAGGACGGGAATCTCGGACTCGGCGGCGAGTTTGCCGTGCGGACAAAGAGCTTCGGTACTCTTGCCGGCCAGCTCTTCATCGACGACCTGCAGATCGATCACGGCTGCAACCCGTTCTGCAAACAGCCGTCGTCGTATGCTGCGACGCTCTCTGCTGAAGGGTTGCCACTGGCCGGCGACCAGCGTTGGTTCGCGTCGTACACGAGGGTGTCGAACCTCGCCTACCGCAACAAGAACCCCAACGAGACCTACGAGATCTACGGCGTCGGACTGGGAAGGGGATTCAGCGACTACGATGAATTGAAGGCGGGACTCGATCTCGCGTTGGTGCCGAGCACGCCGCTTCGCGTGTACGCGGCGCATCGGCGTCAGGGCGAAGGGAGCTACAACACTCCGTTTCCGTTGCCCGCCGACTTCGCGACGACGCCCGGAATGTTCAGCGGCGTCGTGATGGGCGTGACACGCGTCGCGCTGAGCGGCGCGAGCCGGTGGCGGGACTTCGAGGTAAGCGGGGACGTCGGCGTCAATCACAACACGAACGATCAGCATGTCGTCGGCGCGACTCAGACGTCGTTCGAGGGCCGAATAAAAGTTGCGATAGAACCACGCTGGAGTATTTCGTTCCAGTGAGTGTGGCGGGCATGTGGGGAGTGTCTGCAGCCCGCAGCCCCAAGCCGGCCCGCCCAAAGCCCCCGGCCGGTAGTCTTCAGTTGCAGTTGCCCCAACTGTAATTTCCCCGATACCTTGAGACAGGGCCCTTAGCTCAGTCGGTTAGAGCAGCGGACTCATAATCCGACGGTCGCAGGTTCGAGTCCTGCAGGGCCCACTTCCCTACCGCTAATGCGCTTTGTGGTATAAAGTTATAGCTTCTTGTCGGGCAGGCTCTCGCAGTTGGGCGCGGGAGCTTTTTAGTCGGGGGCGCGTAGCTCAGCTGGTTAGAGCGCTGCTTTCACACAGCAGAGGTCCGGGGTTCGAGTCCCTGCGCGCCCATTCCAACCAGTTCATTCACTCAATAACCAACGCATGACCGCTTCGAAGCTCGGCTCGCTTCTCACCGTCGCTGGCCTTCTGTTTTTGGTCCCTCCGGTCTCCGCGCAGAACCCATCGCCGGCGCAGGCGCAGCAGATGCTGCAGACGAATCCCGCACTCGTGCAGCAGCTCCGTCAGAAAATCATGACGAGCGGGTTGACCCCCGACCAGGTGAGAGCGCGCCTCCGTGCGGAGGGCTACCCAGAGACACTGCTCGACGCGTATCTGTCCGGGAGCACTGGAGTGGCTGACAGCACCGCCACCACCGAAGACGTCTTCAACGCGATAGGCCAGCTCGGGCTCGCCGACACAACGGAAATCGATTTGCTGCGGTGCGGAATCAACACCGATACGCTGACGGTGCCTGACACGCTTCCCTCCGGTCTCATCGACACCACCCCGAGCCGCCGGCGCCTCGACGAGCGACGCAGGGCGCTTCGCTCCCAGTGTCTGGCCCAGCAGGATTCGCTT
>JAXDME010000299.1:0-2932 GCA_034666285.1 Gemmatimonadaceae bacterium | reverse complement strand
GGCATTTACGACGCGAACAGGTGTCCGAGCTTGGCTCGCTTGGCTTCGAGGTAGCTGGAGTTCTCGTCGTGCGCGATCGAAATGATGGGCACGCGCGCGTCGATGGTCAGTCCGTAACCTTCGAGTCCGACCAGCTTGCGCGGATTGTTCGTGATCGGCCGGATAGTTCTCAGGCCCAAGTCGAGGAGTATCTGCGCGCCGATTCCATAGTTGCGAAGGTCAGGCTTGAATCCGAGCCTCTCGTTGGCTTCGACCGTATCGACACCCTGATCCTGGAGCTCATACGCCTTGAGCTTGTTGAGGAGACCGATGCCGCGGCCCTCCTGATCCAGGTAGACGATCACGCCCTTCCCTTCCTTCGCGATCATTTTCATCGCGGTGTCGAGCTGCCAGCCGCAATCGCAGCGCAGCGAATGAAAGACATCTCCGGTCAGACATTTCGAGTGCATGCGCACGAGTATGCTGGAATCAGGACCAACGTCGCCGAACACGAGAGCAATGTGTTCGTGCTTGTCGACGTCGTTGCGGTACCCCAGTACGCGCCACACTCCGGTATCGGTTGGCAGGCGGGCTTCGGCGACTCTGTGGACGAGTCGCTCGGTCTGCAGCCGGTAAGCGACGACCTGCGCGACAGTAATGAAGGTCAATCCATGTTGAGCGGCAAATCGCTCGAGCTCCGGCCGGCGTGCGCTCGAACCGTCTTCGCTGAGGATCTCGCACACGACACCGGCGGGCGCGAGTCCCGCGAGTCGGGCGAGGTCAACCGCGGCCTCTGTGTGCCCAACGCGCTGCAGCACCCCGCCATCCCGCGCCCGAAGCGGAGGAACGTGACCGGGCCGGCGCAGGTCGGACGGCACTGTCTTCGGGTCGACCGCTACCTGGATGGTTCGCGCGCGATCCTGCGCACTCACTCCGGTGGTGACACCGAAGCGCTCGTCTGCATCGATCGTCATCGTGAACGCCGTTCGAAATTCCTCGGTGTTCGTTTCAGTCTGCTGCGAGAGATCGAGCTGGTCCGCGCGCTCGCCGGTAAGTGCGAGGCAGATCCAGCCGCCCGCCTTACGGATCATAAAGTTGATGAGCTCGGGTGTTACGAGCTGCGCAGCGCAAATGAGATCGCCTTCGTTCTCGCGATCCTCGTCGTCCGCCACGATGATAAGCTTGCCGGCCTTGATATCTGCAATGGCCTGCTCGACTGTTCCGAACTCCATATTCTCTAATGCTCCAGCGAGAAATCTGTGATGGAATTTACCGCGGATGCCTCGCGCAGGTAGGGCTCCAGCAGTCGGCGCAGGTGTTTGGCGATCACATCGGCCTCTATGTGCACCCTGCTTCCAACTCGGAGATCGTCGAGCGTCGTGTGCCGCAGAGTGTAGTCAATTAACGAAAGCTGAAGACCGCCCGGTCTGAGCTCGTTTACCGTGAGGCTGACGCCGTCAACCGCAACCGATCCGTGGAGCACGAAAAGAGGCTCAAGCGAAGCGGGCATCGAGAGATCAACCAGAACGGCGTCGCCGGCCAGAACGCGCGAAGTGACAACTCCGACACAATCGACGTGTCCCTGTACGATGTGTCCGCCAAGCCGGTCGGTCGCTCGAAGCGAGCGCTCCAGATTCACACGCGTCCCGGTCTTCCAGCTTCCAATCGTCGTCCGCTCCATTGTCGTCAACACGGCGGCTACGTCAAACCACCCGTCACCGAATCCCCTCACCGTGAGGCACGCGCCGTTGACGGCAATGCTCTCGCCCGCTGCGAGATCGTCGAACGGAGCACGAATGCGAAGCTCGCGCCCGGCATCGGTCTGCCGCACGCCTTCCACTTCGCCAATCTGCTCGATCAATCCCGTGAACATCTCAACCCTCGCGCAACCCGTACTCTGTCATCACATCTTCGCCAAACTCGGCCCGGCGCACTACGCGGGCGCTCTGCAACTCCGTTTTCAAAGAGTCCGACAGCTCGTCGAACAGACTGAGACCGCCCGGGCCCAGTGTGACCGGTGATTGAAAGATAACCAGTCTGTCTACCAGGCCTTGTTGCAGGAACTCCCTGGCGACGCGGGCACCGCCTTCGACCAGCAGATGTTGCACGTCGAACCCGCGGAGTGCATGGAGAGCCTCCGAGAGATTCTCAGCCTCGAAAACATCTACCCCGGCATTGTGCAGCGCCGCAAGTCGAGCAATCGGTGGGTGGTTGGCGAAGATCACAGTGGAAGTCTCCTGCGCCGTTCTCACGAGCACAGAGTTCAAGGGGGTCTCGGCGTTTCTGTCGAAGATGACGCGCATTGGAGCGACTCGCGGACGGATCGACCCTCTCGCCGTCAGCTGAGGATCGTCGGCGCGCACAGTTCCGAGTCCGACAGCAATCGCGTCCACACCCGCGCGCAACCGCTGCACTTCGTTGCGGGAGAGCTCGTTGCTGATCCAACGTCGCTCGCCTGATGGATCGTTCATCTTCCCATCACTCGAGAGAGCGAGCTTGAGCGTTACCCATGGTCGGAAGGAATTTGCGGCCGCGAAGAAGAAAGGAGCGTTGAGCTCGAGGGCCGCCGCTTCTTCCACGCCGAAGTCGACCTGGACACCGTAGTCGATGAGGTGGCGCGCTCCACCGCCGGCCAGCGCCGTGGGATCCGCGGCAGCGATGACGACACGCTGGACTCGAGCCTGGAGTATTGCCTCGGTGCATGGCGGAGTCTTGCCGAAGTGATTGCAGGGTTCGAGAGTCACGTACATCGTGGACCCGCGCGCGCGATCACCCGCAGCCTTCAAAGCCTGAATCTCGGCGTGCGCCTCGCCAAAGTGGGCGTGGTAACCTTCGCCTACAACGGCGCCGTCCTTAACGACAACAGCGCCGACCATAGGGTTCGGCGCTGTTTGTCCCCAGCCTAGCTGGGCGAGGGCCAGTGCGCGACGCATGAATTCTGCGTCGTGCGCAT
>JAXDME010000298.1:0-5152 GCA_034666285.1 Gemmatimonadaceae bacterium | reverse complement strand
TGGCGATCTCGCTCAACGAACCTCACGCACCACTGTACGAAGCGAGTCACGCATCCGAGATTCGGCTGCTCTATGCTCTATTCGAGGATGCGCAGCGGTCGCGCGTTGCCCACGGAGAGCGCCTGCGCGCGATTCTCCAGGGGAGATCGTCGGGTTCGTTCGCCGAGAGCGATCGCGATCCGGATGTGCTCCTCAAGGCGATCCGGCGCGGAGAGTCGGCGGGAGCTCATCGAATTCTCGAGCGCGCTTATGCGCGTGCCTTCGACGACGAGGAATCGGCCGGCGCCGAACTGCGCAGTGCGATCGAGGGCCATCCCGCGTGGCCGTGGCTCGATGGCGTCAAAGGGATCGGCCATTTGCTGGCCGCGCGCCTGTTGTCGCGACTCGACATCACTCGCGCCAGGACGCCGTCTGCATTCTGGGCGTACTGCGGATTGGCGACTATACCGGGCATCGGCTACCGGTGCCCGCGGTGCGGCTTAGAGGTCGCTTATCCGGTGGGATACCGTCCGACTGCCGCGCACAACGTGATGTCCGGCACGCGTGAGTGCCTGGGCGAACTTCACACTGTTGATGCCACGCAGACTCGCGTCGCGCCGCGACGAGCTGCATTGGGAGGCCGCGCCGGATACGATGCCCACGCGCGCAATTCATGCTACCTGATTGGCGTGTCGATGCTCCGTTGTGGCGGAGACTATCGCTCATTCTATGACGCCGAGCGAGTGAAGCTGTCGTTGCGACCCGGATGGACTCTAAAGCGATGCCATCTCGCCGCGCTTAGAAAGATGGAGAAGATATTCCTCCGGGATCTGTGGCTCGCCTGGCGCCGAGCGGCCAACCTGCCGGTGGTCGCCGCGTATTTCCCCCGGATCTAGAAAACAACTCCCCGCGCAAGGTCGCGTTAACCGATGCCTGTGTCTAAAAGTCACCCAATCAACCCGAGCGTAAATCGGTTAGCGCGGCAGCGCAGGCTTTGTGTCCTCCACGCACTATCTCTCGCAATGCTGGCGACCGCGGTCGCATCGAGTGCCGCCTGGAGTCAGACTCAGAGCACAACTCCGCGACCCGTAATCACCTGCGGGAGCGAGCCCGAAAGGCATCGCTTCGACTTCTGGATCGGCGAGTGGGACGTCACGACGAAGGCTGGATCGCCCGCGGGACGCAGCGTGATCCAGTCGGTGAGCGGCGGCTGCGCGCTACTGGAGAATTGGACGAGTCTGCGTGGCGGCAACGGGAAGAGTCTGAACGCCTGGAATCCGTCTAACAAGCAGTGGCAGCAGTTCTGGATCGGGCAGGACGGGCAAGTCGCCGAGTACCGCAGCAGCGAGATGGAGGGCACGAGCCTCGTCTTCTTCATGAGGAGCGACGCGACGCCGGGCGCGATCACCCGGCTCCGCTTCACACCGCTGGACAGCGTCACAGTTAGACAACACTCGGAATCGTCGTCAGACGCGGGAAAGAGCTGGAAGACCGACTACGATTTCTACTACCACCGGAAAGCGATGCAGGGTGGTCAGTAGAGTCTACGCCTGAAATCGGTATCCCGCTTTGCGCACGGTAATGAGGTGGCGTGGCTGCGCGGGGTCCGGCTCCAGCTTGTTCCGCAATCGCGCAACGTGCTGGTCCACAGTGCGTGACGTGACGCCGAGGCTGTAGCGCCACACCTGCCGCATCAGCGTTTCGCGGGAGACGATGTCTCCGCCCGAGTCGATGAGAAATGCGAGGAAGTCGAACTCCATCGGACTCAGCTCCACTGTTCGCCCTCCGCGCACGACGGTCCGCGTTCTCACATCCACTACGACATCGGAGAAGCAGTGATGCGAGGCGCGCGCGCCGGCCTCCGGAGATGCCTTGGCGGCTGGTGAGAGTCTGCGGAGGATCGCTTCAACGCGGGCAAGAAATTCCAGCACGCCGACCGGCTTGACGACGTACTCGTCGGCGCCGATGCGGAAACCCTGCACCTTGTCGACTTCCTGATCGCGCGCGGAGAGAATGAGGACCGCGGCGGCACCTCCTCGCGCGCGGTAGCGTCGCAGCACTTCGAAGCCGTTCAGCCCGGGCAGCATCAGATCGAGAACTATGAGATCGGGATCGTGTTGCTCGAGCCAGGCGAGGCTGTCGTTTCCGTCGGCGATGCACTCGACCTTGTAGCCCTCGACTTCCAGGCTCGTGCGGAGACCGAGCGCCAGTGTCTCGTTGTCCTCGATGATGAGGATGGAGCGATCGACCGCGACGTCGGCGCTGCCGGGTGGCTGCCAGGCGTGTGTCATGAGCCGTTACCGTTGCGACTCGCCGGAAGCACGAGTGTGAAGCGCGTGCCGCCCGTCGGGGTTTCGGAGAGCTCCGCGTCCGCATCCATTGCGACTGCGAGGTCGCGCACGATCGAAAGTCCGAGCCCGGCGCCGCCAGTGCTGTCGTCCAGTGTGCCTCCTATCCGGAAGAACGGGTTCCAGACTTTGTCGCGCTGTGACACGGGTATTCCCGGCCCGCTGTCGTCTACCCAGAGTCGCACCATTGTCCCCTCCGTCCGCACTCCGATGGTGATCGTCTGTCCTATTGGCCCGTACTTCGCGGCGTTGTCGAGAACGTTGATCAGTATCTGTCGAATCGCGCCGGAATCGCCACGCGCTACGGCAGGCTGCGCGACGTCCAGCTCGATGCGCATCTTGCGCGCGTCGGCCAGCGGCGCGAAGAAATCCGCGGCCGTCTGCGCCACGTCGGCGACGTCCACAGGCGACGACCTGAGCTGGAGCTCAGGATTCGTCTCGGGAGCGGACGAGTGACGGGGCGAGGCTGCCAATACTGAATTGGACAGCGAGATCAGGCGATGCGTTTCTCTCTCGATGATCTCGAGTGACCGCTCGCGCTCGGTCTCGGTGCGCGTGCGGCCGAGTCGAATGAGCTGGACGAACATGAGGATCTGCTGCAGAGGAGTGCGCAGCTCGTGGGACACGTTTGCGAGAAACCGCTGTCGCGAGTTGACCAGACGAATCTCGCTCCGCAGCGAGGCGAAGCCGGCGATGGCGAGTACGATGCTTCCCGCCAGCAGCAGCAGAGAAGCAGGCACGCCCGACTCGGGGATTCCTCCGGGGACGAGGTGCCGCGCGACGTTTGGTTTAAGCGCCACCCAAACTGTAATGTCGCCGATGTACGGGAGCGAAGACTCGCCGTAATAGTTGGTAGGCTGCGAGCTATCGGGTGCCTGGTAAAGCTTGCGGCGCTGCGCGTCGGAAATGGTGAGCGTCAGCAGGGAATCCGGCGGCATCCCGAAGAGCCATTGACCGGGCATCGCCTTGTCGGATGTCCCGTCGCTCGCGTGGTGCGCGCTATCCCCTGAAGAGGTCAGGGGCTTCTCGGTGTAGCCGGGCACCATCGGCGGCAGCACTCTCACGACGCCGTACATCTGCGAGTAATCTGTGGTATCGCGCACTCCGTAACAGGAGCGATAGCCGTAAACAGCAAGCACGTTCTTGGCCGAATCCAGGGCCGGCGAATAGGCGATGGTCTCCCTGCCGCCCGACGGCTCCACAAAAAGGTACCCGAAGCCGGCGCGCTTCACCCACTTCATTTCGGCGAGCTTTGGGACGGAGTCGCGAATGATCCGATCGACTTCCGGGCCGGGAGGCACGCCCGCGTAAGTCACCGCGTGCGAGGGGACGTCTACGCGAAACCTGTAGACCGGGAACTTCGCGGCTGGGCCACACTTCTCGGTGGTGTCGGGAATAGGCGGCATCACTGCCGGCGACGGCAGCTTGCCGCGCACCCACGGGTCGCCAGGATGCAGCGCGTAGTATGCGAAGGTGGTTCTGTCGCGGGCGAAGAGATAGGCGCGCGTCGTGTAGATGTAGCTCGCGAACATCGCGTAGTCCCTTACCGTAGCTTCGGCGGCTACCCTGCGCTCTCGTGCATTACGCATCGACTCGCGCACGGCGAGAGCCGACACCACGACGATGCCGACAAGCGCCCCGCCAAGCAGAAATGGGCGAGCTCCATACGCGCGCATATGACTCGTGATCAACATGTATTGGGCGGGTGGTCGTGCGAGGATACAATATGGCCGGCGCCCGAATTTCGCCTAGAGCGCGATGTATGCGAATTGTAAAAGTTCGCGCCCGTCGGTCGGGAAAGCCTCTGTCAGGCTGCTAACCCACGACCGCTGATGCAGGAAGAAGAACGTCCGATCGACCCCCGCCCGTCGGCCGGCAATTTGTATACAAAGCAGCTACGAATCGTTGACAGCTTCGGCACCCTAAATCTCTATACACAACTCGGCGTTCACTCTCACATTGCGATCACCACACCAGCAAGGAGAGTGAAGCGCTATGCAAAAAACATTTTTGTCAGCCATCACCGCGTTAGCGTTGACGGCCACGACGGCGTTCGCGCAAAGCGGAACGACCGTGACGGGCCGGGTGACGAGCGATGCGGGAGTGCCCCTCGCGGGCGCCAGCGTATTCATCACCGGGACCAACATTGGCGCGCAGGTCGCCGACGACGGCAGCTACACGTTCGTCGTTCCGGCTGACCGGGCCACCGGCGGGACCGCGACGCTGACCGCACGCGTCATCGGATTCACGGCTCGATCGGTACCCATCACGTTGACCCCGGGCGCCACCGTCAACCAGGCGTTCAGTCTCACGGTAAATCCGTTCCACCTCGGCGAAGTTGTAGTGACGGGCGCGGGAATGACAACCACCCGCGAGCGACTCGGCGTCACCATCAACCGGGTCGACAGCTCCGCGTTGCGCCGGTCTGCCGAGCCGCAGAACGTCGTCGCCGCGCTCGCCGCGAAGGCCCCGAATGTCAACGTCCGCACGCAATCAGGTGAGCCCGGCGCTGGCGCGTCCGTGGTAATCCGCGGCGAGGCGTCCCTCACAGGCACCAATCAGCCGCTGTTCGTCGTAGACGGGCAGCCG
Source organism: Gemmatimonadaceae bacterium (assembly GCA_034666285.1). Taxonomy (GTDB): domain Bacteria; phylum Gemmatimonadota; class Gemmatimonadetes; order Gemmatimonadales; family Gemmatimonadaceae; genus UBA4720. Next base: position 236 of record JAXDME010000298.1, on the reverse strand, counting down.
ATCGACAACCAGACGAATTCCACCGCTTCTCTCGCCGTGAACGGTGGCAATCTCGCTGACCGGCAGGGGGGGACAGTGACCCCCAACCGGGCAGCAGACATAAACCCCGCGGACATCGAGAGCATCGAGATCCTGAAGGGTTCAGCAGCGGCAGCGGTTTACGGCGCGCGGGCGGCGAATGGCGTCGTGCTCATAACGACCAAGCGCGGACACGCGGGTGCGACCCGGACGAGCGT
>JAXDME010000297.1:0-2736 GCA_034666285.1 Gemmatimonadaceae bacterium | reverse complement strand
GATAAGGAAGAGTCTCACCGCGTCGGCGCCGTAGCGCGGAATTACGGAACCGGGCTCGATGATGTTGCCGAGCCGCTTCGACATCTTCTGTCCCTCGGCATCGAGAACGAGATCGTTGACGACCACGCTCCGATATGGGGCGGTGTCGCCTGGTGCAGACGCGTGGGCCTCGTGGGCGAGCAGGTTGTTCGGTAGCGCGTCACCCAGCCCCGTCGCGATCGCGAGCAGCGAGTAAAACCATCCGCGCGTCTGATCGATGCCCTCGGCGATGAAATCCGCGGGGTAATAGCGCTCGAATGTCTCACGATTCTCGAACGGGAAATGCCACTGCGCGAAAGGCATCGATCCGGAGTCGAACCAGGCGTCCACGACCTCCGGAGTGCGAGTCATGCTGCCGCCGCAGCTGCATTGCCACGTGTAGCGATCAATGAATGGCTTGTGCGGATCGAACGTTTTTTCCAGCGCGATGCCGGATCTCTCGGAGAGCTCCGCGAATCCGCCGATCGCTTCGGCGTGCGACGCGTCGCGGTCGCACACCCAGATCGGCAGCGGGGTCCCCCAGTAACGGTCTCGCGAGACGGCCCAATCGATGTTATTCGTCAGCCATTCCCCAAATCGACCAGCTCCAACTTCTGGCGGATGCCAATCGACGCGGGAGTTGCGAACGAGCATCGCATCCTTGAATTCGGTGGTCCGGATGAACCAGGAGGTGCGGGCGTAGTAAAGCAGTGGTGTCTCGCACCGCCAGCAATGCGGATAAGAATGTTCGTGCAGCGTGGACTTCCAGAGCACACCGCGACGCTTCAGCTCCTGCAGAATGACCGCGTCGGCGTCCTTGACGAACATCCCGGCGACGAGAGGCATGTCTTCCGGGAATTCGCCGCGGAGATTTACGGGCTGGAGAAAAGCGAGTCCGTTTCGCTGTCCGGCAGCATAATCGTCGGCGCCGAAGGCGGGTGCCATGTGAACGACACCGGTTCCTTCGTCGGCCGAGACGAAAGATTCGCCGATGACGATCTCGTGCTTGCCTTCCTGGTACTCGATCCAGTCGAGCGGACGCTTGTAGCGCTTGCCGACGAGATCGCTTCCACGAAACGAGCGGAGGGTTTCCCAGCGGTCGGCGAAATCATCGCCCAAAACGGCCGGCGTGCGCGCGAGGGCGAGGATCACAGTCTCACCGGCGTCAGCTTTTCTTTTCCGCAGCTCGACGTACTCGAGCCCCGGATTTACGGCAAGCGCCACATTGGAGACGAGCGTCCATGGCGTCGTCGTCCACACGAGGATTCGGCGCCGGGTCGTGGCAGCTGCGTCCTCGACGAGATCGAGCGCGACATAGGCACTCGGATCCTTCACATCCTTGTAGCCCTGCGCGACCTCGTGGCTCGACAGAGTCGTTCCACACCGCGCACAGTACGGCAGGACTTTGTGGCCGCGATACAGTCGGCCGCGACGGAACATCGTGGCGAGCGCCCACCAGACGCTCTCGATGTAATCGTTGGAGTACGTGACATACGGATCGCTGTAGTCGAGCCAGTATCCGATTCGCTCGCTCAGCTGCTCCCAATCGGTTCTGTAACGCCACACGCTCTCGCGGCACATCTCGTTGAAGCGTTCGACGCCGATCTTCTCGATTTGCTGTTTCGCCGTCCGAATGCCGAAGTCTGTCTCAATTCTTTTCTCTACTTCGATCTCAACCGGGAGTCCGTGCGTATCCCAGCCAGCCTTTCGCGCGACGTGGAAGCCACGCATGGCGCGATGGCGGCAGAAGAGGTCCTTGACCGTCCGCGAGAAAACGTGATGGATGCCCGGGCGACCGTTGGCCGTAGGCGGCCCCTCGAAAAAGACGAACTCAGGCTGCCCTTTGGCCTGGGTGAGCGTTTGCTGAAAGAGATTTTCCTCCTTCCAGAAAGCGAGAACTTCCTGCTCTAGTTCGTCGGGGGAGCGATCGGTTGGAAGGAGGCGGAACCGCCCGTCCTCCGGCTTCGCGTCTCCGCCCGCCAACTTCTCGGGGCGGACTGCGGTCATTCTTGAGTGGGCCCCGAAGAATTGGAGCCGGCGCCCCGCAACGTGTTGGCGACTACGTGCGAGTCGGACGCTTCCACCTCGGAGAGCTGGCGGGCGATCAGCGTCCGCATTTGCGCCAGATAGGTTCGGCGCGAGCGGTCGAGATTGTCGAGCACTTCTTCCATGCGCCGCACGTCGGCTTTGGCACCCTCGATGATCCGCTCCCCCTCCGCTTGCGCCTCGCGCAGGATCAGCTGCGCCTCGCGTTCGGCCTGCTCGCGAACTTCTCCGCGCAGCTGCTGGGCCGAAACGAGCGCGTCGTTCAGCGCCTTGTCCCGGTCGCGGAAAGCTCGGAGCTGCTCGTGAAAGCTCCTCGCTTTGGCGTCGAGGTCCTGATTGATCCGCGTGAGCCGCTCCATCTCTTCCGCGACCTGATCCCTGAACTGATCCACGCGCGCAGGATTGTAGCCGCGCAACGCCCGACCGAAGTCGTAACGGCGCACGTCCAGAGGTGTCAGATGAAACGATTCGTCAATCATTCAAGCCCTCGCTCCGAAGAGGGTGGTACCCAACCGCACGAGCGTCGCGCCTTCTTCTACAGCGATCTCATAGTCGTTCGACATTCCCATCGACAGCTCCGACGCGGGATGCCCGGCCTCGACCAAACTCTGCCTTGCGTCGCGCGCTTCGGCAAAAGTCCTGTGCAGCTCAGTTTCGGTTGCAGTAAAGCTA
>JAXDME010000296.1:0-5829 GCA_034666285.1 Gemmatimonadaceae bacterium | reverse complement strand
AGAACGACTACCGTGAGCACCACCTCAGCTCGCTGCTGGCACGCCATGGAAAGGCCGGTCCACTCAACGGTGAGGTGTTCAATGCTCTCATCGCGAAAATCCGCGGCCGCAGCAAGCTGCCAACTGGCAAGCGCGTGGTGGTCTTCTCGCCGCACCCGGATGACGACGTCATCTCGATGGGCGGGATGCTGAACAAGCTGCACCAGAACAAGAACGACATCCTCGTCGCCTACATGACGTCGGGCAACATCGCCGTATTCGACCATGAGGTGCGCCGCTACGCGGATTTCCTGCGGCGCTTCGGAAACGATTTCGATATAAACGACTCCACCGCCGGTGCGCTGATCGAAGAGGTGGAAGACTTTCTCGACTCGAAGCAGGTGGGAGAGATCGACGCTTTTCCCGTGCAGGTGATGAAGCGGGCGATCCGCGAGGCCGAAGCGGTTTCCGGCATCGAGACGTTCGGTATGAAGCGGGAGCAGGCGCGCTTTCTCAACCTCCCTTTCTACCAGACTGGTAAAGTAAAAAAGGATCCGATCGGCCCCGAGGATGTCCGCATTGTTCTCGATCTGCTCGAGGAGCAGAAGCCGGAGCTGGTATTCGTCGCCGGTGATCTATCGGACCCGCACGGCACTCACAGGATGTGCCTGGAGGCGGTGAACGGAGCGCTCGCCAAGTACTCGGGCAACCCGCCCGAGATGTGGTACTACCGCGGCGCCTGGCAGGAGTGGGAGATCGCCGAAGCGGATGTACTCGTTCCGCTATCGGAGGACGAGCTGCGCGCAAAGAAGATGGCGATCTTCAAGCACCAGAGTCAGAAGGACCGCGCGCCGTTTCCGGGTCAGGACGACCGCGAGTTCTGGCAGCGCGTGGAAGAGCGGAACCGCAATACCGCGCACCGCGTCGATCGACTCGGTCTGCCCGAGTACTTCGCGATGGAGGCATACGTAGTTCGCCGCGCCGGCGCGCCGATCGAGCACGAAATGGTCGCGACAAGCTCGCTCGCTGAGAAAGAGACCTCGCGCTCTCGCATGGGAACGGCAAAAGCAGGGCGCTAGCTCGCAGGCCTAGAGGTTGGATCATCGCCGGTACGGCGCCCGAGCTCTCTATCCGCGAGCGGACGGAAATCTTACCAGCGAGCGCGGGAGCGCGCCGAGCGAAGCTCGGCATCCCTGAGAGAGAGGGACGGGAGCAAGCTTTCCACGCACGTGCAGTTGCGACGCTATACCGGGAGGTGAGGGGTGTCCTCGCAGGAGCACCCTGTTAGCGACAAGGAGACCCGCGACTGAGCGGAGCGAAGGAGCGCAGTTAGGGGCTCCGCCCGAGCTAACAGTTGCGACGAAGTGGACACCCTCGCCGACCGCAACCAGCGATGCCAGCTGAAGCGAGATAGAGCCGCTAAACCTTCAGAATGATGTTCCGCCTATAAAGCACGGTAAGAATCCCATACCATAGCAACACGAACGAGATCGCAAACGCCAGCGATGCCACACGCGGCGGCAGCCAGGGAAGGAAGACGATCTGATAGATCGCATCCTGAACCGCCACGACTTTGCCATTGTAGCTGACGTGCCAGAGCGTGTAGATCAGTCGAGCCAATACACCCGACCCGACGAACGCCACAATTGGATTCACGCCGAAGACCACGAACGGCTTCGTCCACCACTTCACGTTGCAGTAGTCTACGATCCACATGATCGTCGCAAGCGCAACGCACGCCATGCCCGCGGTAAAGATCACGTACGAGCTCGTCCAGAGATTCTTGTTGATCGGGAACGACCAGTTCCACATCAGGCCAAACATCATCCCGATCGAGCCCGCGGCAAAAATACCAACGACTCTTTCAAGCAACTGCTTGTCGCGCTGCGCAATCCACCGGCCGGTCAGCACACCGAGCATCGCCGTGGCGATCGCTGGAATCGTCGACATCGGACCTTCCGGGTCGAAAGTCACGCTTCCGATCCAGGTGTGATTGGTGCCGAGAATCGCGCGGTCGAGGTACGCGGCGAGGTTTCTGTCCTTGGTGTGCAACAACAGCGCTCCGATCACGTTCTCACCGGGAACGGGAATCAGCGTCATGGCGAACCAGTAGCCGAACAACAGTGCGGCGATGGTTATCACCTGCTGCTTAACCGTCGTCTTGAGCGTCAGCAGCGCTGCACAGACGTACACTATCGCAATCCTCGGCAGCACCCCGAGAATGCGTACGTGCTCGATACGGAAAAGAATTCGGTCCCACGCGGCCGCGTGCGGAATGGACTCGATCGTTCCCCACTGATAGAACGGGAACAGCGCCATCGCGAAGCCGAGCAGGTAGATGATGAGACCGCGCCGCAGAATCTGTCTTACGATTGCGGAATCGTCGTCGCCGCGCGCGCGTCGAGCGGAAAGCGAGAGATAGGTCGTGATCCCGACGATGAACAGAAAGAACGGAAAAATGAGATCAGTGGGTGTCCAGCCGTTCCATTCGGCATGCTCGAGCGGCGGAAAGATCGCGCTCCACGTACCCGGATCGTTGACGAGGAGCATTCCCGCGACGGTCATACCGCGAAAAACATCGAGCGACAGCAGCCGCTCGCGCTTGTGCGCAACCGGCGCGACGGTCGAAGTGGTTGCGTCGTAGCGCTCCGCAGAACCGCGCTGTGTCGCCGCTGTGCTCATACGCCCTCTCAGAATCAGTAATTTTGGGTGCTACTATATATATACGAGCGGCCACTCACCGCGTTACCAACTGAAAATCCAATACCATGAGCAGTGATCCACTCAATGACGCGAGGATAGTTGACTCGTGGACGCGAAATGCCGGGCCATGGACCGCAGCAGTTCGCGAAAACCGGATCGAGAGCAGAAATCTCGTCACCAACCGCGCAATCGTCGACGCGGTACTAAGCCGCGCTCCACGAACGATACTCGACATTGGATGCGGCGAAGGTTGGCTTGTTCGGGCGCTCGCCGCGCACGGGATCAGAGGAACTGGAGTGGACGTAGTGCCGTCCCTCATCGATCAGGCCGCGAGCGCTGGCGGCGGAGAATTTCGCGTTGCGTCCTACGAAGACATCGCCGACGGACTCCTCGACATCAACGTGGATGCGGTCGTCGCCAACTTTTCGCTGATTGGAAACGAGTCCGTCGATGGTGTGATCCGCCGTGCGCCGTCGCTCCTCGAGACAGATGGAGCCCTGATAATTCAGACGCTCCACCCTCTTACGGCCACGGGTGACCTGCCCTACGAGGATGGATGGCGCCACGGTTCGTGGGCTGGATTCAGCTCCGATTTTTCTGACCCCGCACCCTGGTACTTCCGCACCGTCGAAACGTGGAAAGCCTTGATCAGGGAATCCGGGTTCACTTCGATCGACGTGCGAGAGCCGCTGCATCCCGCGACTGGAAATCCCGCGTCCATCATTTTCATCGCCTCATAAACGAGGCTTGCTACGGGTTCGCCGGGTCACTAACGTAGGCTCCGTTCAGCACCGGGACCCCGATTCCTCCACGGGGAACACGCGATGCCAGCGCTCGACTGGGTCGTGGTCGTGTTAATCATTCGGAGACTCTCATGAAGCATTACTTCGTTCGCCGCGGGACGCTGCTACTGGCACTCGCGCTCGCTTGTCCGATTCCCCTCCTCGCACAAACTCCCATTGGATCCATCAGTGGTCGAGTCACCGACGCGTCGCTGGGACGCGGCCTGCCCGATGTGCAGGTCACCGTAAGCGGAACGCGATTAGGAGCACTGACAGGACCGAATGGTGAGTTCACTCTCACCGGAGTGCCCACCGGCCAGCAGACGATAACCGTGCGTCGCATCGGTTATCTGCCGGTAAGCCAGACCGTTCAGGTATCCTCGGGCGCCACAACCGCCGCCAACGTCGCTCTCGGCGTCAGCGCGATCAATCTGAGCGAAGTGGTCGTGACCGGTACCGGGACCGCCACGGAAAAGCGCAAAGTCGGAACGAACATCGCCACCGTCGACTCGGCGCTCATAAGCAGATCGCAGGCTGTCACCGTCGATCAGGCCATGCAGGGAAAGATTCCCGGCGCGCAGATCAGTCAGAATTCTGGCAGCCCGGGCGGCGGCGGAATTTCGGTGCGACTCCGCGGCGTCAACTCATTCATCTCCGGCTCTGACCCACTCTACATCGTCGATGGCGTCATCGTCGACAACGAATCGGGACAGCTCGCCGATCTCGGGACCCGCTCCAACCCGCAGAACCGTCTCGCCGATCTGAACCCTTCCGACATCGAGCACATCGAGATCATCCGCGGCGCCGCAGCAGCAGCGCTTTACGGCTCACGCGCCAACAACGGTGTCGTTCAGATCTTCACCAAGCGCGGAACCATCGGAAAGCCGCGATTCAGCTCGCTCACACGCTGGGGGACCAGCGAGCTCCGGGAGCAGCAGCCGTTCAATTTCTATCCTTTCGACGTGAACGGGCTGCCGAGCGCCCGCTTCAATTATCAGAACGACATCTTCCACCGCGCCCCATCGTGGGAGCAGAACCTGAACGTCGAGGGCGGCAACGATCAGACCCGCTACTTCATGAGCGGCAATTTCGCCAATGAAGACGGAATCATGCGGTCAACTTCGTCGCACCGCGCGGGCGCCAGAATAAATCTCCAGCAGCAGCTCTCGCCGAAGCTCATTGCCAACGTTACGTCGAACTACATCACGACTACCAACCAGCTCCAGGCCTTCGGCGAGCAGAACGATTACGGAATTATGGGGTCCCTGTTCTTCGCTCCTACAAACGTGGATTTCCGTCCGGTGAACGGAGTGTACCCTCTTCCGCCAGCGCTAGGAACCAACCCGCTGCTGGCGATCGATCGCATTCGCAATCCGCAAACGATAGAGCGGTTCATTGGATCGACCAAGCTCACATGGACCCCGCTCACCAACCTTCTCGTCGACTACACGATCGGACTCGACAACGTCGGGTTCGAGCAGCGCCAGTTCATTCCGCGCAATGCCGTCCTCGGAACGACGCCTCTCGTGACGGGACGATCGCAGTCCGTATTCGAGAACAACCGCGTGATCAACCAGGACGGAGTCTCGTCCTACGCCTGGAAGCCGCTTGGCTCCTTCGACCTTCGGACGACGGGCGGATTCAACTACACGTCGCAACGCGTACGAATCACCCAGGCCACCGCCAACGGATTGGCCCCAGTGGGTGATCTCGTGAGCGCGGGCTCGGTGTTTTCGGCAACCCAAAGCGATGTGCAGCTGCGCACTCTCGGATTCTACGGACAGCAGGAGATCGCTTTCAGAGACAAGCTCTTCCTCAGTGGCGCGATTCGCTACGATGCTTCGTCGACGTTCGCTCCGTCGGAGCGTTGGCAGTCTTTTCCGAAGCTCTCGGCCTCCTACGTCCTCCTCGATGGCAAGCCCGGTGCGCTCAACAGCCTCCGCTTGCGCAGCGCGCTCGGATGGGCCGGAAGCCAGCCTGGCATCCTCAACGCGTATTCGCAGTTCATCAGCTTCACGCAGCTTCCCTTCGCCGGACGTCCTGGGTTCGTCAACGACGTGACATTCGGCAATCCAACTCTCAAGAACGAGCGCGCGCGCGAGTGGGAACTCGGCGGCGACGCTGGATTCTTTTCAGGGCGGGTCGCGGCCGAAGCGACCTACTACAATCGCGTGGTCTCCGATCTCCTGTTCTTCAGGCCGCTGGCGACCAGCACCGGATTCTCCCGCCAGTTTTATCCGATCGGCACGATGTCGAACAAGGGCATCGAGCTGATGCTGCATACGACCAATGTCGAACGTCCAAACCTGCAATGGACATCGACGATGACGTACGCACGCAACAAGAATCTCGTCGACAGTCTGAC
>JAXDME010000295.1:0-9030 GCA_034666285.1 Gemmatimonadaceae bacterium | reverse complement strand
CGATTGCAGCGCAGGGGATTCTGATCCTGCTCCTAATTTTCGCGACGATCAAGACGTTCTGGCCTGGTCACAAGCAGGAAGGCGGAGCCGCTGGGGCTTAGCAATTGCGCCTGAATCCGGGCTAGTGGAGGCTGAGATGACAACGCACCAGATACCGACGCGACCGGACCAGCTGAAAGGAATTCGTCCCAAGGGTTACCGCCTTCCCGAATCGACACATCTCGGCAGGGTTCGACTCCAGGTGGCGGATCTCGGCCGATCGCTTCAGTTCTATGAGAACCTGCTCGGACTGCGGTTAATAAATCGCACCGCCGATACGGCGAGCCTCGGTCCGCACGGTGAGGACCGCGAGATAGTCCATCTTCGCCAGCTATCGAGCGCCAGACCCGTTCCTCGCCGAGGATTGCTCGGCCTGTACCACTTTGCGATCCTGCTGCCCGATCGCGCTTCGCTCGGACGTTTCGTCGCGCACCTAGCCGAGGCCGGAGTCTATGCCGGCATGTCAGATCATTTCGTGAGCGAAGCCATCTACCTCACCGACCCGGACGGTCTGGGCATTGAGGTGTACGCGGACAGGCCTCGCGACGCGTGGCGTTACGATGAGCGCCAGATTCGCATGGCAACGAACCAGCTCGATGTCGATGATCTCGTGCGCTCCGCGCGCGGCGAACGGTGGACTGGAATGCCGCCCGGCACTGTGCTCGGCCACGTACATCTCTATGTTGATGACATCGACAAGGCCGAGTCGTTCTATCATGACGCGCTTGGCTTCGACAAGGTGGTGTGGAGTTATCCTGGCGCGCTCTTCATGTCCGCCGGAGGCTATCATCATCACCTCGGGACCAACACGTGGGCCAAGGGCGCGCCGCCGGCGACGAACGCGGACGCCAGGCTGCTCGAGTGGGAGGTAGTCGTTCCGACGAAGCAGGATGCAGATCAGGCCGCGCAGAATGTCGTGGCGGCTGGTTACGAAGCGAAGCCCGAAAACGGCGAGTGGACTCTGACTGACCCATGGGGCACGAGCTTGAGGCTCGTTCCGGAGAAAATATGAGAACAGTGCCTGGCTGGATTCTGTTGTCGATCGCGCTTTCGGTTGCGGGCTGCGCTGGTCAACCGAGCTCGCTTGCCGTGACTCCGGCCTCCGATGTAGCAGCCATACGGGCGGTCTTCGATACGACGGCGGCGGGTTGGAATCGCGGCGATCTGTCGGTATACCTCTCAGCGTACACGAGCTCGGCGACGGCGATGGGCCGAACGGGACTGGTCCATGGTCCAGCTGGAATCGGCGATCAGATGAGAGCAGGTTTCTGGAAGACGGGACGACCCGATCAGGTCCTCAGCTACGACCATCTGGAGGTCCGGCCGCTCGGAGCCGATCACGCATTGGCAACGGGGCAGTACATTCTGAGCGGAGCTGGCAAGCCTGACCGGACTGGCTGGTTCACGACGATTTGGGAGCGCACACCCGCCGGATGGAGGATGATTCATGATCACTCGTGAAAGGACGATGGCCGCCTGCACGGCCCTGCTGCTTTTTCTGGCGGCCTGCGGAAGCGATTCAACCGGGCCGTCTAGTGGTATCGACGCTACCGCGGCGCTCCAGAGTCTCGCGGTTGGTTTGGGTACCGATGCCACGAGTGGCTTCTACGCGCCCGGGTCGCTGGCCAGTCTTGCTCCCCAGCTCGACCGGATCAACATCACTATCAATGGAAAATCCCAAAGCATGTTCGCGCTTGGTCTCCGGGAGACTTTCCCGCCGGGGACTTGCCTCGAGACATTGATTGTCGATCCGTCGGTTACCAACCCGCCGGGCCAGTGCACGCCGCCTGACCTCGGTTTCGAGATGATCCTTTGGCAAAGCCATTCAGCGGACACGCCGCCGGATAGAATCGTACTGATTGTTGGAGATGTGGGCGCAATGAATTTCGAGGATCTGACGACGGGAACCAGCGCGCCGCCCGGGTTCGCGATCTACAGGGAGACGCAGAACGATGTCTGGGTATCCGTTTCGGGCACTCTGACGAGCAACGTGGCTGCCACGAGCCAGACCTGTCCCATCCCGCTCCCGCCTTACGCGAAGACCGGGTCGTGCAACGTCGCGACCTTCGATGAACAGGGAACGATCAACTTCGAGCCGGTCACCGGCGTTAGCACCGCGACTATCGTGATCCCGCGTCAAACGATTCGCGGACTCTTGGCGACGATAACGGAGACACAGACGGTAACGCTACCGGGAGTCTGACGACTCTCCGCTGAGGGAGCGTTACTCGCGAGCTATCGCATCCACCGGCGCCAGCTGGGCTGCTTTGCGTGCCGGATAGGTTCCAAAAATCAGTCCGACTGTGATAGCCGAGCCGGCTGCGAGCAGACCTGTGTAGAAATGCATCACGGGATAAATCGGTGCGTGCGCCCATAGACGAAACACGGCGGTTCCTGCCTGGGCGAGGATGATTCCCGCCACGAAACCAATCACACTCCCGGCGCCCGTCACAGTCACCGACTCCACCAGAAACTGGGTCTGAATATCCACGCGGCGCGCACCCACCGCTTTGCGGATCCCGATTTCCCGCGTGCGCTCCGCAACCGCGGCGAGCAGCACGTTCATTATTCCGATTCCGCCAACCGCCAGGATCAGCCCTGCCAGCAAACCAAGCAGCAGTTTCGTCAACAGCATCGCCTGGCGCGTGTTCTCGAGTCTCTGCGTGCCCACCTCGACGTTCAGCTTCTCGACTTTCGTTCCGTACTGCTCGGCGAGCCAATTCAATACCTGCGTACGAAGCGCTTCGACGGCTTCGATGCTGTACGCTTTCAGCCTGAGCGTGGGAACTCTTGGGTCACGGGTCGGCTCGAGGAGTGATTCTCCGCCGCGGATTGGAGCGAATGCCGCGAGATCCGGCTCGGGCCCGACTGCCGGAGGTGCAAGCACTCCGACAACTTCGCGTCGCCGGCCGCTAACCTTGATAGCGCGGCCGATCAGCCAGAGCGCGTCACGTCCACCCGCCAGCTCCTCGGCCAACCGATGTCCGAGCACGATCACCGGAGCGGAGTGGGTAACTTCGCTCGGCGTGAAAAAACGTCCACCCAGAACTTCCAGCGTCGTGAAATCGGCGAGGCTGGCGGTGCTCAGCGTAAGGAGCGCGGTCGCGCGGCGATCGAGGTACTCCACCGGAGCGCTTCCGGTGAGCGTGAGAGCGTACTGCGCCACCCCGGGTACTTCGGCTTTCGCGCGTTCGGCATCCTCAGCGGTAAGAATCGGATAGCCGCTCAAGGGAATGGTTCGTCCCGCTACGACCGTGCTCGTACGCGGCGTGATCGCCACATCCTGTACGCTGCTTTCACGGGCGATGAGCGCGCGCGCCCAAAGGTCTACGCCATCGGTTATCGAGAAGGCCGCGACCAGTGCCGCAACTCCGATTATAACTCCAGTAGTCGAAAGCGTGGTTCGGGTGGGATTGGTACGCAAAGAGTCCGCTCCCACACGGGCGGACTCTATGAGTGAAGCGGCATTCATACTGAAGTGGCGCATCGGTTCTACACTACGCCTACACCGCTAAGCGGGTTGCGGCGTCGCGTAGATGCCGGGCGCATCGGCGCGCGGATTCCAGCGCAGGTACATCCAGATCGCCCCGCCGATCGCGAAGGAGATTGCGATCACCTGAGCGGTCGTGAAAGTGCCAAAGAAGAATCGGTCATCCTTGGCGCGCACGAACTCGATGATGAATCTCTCCACTCCCGCCAAGACGCAGTACAGCCCGAACAGCCAGCCCTCGGCGTGTTTGTGATCCCGGAGACGCCATAGGACGAGAAACATCACGAAGCCCAACGCGACTTCGTACAGCTGGGTAGGATAGACCGAGAGAACCTGATTCAGCGTCGATCCCATCGGCGGAGGGATGTGAAAGAGCTGAGTCATGTTTCCGACCGTCGACGGCGGTGCTCCGTTCGGAAAGCTGACGGCCCCAAAGCCGTTGAACGGACGACCGTAATCATCGCCAACCGCCCAGCAGCCAGTTCGTCCGATAGAATATCCCGCGGCGAGCGCGGGCGCGGCGACGTCACTGATGCGCGTGAAGGGGAGATGCTTCCGATGGATGACGATGTAGCTGGCAATGATCCCGCCGATCAAACCGCCCCAGAACACGAATCCCGCTCTGCTGAAGACCGCGCCAGCATCGCCCATGAGCATCGCGTAGTAGAGCTTTCCGCCAAGCAGTCCGCCGATGACCGCCGCGAAAACGACGTCGCCCATTGGCTCAGGATCGTAACCGCGGCGAGCGAGCTCGCGTTGCGCGCTTATCTGAGCGATTACGAACGCCATCAGGACGGCGAGCCCGAATCCGGTGAGCTGTAGCGGGCCGACATCATACGACAGCGGGTGGTGAACGATGGATGCGAAGATTGTGTGCATTGATTTGAAATCTAGGCCGCGACAAGGCCCGGGATAGGGGAGCTGGCGTAAGCGTTGAGATCGAGGGCTGCCCGTTCGCCCTGCTCGAATCGGAAAATCCCGGCGCGGGCAATCATGGCTGCGTTGTCCGTCGCCAACCGGGGCGTAGGTGTGAAAACAGCCGCGCCATCGCGCGCAAACCGAGCGCGCATCGCATCGGCGAGGGTGCGATTGCACGCCACACCGCCGCCCAGCACGATGCGCTGGCGGGAGAAGGCGTTAGCGGCGCGGTGGGTTTTCTCGACCAGAGTCTCGATCATCGAGTCCTGGAACGCCCGGGCGATGTCCGCCTTGTCGGCATCGAGATTCTTCGACGCGCGCACCGCGTTGAGCACCGCGGTCTTGAGACCGCTGAACGAGAAGCCGTAATAGCCATCGTCGTCCGGCAGCGCGTTCTTCCGGAGCATCGGGCGCGCAAAGTGGAATTTCTTCGGATCTCCATCGCGCGCGAGCTGTTCGACGTAGCGCCCGCCGGGATACGGGAGTCCGAGCAGCTTTGCAACCTTGTCGAATGCTTCGCCCGCAGCGTCGTCGCGAGTGCCGCCGAGCAGGCGATATCTCCCCCAGGCTTCGACGTCGAGGAGAAGCGTGTGTCCGCCGGAGACGAGCAGCGCCGTGAATGGGGGCACTGCGTCCCGGTGCTCGAGCGCCGCGGCGAAGAGATGGCCTTCCATGTGATGGACGCCTACCAGCGGGATATCATACGAGAACGCTAGCGCTTTGCTGTAACTCACTCCAACGAGCAATGCGCCGACGAGCCCCGGAGTATTGGTCACGGCGATGGCGTCGAGATCATCGAGGCTGGTGCTGGCTTCCTCGAGTGCGCGCCCGACAACGGGCACAATGCTCGTGAGATGCGCGCGCGACGCGATCTCAGGCACCACACCTCCAAAAACCTTGTGTATGTCCTGAGACAGAATGACGAGGGACTTCTGGGAGACGTCGTCGCCGGTCCCTTCGAGAACCGCGGCCGACGTTTCGTCGCACGAGGTCTCGATGCCGAGGATCAATGTCACTTCCGGCTCCGCGCAATCATGAGTCGATCCGTTCCGACAGAAGCCTGTCCATGAGAGCGCGCGCCTCGGGGGAATTCCAGTCCGTCGCCGACATCAACTTCTTCCTGATTACGCCGTCCTTCCCGACAATGAATGTCTCAGGATAGCCGGAGATGTCGTACAGCTCCGAGATCTTGCCGTGGGCGTCGTGCAGCACTTCAAAGGTTAGCCCGTACTGCTTCACGAAAGCGCGGATGGTCGCGTCGGTGCCGGGATCGTCGACGCTGACCGCGAGGATCTTGAGTCCTTTCGCTGCGTACGACTTGTTCAGCGCTTCGATGCTCGGCATCTCCACACGGCAAGGCAGGCACCATGTCGCCCAGACGTTGATCATGAGCACCTTCCCGCGATAATCCGCGAGCCGTTTCTCGCGTGGAATCGAATCGAGGGTGAGCGCAGTGAAGTCCGGCGCTTTGCTGCCAAGCTCCACGGGGAAGAGCTCAGTGCGAAGATATCGCGTCGCTCCATAGGCGATGGCGGCAACGATAGCCAGAACGACGCACCCGATTGCGAGTTGCCTCCGGCCCGTCATGCCTGCGCCGTGCAGCGAGCGCGAAGCTCGCCGATCTCCGCCTTCGGATTCTTCGCGCCGAAAATTGCGTTGCCGGCGACGAACGTATCCGCGCCGGCTTCCCACACTGACTTGATCGTCTTGCGATCGATGCCGCCGTCGACCTCGAGAAACGCCTTGCTTCCATTGTCCGCGAGCAGCTCACGGGCCCGGCGAACCTTGTCGACGGAACCCTTGATGAACTTCTGTCCGCCAAAGCCGGGATTCACCGTCATCACGAGCAGCAGATCGAGATCGGGAATTACTTCGCTCACCGCGGAGAGCGGCGTCGCCGGATTCACTACAGCACCGGCGCGACAGCCGAGCTCGCGGATTCGATTGAGCTGGCGCTGGAGGTGCGGCGACACTTCGGTGTGAATCGACATCCCGTTCGCGCCGGCCGCCGCGAAGCTGTCGAAATAGTTCTCGGGCTCGACGACCATCAGATGTACATCGATCGAGAGCTTCGTAAGCTTGCGCACCGACTCGATCACCTTCGCACCGAACGTAAGATTCGGCACGAAGCGGCCGTCCATCACGTCGACATGGACCCAGTCTGCGCCACCGGCTTCGAGCATGGCGATCTCGTCCGCGAGCTTCGCCAGATCGGCACTCAGTATCGAAGGAGCAATCCGAACGCTCATGGGGGGGGTGCCGAGATCGCCGTGTCGATTCTGATGCTCGGTGGAGGAGGGAAGTGGGAGACCGTAAGACTCAGAGCTCCCCCGGCCGAAACCGTTTGTCCGGCAGCCGGCAGCTGTCTGATGATTGTGTTCTCGGGCTGCAGCGAGCTCGTGTCGCGCGAGATTCCGGCGATCCGTAGTCCCAGCTGCTCGACCATAGACCTGGCTTCTCCAACACTGCGGCCGTAGAGATCAGGAACCTGGATCGTCGCCGGTCCTTTGCTCAGCACGATGTCGACGCTGCCGGGCAGATCCAGCTTGGTTCCGGGCGGTGGTGAAGATGTGATCACCAGACCGCGCGGCGAATCCGACAGCTGCTCGCTGACGTTGCCCATTGTGAGCCCCGTATTCTCGATGGCGATTCGGGCCTGCTGCTGGGACATGTTGCTGGTGACGGGCACTTCGGCGGTCTTCTGGCCAGCGCTGAGCGCCAGCACGACGCTGGTCCCACGCTTTTGTCTGCTTCCGGCCGGCGGATCCTGCTGCAGTACGATGTTGGCCGGGATGTCCTTGTGATATCGCGACTCGCCCTGCTGCGCGACGAATCCCGTTTTCTGTAAAATGGCCGACGCGTCCTCGAAAGTCTTGCCTACTACTTTCGGCAGGATGCCATCGTCGGGAAGAACTTCAGCGGGAAACGCGAACAGAAAAACCGCGACATAGGCGATTAGAAAACCGCCGACCGCAGCAATGAGGTATGGAAACGCACGCCGCGGAAGGGCGCGCCAGTTCACCTAGCTTATCCTGCGCAGTCGCGCGGCGAAGGCGCCATCCGTCCCGTGACGCTGGGGCAGCACGCGCAAGCGTCCGTTGTCGAGGAGATCGGGCGAAACCGACCCTTCCGGCGGCGGCTCCAGGACGAAGTTCTGGTTCTCGGCCAAAAAGGAATCGACCTGCTCCTCGTTCTCCTCTGGCTCCAGCGAGCACGTGCTGTAGATCAGCAGTCCACCTGGCTTCACCACCTTGGCGCCGGCGCGGAGTATCGTTTTCTGCAGCGTCGGCATCACGGCGAGATCGGAGATCTTGAGTCTCCACCGTGCGTCAGGGTGGCGCCGGAAGGTGCCGGTACCCGTGCAAGGGACATCGAGCAGCACCGCATCGACAGGGCGAATTGCGGGGTGACGCGCGTCGGCGACGAACGGGAAAATATTGGTTGTCTCGAGCCGTCTCTCATTGGCGAGCAAGCGCTGGAGTCGTCCCAGTGATTTGTCACTCGCGAAAATTGTCGAGGCTGTTCTCGACAGCTCCAAAGATTTTCCGCCCGGAGCGGCGCAGAGATCGGCCACGGTAGCTCCGGTGGGAACGGCGGCATACTCAGTAACGAGAGTCGCCGCTGGATCCTGCACGAAGAACAGTCCCTTCTTGAACGCCCCCAGCTCGGTGAGCGTGATTCCACCCGAGACGGCAATACTCTCGCGCAGGTACGGCGCGTCACCGATGTGAACGCCGGCTTCCTCCAGCATCGCTTCGAGCTGCTCTCTTACGATTCCATAAGGACGGAGGATGATCGGTGCTTCGGCGTTGTTGACCGTAAGAAGCCGCTCGGTATCCTGCTCGCCCCATCGCTCCACCCACCGAGCAACGAGCCAGCGGGGATGTGAATACTTGAGCGCGAGCGCCTCCACCGGATCTGAAGGTGTGCCTTGAGCAGAATCGAGACTCTCGCGTTCCCGGTCGGTGCGACGCAGCACGGCGTTCACGAGCTTGCTGGCGCCGAGTCCGTGACGGCGCTTGGCGAGCTCGACGGTCTGTGCGATGGCAGCGTACGCCGGCACGCTTCCCATGTTGGTGAGCTGATACACGCCGAGTCTCAGCAGATCGATCACATCGGGATCGAGACGGGCGAGGCCGCCCCGCACGCGGTCGGAGAGGATGGTGTCGATCCAGGCGCGATGACGCAGCATTCCATAGACGAGCTCACGCGTCCAGCGGCGATCGCGCGCGTCGAGCGGAGCGATCCGTCGGTCGAACGACTGATCGAGGAACTCACCTCTCCGGAGGTCCACGCAGATCTCGGCCGCGACAGCTCTCGACGCCGTGACTCCACCCGTCGATACGGCAGTCCCGTTCATGATCCCAGCATTCCCGTGGTGGGAGAGGATGGAACCGCGACTTCGCGACGCGGCATTCTGCCGGCAAGGTAAGCGTGCCTTCCTGATTCGACCGCGCTCTTCATCGCGGCAGCCATGCGCACCGGATCCTGAGCGGCGGCGATTCCGGTGTTCATAAGGATTCCGTCGACACCCTGCTCCATCACGATGCACGCGTCGGACGCCGTGCCGACTCCTGCGTCGA
>JAXDME010000294.1:0-3621 GCA_034666285.1 Gemmatimonadaceae bacterium | reverse complement strand
GCTTTTTCATGCGCCGCGCATTGGCGGCAAAGCGGAATACGTACAACCCACGTACGGGGAGAGTGCCCTTGATGAGCGAATCGAGAACCGGAGGCGTCGGGTGCGCCGACGCGGTGACACGCGCACGGACGACTGTGTCCGTATCGGCTCGAGCAATGGGCGAGGCGACCGTCTTCGTGGTCGTCTTTGCGGATGCATCGTAGGCGCCGTAGCAGGCAATCGCTGCTGCCGCCGCGAGCGCGGTGGTAGTGAGCTTGTTCAGGGACATTCGGTTATGGAGGTAGGACGGACGCTGGAATCTAATAGCTCCAGCGAGAAACGCTGTAGCTGAATCCGGTATATTTCGCTGCGATGCGATACCCCCGACTGCTCCTTCTGGTCCCGCTCTCGTTCGCCACTTTCGTTGGAGGGTGCGCTCTCCCGCCGCCTCCTCCTCCCGACGCTGAATTTCTGGTATCCGCCGGGGATCAGACCTACTGGGTGCGAAGCGACAATTCAGGGCTCCGAATCCGGGGGTCGCCGTTGATTCTCGCACGGACTGGAGGACGCTACTACGAGATCTTCGTCAGCGAGATCGACCGCTCCTTTCCGAAAGCGCTGTTCAGCGGCGAACGAGTCTTCCGGCGCGAGCTGGCGACGGGCGACTCGGCGGTCATCTACGACGATACGACTATCGTCCAGATGTCGGACGCGTACCATCAACAGCATCCGCGCGCTCCGCTCCTCAAACCCGACGACGACCCGGACGACGACGTAGATGTCAGCGCCGTCGGAGAGACGGACGTCCTCAACGTACTCGGTCCTTACGTAGCGATCGAGCACCGCGTCTCCATCGAGCGTGCCGACGATACGGGTGGCGATGACACCACCCGGACTGTCATCGATCTACGCAACGGCAAGGCAGTGGCCTTCGATCACATGCTCCGTGACACCACGGTCCAGGAAGCGGTGGGAGAAGGCGGTCTTGTGAACCGCAGATGGAGGCACGACGGATACGATGTAGTCTCTCACTACGATTCCACGCACAAGGCGAACACGCTCGCGCTGCGTGATCATCGAGGCCGCGAATGGAGACTAGGCCTGATCGGATCAAGCTACGTGCAGATATTCTGGCTCGACCGCCCGAAAGTCGATTCCCAGACCAGACACGCTCTGTCGCGGGCATTTAACGACGCCACAACGTACGGCGAAAGAATCCAACAGGTGTCGCGCAAACGGCAGGCGAAATCCATGAAACACTCCACGTCGGGACGGCAAACGTGAGCCGCTCCAAGTCCCCGCGCTCCGAGTCTCGAGGCGTCGAGCGTCCGGTGCGCGAGACGCAGCACGAGACGGCTCAGCTGATGATGCCCCAGCACGCCAACGTGCTCGGTCACGTGTTCGGCGGCGTCGTGCTCTCGATGATGGATACTACTGCGGCCGTCTCGGCGATCAGGCACGCACGACTTGCCTGCGTTACGGTTTCCGTGGACCGCGTCGATTTCCGTGAGCCGATTCACGTGGGCGATCTGGTGATCATGAAGTCGAGCGTGAACTTCGTCGGCCGGACGTCGATGGAGATCGGTGTGCGCGTCGAGACCGAGAATCTGGTGACTGGCTTACGTCGTCACACGAATTCCTGCTATCTGACGTTTGTCGCGGTGGATCGGAACGGGAAACCAGTCCCCGTGCCGCCGCTCAAACCGGAGACGCCGGAGGAGATTCGCCGCCACGAGGCCGCGCGGGAAAGGCGTGCGAGCAGGTTGAAGGAGCGGATTTCAGAGGAAGCGCGGCTCAAAGAGTCCTAGCGCTGTCCGTGGTGCGCTACGAAGCCCGATCGATCAGCGGGCGCGGATTCGAGATCGGCATGGAGCGCCGGAACAACAAGCGCAGCTTGTCGTCAGTGAGGGCCTGCATCACTTTATCCGTCGACACGCGTGAAGTGACGCTGCGCGATTCGGGCCCGGTCCAGATGTCCCAGGCGTAGCGATCGAGCCGAGCCGTCTTGCCGCCGGGGTGGTGAAAGACGATCATCGCGTTGCTCGCGCCAGGAACCTGCACTTCGACGCCCCAGTTGGTGCCATCGGGCCCGCGAAACGGCTTTATCGTTCTTGCCATGTCTTCCTTAGTGAGATGTCAGCGCCAGAGGATGCAGGCGCTGCCGGCCGACGAATCCAGCGTCGACCTCGTGCCAATATAGAACACTGGGCTCACCCAGCTTCCAGCAGTAAAAGACATCGCGTCCGTCGATCTGTCCGCGGAAATCGACGAGTCCAGTTCCCATACCCTTGCAGATGACGCCGAGGTCGTTGAGCTCGGCAATATAACCTTCGATGTCGGTGGCAAGACGCTGCGCTTCGAGCTGCAGCAGCTCGGCAATCGCGTCGGGTCGTTCGGGAGTGGAGCCGACGGTCGCCAGCTCGAATTCGCGGACCTTGTCTTCCCACATCCGATGCTCGCGCACGAGATCCTCAACGATCCTGCTAACGAGCGGTAGTGTGCGATTCGCTTCTTCGACGGTGAAGATCTTTTCCATGCCTCTTACTCTGCCTGATAGTGAGGTCGCGGGTCAAGTGCTTCTTCCGGATTATTGCGTCGGTCGCCCGATAAGTCAGAGCGAGGGGGCACTAAGGCTGCTCGCTCTGCTCGAAAGGGATGTCGATCTCCATGCCGTCACGCGCCATGATCGTGGCAGGGAAAACCGCGCGGGCCTCGCGCTCGAGCTCAGACGTGTCGCGTGAATAGCGAGCGGAAACGTGAGTTAGCACGAGCTTCTTCACGCCGGCCTTGGCCGCGACCTCGGCAGCTTCGCGCGCGGTCGAATGTCCCGTCTCGATCGCGCGGGGTGCTTCTTCCTCGGCGAACGTAGCCTCGTGAATCAGGATGTCGGCGCCAGTCGCAGCGGCGATAGTTCCTTCGGAGGGGCGGGAATCGCCAGTTAGAACGACACGTCGTCCGGGCCTGGTCGGGCCGACGAGCTCGGAGGGCTGGACAATCCTCCCATCGGGAAGAGTCACTGCCTCGCCTTTATGGATCTTTCCCCAGAGAGGGCCTTCAGGAATCCCCATCTCGCGCGCTTTGTCGGGATTGAATCTCCCCAGCCGCGTTTCCTCGGCGATGTGGTATCCAATCGCGCTTCTGTCCCCGTGCTCGACGAGAAAAGGAATTATGGAGTATCCGTTTCTCTTCAGTGGTACATCAGGACTGATCTCGATGATCTTGATCTCGAAATGCTGCTTCTCGCTGCCCAGCGTGATGGCGCGCCACAGAAGTTTTTCGCAGCCGACAGGTCCGTAGACGTTCATTGGCTCAGTCCGACCCTGAAGCGCGAGAGTTCGCAACAGGCCGGTGAGCCCGAGCATGTGGTCGGCGTGCATGTGGGTGAAGAAAATGTCGGACAGCGCGAAGGTGATCCCGTAACGCATCATCTGCCGCTGGGTTCCTTCGCCACAATCGAACATCAACGTCTCGCCTTCCCGGATCAGGGCGAGGGACGAGACGTTGCGCTCGACGGTTGGCCGTGACGCAGAAGTGCCCAGAAAGCGAATGGAGAGCGACATGTCGACGGAATATATCGGCGTCGGGATCGGGGCGGCTCGGCCTGCTGCCATAAAACTGAAGCGGGGAGCTCAAAGTTTTCAG
>JAXDME010000293.1:0-7467 GCA_034666285.1 Gemmatimonadaceae bacterium | reverse complement strand
ACACGTTCACCCAACCCGCGCTGGACAGGCTCTCATCGGCCGCGTTTTCTTCGAGTCGGTGCTTCGGAGCGGCCTCCTCGGCAAGCAAGCCGACACCACACGCCTCCGCTCGTGGGACGCGTACGCTCGTGGGACGCAGCTTTCCCCATTCGACGAGCGAATCGCGTATCACACGACCCGGAGTCTCGAGTCCCGGTGGCCATTCGTGCCCATCTCGCAACAAGTCGACTATCGTGGCATGTACAGCCCCACCAGTCTGCTGGACAGCCTGGCATTCGCAGTCTCCGCTGGTGCGCGCTGGGAGCTCGCGAAATTCAGGCTGGGTGAAGACTATGAGCGCAGAATGCAGTTCGACTCCGCTGTCGCTGAGTATATGGGTCTCGCGCGGGATGCTCCCCTCACCAGCGAGCCATGGCTTTTTGTTGCGCGCGCTCTGGGACGCGAGGGGAAAACAGTGGACGCCGAGAACGCTCTGAAAAGGGCAGTGGCCATCCGTCCGACGGCTACAGCTCTCAACGTGCTTGGTACCCGTGCCGCGCAGCGCCGCGATCTCCCGACGGCGATTGCCTACTTCGAGCGGTCTCTCACTCTCGACTCGGGACAGCCGCAGGCGCTATACGAGCTGTCCCTCGCGTACGCGATGTCCCGGAACATTGGCGCGGCCAGACAATCGGCGCAGCGTCTCGCTCAGATCGCACCCAATTATCCAAAGCTGCCGGAGCTTCTCAGAGCGCTTCAGCTCGCGCAGTAGGATCAGAAGATCGAGTAAATAAATGGCGCCAGCGCCGTGCCCTGCACGAGAATCAGTATACCGCCGATCAGCACGAACAGGATTATGATTGGTGCGAGCCAAAGCTTCTTCCGTTCGCGCATGAACGCCCACAGCTCTTTGATGACGCTCAGCATCGACAGACCCCTAGAATTGCCGTTCCATACGACTCGCGGGAGGGAGCGGAGCGCGCTGTTCCCATCCAGCCGATTTCTTCGATTGGCCCTGTCTGCGCAGACGTCGGATCAGGGCCGGCGGAGTGAACAGCAGATAGTACACTGCGCCCATCAACAGCGGCGTCGTCACGAAGCTGATCATCTCTCCAATTTTCATCCAGCCCCTGCGCAGCGTGCTGAGCCGCCCGGGCACGAACAAAGCAGCAACAACCGAAGCGACGGATAAGACAAGCCCGACAACTGCTGGAGTGTATCGTTCCCGCCACAAAGCGATTGAAGCAAGAACGAAGAAGGCGCCAGCCAATGTGAGGGCGAATGTGCGGTTATCTCCCTCACGTCGCATCTCGGCGGCCCGAGGAAAATCCGTTTCCTCCCAGGCGCGTTTCAATCGACCCCGATGACCGCTGGCGCCGCAGATGCGAGTGACCGTTCGGATTGCAGCTCGCGCCGCAACACAAAAGGGCCGATCACCAAGGCGTCTATCGCGGTTTTCGCAAAACACGCCAGCGCGTCTGCCGGAGTCGCGACGATTGGCTCCCCGCGAACATTGAACGATGTGTTGACGACCAGGGGGCAGCCGGTTCTGTCGGCGAACGCCGAAATCAGTCCGTGAAACATCGGGTTCCGGTCGCGCGAAACTGTCTGGACCCGCGCCGAGTAGTCGAGATGCGTAACGGCGGGGATCTGCGAGCGAACGTCACCGACTGCATTCAGCCCCACGCGTCGGTCGGTGCACGAAACTCTGCGTGACGCGGCCACCGGAACGACGGACGTCATGTAAGGCGAGTCGCCTCGAATGTCGAAATACTCCGAGGCACGCTCGCTGAGAACGCTCGGCGCGAACGGACGGAATCCTTCCCGAAATTTGATCTTCTGATTGAGGCGCGACTGCATTTGCGGGTCGCGAGCGTCCGCCAATATGCTTCGAGCTCCGAGCGCGCGCGGGCCGAATTCCATTCGACCTTGGAACCACCCGACCACTTTTCCTTCGCTTATCATTTCCGCAGCACACTCTTCGACGCTTCCGTCGGAACAGTCGTCGTATTCTGCTCCCGCGTGACGGAGGACTCCGCTGATCTCTGCATCCGTGAAAGCAGGACCCAGAAACGTCCCTTTCATCGAGTCGAGGCCATCGCGCTCGTCTCGCTGATGCCCGAAGTACTTGTGAACCGCGCAGTAAGCAGCGCCTATTGCTCCGCCCGCGTCACCCGCGGCCGGTTGAACCCAGATCTCGGCGAATGGGCCTTCGCGTTCCAGCCGTCCATTGGCTACAGCGTTCAGAGCAACGCCTCCAGCCATGCATAGTTTGTCGAGACCCGTTCGCCGGTGGACGTATCTCGCCATGCGCAAAATGATCTCCTCGCATACCTGTTGGACCGAGCACGCCAGGTCCATCTCGCGTGGCGTCAGCGGCCCTTCCGGAACGCGAGGAGGCCCATCGAACAACAGATCGAAATTGCGATTGGTCATCCGCAGACCACCGCGATAGTCAAAGAATTTCTGATTCAGAGCGAAAGAGCCATCGTCGCTGAGATCGAGCAGCTGCGAATAGATCCGGTCGACGTAGCGGGGAACTCCAAACGGAGCCAGTCCCATCAGTTTGTATTCTCCGCTGTTCACCCTGAAGCCGGCGTGGTAGGTGAAAGCCGAATAAAGCAGGCCCAGGGAATTGGGAAAGCGCATTTGTTC
Source organism: Gemmatimonadaceae bacterium (assembly GCA_034666285.1). Taxonomy (GTDB): domain Bacteria; phylum Gemmatimonadota; class Gemmatimonadetes; order Gemmatimonadales; family Gemmatimonadaceae; genus UBA4720. Next base: position 4,833 of record JAXDME010000293.1, on the reverse strand, counting down.
GAGGAGCTCGAGCGTTGACCCGCGTCCCACCCCGATCGCGGCTGTCGCCCATTCACCGACACCGTCGATCGTAAGCACCGCGGCCTCGTCGAAGGGCGATGGGAAGTAGGCGCTTCCGGCGTGCGCCTCGTGATGCTCTGTGTACAGAATCTTTCCCTTGTATCCACCGAGCCCGGCGCGGATATCGCGCTCAATGTAAAGGCGGTCTTTCAGCCACAACGGCGTTGCACGGCGGAACGAGCTCAACCCGCGCGGAGCGATATCGAGATAAGTGTCGATCAATCGCTCGAACTTGAGCAGCGGTTTCTCGTAGAACACAACGGCATCGAGGTCGGAAACGTCTATTGCGGCTTCCTCCAGACAATACCGCGACGCGTGGCGCGGAAATCGTTCGTCGCCCTTGATGCGCGTGAAACGCTCCTCCTGGGCGGCTGCAACGATGTCATCCCCGACCAGAAGGCACGCCGCGCTATCGTGGTAGAAGGCCGAAATCCCCAGTACGTTCATAGGGTTATAGTATACTCCTCTATTCCAGTCGGTTAAGACGTTGTGACGGGCACGCGATAAATGGATCTCTACATTTTGTGTTTCGTTCTCGGTGCGGCGGGAATGGCCGCTATGGCATTCCTTGGTTTTAGTGGGAGCCATGGCGGGTCGCACGGCCATGCTACCAGTGGCCACGAGATGCATGGTGTTGGTGGACATTCTCACGTCACTCCGCACATGCACGTTCCCGCGCATTCCCATACCATCGCGCATTCGCATTCCCACACGAGCGACTGGAAGCCTAACGTCTGGTCATGGCTGTCCCCACGCGTGCTTTTCAATTTCCTGGTCGGCTTCGGAGCGACCGGGTTGATCGTCGAGCGACTGGTCGGCCCTTTTCTGGCGCTGCCAATCGCCGCTGTCGGCGGGGTCGCATTCGAGGTGCTCGTAGTTCGGCCGATCTTCAATTCGCTTTTCAGATTTGAATCGGCGCCGGCGCAGACACTCGAATCGGCGTTGATGTCGGAGGGCCGGGCGGTGACCGGATTCGATGCCAACGGTAATGGATTGATTTCGCTGGAGCTCGGTGGTGAATTGGTACAGGTGCTCGGCATCCAGCTGAATACGGACCGCGCTGCTGGCGCTCGAATCAGGGCGGGTGATATCGTCCGTATAGAAGGAGTAGATAGCGAGCGCAATCGTTGTACGGTGTCCCGCATCGGTCTCGGTGAGACTGACTCGCATGACGCCGACCGTAACTAAAGGATCAAAATTTTATGGCACAGACACTTCTCATCGTCGCCCTCGTTCTGGTTGGCGTGCTCGGGGTAATCCCGCTCATCGTCTCTTCGTTTCTCCGCAACGTCGACGCAGGAACAATCAGGATGGTCAGCTGGCTTCAGGGCAGTACCATCATTTATCGCGGACCGGGAAAGTCGAAGGAAGTACCGCTGCTGACTACGGGCACGACGCTTTCCAGCAAAGCGATCAATGTCGATCTCGACATCACGGATCAGACCGCCGATCTCGATCGGAACGGAACCCCGCAGCCGATCAAGGTGCGGATTCTCGCGAGCGCAATCGTTTCGGTCGGCGACACCGACACGCTCATCAAGACGGCAGCGAACCGTTTCTTCTCCAAGGACTCGGCCGACCAGGCGAACATTCTCATCGACCTCCTCTCCAGCTCGGCCCGCAGGGCGATCAACCTTCTTACTCACGACCAGCTCTTTTCCGCCAAGACGGCGCCCCAGCTCTACGCGGGCGGCCAGACGCCCGCGCTAGGCGCCGGCTCCAGTCAGGGCACTGGTGTAGTGGCTGCCCCGCCCCGGCCAGTTGCGATGACGCACGCAGCCGAGGCGGCGCTTCAGGGAATGGAGGATGATGATGATCCGCTCGCTGTGATCATCAGAAAGGCGTGCTCGAGAGAGCTTACCGACCTCGGTCTCACATTCAACTCACTCAACATCAAGGTGGTTCAGTCGGAGGTCGCAGAGTCGCGTCGCCGGCAATCTGCGGCGGAAGCGCAGGCCAACGCTGACATCGTGACCGCGCAGCAAGCGCGTCGCGCGAAGGAAGCGCAGCTCGAGGCCGAGCGCGTGATATCGGATAAGCAGCGGGAACTGGAGCAGACCAAGGCTTCGAATGCTGCCCTGATCGCCGAGGCCGAAGCGAAAAAGCAAACTGCGCTGGGCACTCAACGAGTCGCGGAGCTCGAGGCAACTCAAATCGCGCAGGCGCGCGCGGACGCAGAGAAAATGCGCATCGGGGCTGAGGCGAGCGCCAGAGCGGAGGCAATTCGCATCACCACCGTCGCGCAGGCAAACGCCGAGAGCATTCAGAAGGTCAACGAGGCGATCAAAGCGGGAGGGGAGAGCTATTTCCGCTACCGACAGATCGAGATGATTCCGCAGATCGCTCCGGTAATTGCCGACGCACTTGCAAAAGCCCGGCTTATCACGATCTCTGGAGATTCGGCGGAAGGCGGCGCTGCGCAGTCAGCGACGAGCAACATCACGAGCGTGATCCAGACCGTTCTCGCGGCGCAGCTGGTGTCCGGAAGCGGAATGCTGCAGGGACCTGACAGCAGTCGCGAGAAAGCGGATTCGCCCCGAGACAACGGGCGCCAGTCGGCGCCGGCAGTCCCGCCGGCCCCCCAAATACCCCCACCGGCCAAGACCGGATTCCGCTGATGTTTGTCTGGCGTTCTGCCAGACGTCGTGCAGAAATCAGCTTCAATTCGCGCGAAGTGCCACTGGAGCGAGTCGCGTAACTCGTTACAGGAGTGTGTCTTAAGGGTACTGCTGAGCTTTGGCCCCGTGCCTGCTTTGAGCGACGGTGCGGCGTGGTGATCCCGTCACGTCCTTAACCGCCATTCAAAACAGTCACGGAGTCATTATGCAGAATCGTTTAAGTCGTTTAATCACCGTTGGAGCCGTATTAATGCTTGCCAGCGGATGCAGTGCGGACAGCACGACCTCGCCTTTGCAGAGCGGTTCGCTCGGCGCTCCCCTCAGCATCGTGGTCAAGTCGGACATCGCGGCGAGCGCGGGTAACGCAATCGCGGGCGATCTCGAGGCGCTGATCGCGAACGAGGCGTCCGCGGTCGGATCCTTCGCGCTGCTAGCCCCGTCGAACGGCGTGTCGTCGGTCGACGATAGCGCTTCGAGTACCACGTCTTCGCCCATAGCTCCGGCAACCCAGCCCAATTGTACCGCTAGCACGCAACCGGGAGTTTTTGTTTGTGTCAAGGAACCAGGAGCTGGCGACAATCTCCAGTGCACGTTCTCGCAGGAGAGGCAAGTCTATCTCTGCGTGAAGCTGGCCGATCCGACGCCCGTCAATCCTCCAGCGCCTGCGCCGGAAGACAAAAAGACGGTAGTGAAGTCGTATCAGTTCCTCGACGCGTCCGGCAATCCGATGGACACGTTTATCAGAGGCACGACCGAGGCGATCCATTACCTCATGAAGACCGACGGCTCCGAGACGCGTGACAACAACCGAAGCGTCATCCACTCGCTGCGCGATGCAACTCTGAGTGGGTTCCTCGGACCCAATCGGATCTGGAACGGCTTCGGCAGCAGCGCGGACACTACGGTGCACACCGCAGATCAGTCGACGAGAACGTATACCGGACTTTCGGTCGATACCCTCAAGGCAGTGTCTTTTCTCGATCAACGCGCATTGCATCCATATCCACTCTCTGGCGAGTTCGTGAGAGTGGTTGATTACACAGTCGTCTCGACCGGCAACCAGCTCGAGACCCTCACTGTTCACAAGCGTGCAGTCGTCACGTTCAACGGAACCGCGGACGTGCCGATATCGCTTGGTGACTACAACTGCGTTCTGCATTTGGATACTCACAAGGTGGACGGCTGTAAGTAGTCCTGCCGCAAATTGATTTACCAACGGGGTGCTGGGCGCGAGTCCAGCACCCCGTCGGGCATTTGTCCATTGTGGGTTTCTGGGCCGACCCATATTATCGGGCAGCTCACCCGCCGAAAGCAGATTTGCGCCGCCGTTGCACTCAACTACGAGCGAGGCGCCTGCAAGGAGCCAAATGTCGAAGCTAGCGTCCAGCCGCGAACGAATCGCGCAGCTCCAACCAGCTGCGCTCGTTGCGCTTTTGTTTTGCTGGGCATCGGTCGCGACCGGTCAGGGGACTGGCTCCATCGTGGGAACTGTTACGGCGGAGACAGGGTTGGCCCTTTCAGGCGCCGATGTTGGAATCGTCGGAACGAAGCTGAGCGCAGTCACGGATGATCATGGCGGGTTCAGGCTGACTGGCGTGACACCCGGATCCCTCGAGGTACGCGCGCGAAGGCTGGGCTTTCGGCCTGAATCTACGCACATCGACGTTCACGATGGCGGGACAAGCAACGTAGACCTCAAGCTTCCGATAGTCGCGGAAGACCTGCAGCCAGTTGTCGTACGCGGGAAGAAGATCGAGTACACGGGCCGGCTCGCGGGCTATTACGAGCGCCTCGAGAAGAGGTCATCGGGGACGTTCGTGACCCGTGATCAAATCGACAAGGAGGATCCCCGGAATCTGACGCAGCTCCTTCAGCGAGTTCCCGGCGTAACCCTTCAGCGTCTCCGCGCCGGTTCCGTCGGAATCCGCATGCGAGATCGGACGTGCCTTCCACTCGTCTGGCTCGACGGAACCGCGCTTCCGATGGGCGAAGTCGATCTCGATGGGATCCAGCCGAAATCCCTCGAAGGGATAGAGATCTACCTCGGCTCTACCACGGCTCCTTTCCAATACAGCTGGACCAGAAACGCTGCAGCCTGCGGGACGGTCCTGCTATGGACGCGCGGGATTGATACGGAAGCTCCGCATTCGACGAT
>JAXDME010000292.1:0-12568 GCA_034666285.1 Gemmatimonadaceae bacterium | reverse complement strand
TGAAATCGCAGGAGTTCTGGTTGACCCCGTTACACAGGGGCTCGAACGGCGCTAAGTATATGATTTTTCGTGACTAAAACAAGGTGGGGTGACCTACCTTCGCGCAGCGTCAGGAACACGGCCCTTTTCCGACTCTTAAGGCCATATATGCGACACTTAGGCAACACTAACTCGTCATAAAGGGCGAATGCAGCTTAAAGTGCTGGATCTGACACGGGTGCTGGCCGGACCCATGTGTTCAATGATGCTTGGCGACTTGGGCGCGGACGTCATCAAAGTCGAGCGCCCAGGTGTTGGAGACGAGACTCGCGGCTGGGGACCGCCCTTCGACCCCGACGGAGAGAGCGCCTACTTTCTCTCAGTAAACAGGAACAAGAAGAGCGTCGCCGCGGACCTCTCCGTTGCCGAAGATCGTCGTCTGGTCCAGGGTCTGATCGCCGCCGCAGATGTGGTTCTCGAGAATTTTCTGGGAGGCGCGCTCGCGCGGCTTGGATTGGATGTCGATCAACTGCTCGACAGCAACCCATCGCTCATCTGGTGCACGATCTCGGGCTTCGGTCTGGAGAGCACCAGGCCAGGTTATGATTTTGTCGTTCAGGCCGAGTGCGGGTGGATGGCAGTCACCGGGGAGCGCGAAGGATCTCCGATGAAATCCGGAATTGCGCTCGCTGATGTGATTGCCGGGAAAGACGCGGCTATCGCGATTCTCGCGGCGGTGGCGGAGCGAGCTACCGGGCAACTCTCGAGGCAGAAGAGGAGAATCAACATCTCTCTGACGGCCAGCGCTCGTGCCGCGCTCGTGAATGTCGCGCAGAATGTGCTGGTCTCCGGCAAGGACGCAGCGAGGTGGGGAAACGCTCATCCCAATCTGGTGCCCTACCAGCTGTTCGATGCAGCCGACCGGCCGTTCGTGATCGCCGTGGGAAGCGATGATCAATGGCGCGCGTGCGCTCAGGCTCTGGGCCTGGATGAACTCGCCGCTGACGCGACGATCGATACCAATGCGGGCCGGGTAAAAAATCGGAATAGAATCGTGTCGGCGCTTTCGGAGCGTGTGCGAGAGAAGGGTGCACAACATTGGATCGATCGACTCCAGACGGCGGGTGTTCCGTGTGGGCTCGTAAGGAGCGTAACCGAAGCACTCGCAAACGCTGGCGGCTCTCAAATCACCGGTGTTCCGCCAAGTGTACCAGGCAGCGTGAGATTTCCGCCGCCGAGGCTGGACGAGCACGGGCCGAGCATCAGGGCTCTTGGGTGGCGTGCCTTCCAGTGAGATATATCGGCAACAAGACCCGTCTCCTCCCATTCATTCTTCGTACGTTACGAAAAAGCGGGATCGCCGTAGGGTCCGCGCATGATGCGTTCGCCGGCACGGCCAGTGTCAGCCGGGCATTGAAGGCGAACGGCTGGCGCGTTCACTCGAGCGATCTTCTCATGTCGTCGTACGTGATGCAGCGTGCGTATGTGGTCGCGGAGAGCGCCGGGAAAGATCTGGATGAACAGGCGAGCGAGCTGGCAGGCCTTAAGCCGCGCGAGGGCTTCATCACTCGACACTTTTCGCCCGCGACCGACGCTGGCTCCGCGGCGCGGATGTACTTCACGCCTGAAAATGCCGGCCGAATCGACGCCGCGCGCGAAGAGCTGGAAGGTTGGCGGACAGCGGGAAAGGTCGGTGTTGACGACTATTACCTGCTCCTCGCCGCGATCATCGAAGGCGCGGACAGGGTGGCAAATACTGCGGGAGTTTATGCGTCTTACATGAAGCGATGGCAGCCGAACGCGAAGAGGGCGTTTGACATCGTTCCTGAGAAGCCGGTGAAAGGAGCGCAGCGCGCCGATGCGCACCTGATGGACGCGACTGATGCGGCGAAGCAGATCGGCGAGGTGGATCTCGTTTACATCGACCCGCCCTATAATTCCAGGCAGTACGTGGCCTATTACCACATACCCGAGATCATTGCTCGCGGCTGGGCAGACGCGGATCCGGCGATCCGAGGCAAAGTCGGATTGCTGGCTGGCAACGAAGGACGGAGTCAGTGGTCGCACGGGCGGCGCGTACGTAAGCTTTTTTCGGGACTGCTTGCGGCCACGGGAGCCAGGCAGGCCCTGGTCAGCTTCAATTCTGAGGGGCATCTCGCCCCCGAGGACCTCGAATCGTTGCTAGCCGCCGCGTCGGTCGACGGAGAGGTGTCTCACTTCAGTCAGAGCTATCGGCGTTACCGCGCGGACAGCGAGAGGGTGGGGAGACATTATCATCGTGATATGGCCCTCGAGCACCTGTATCTCGTTCGTCTCCGATAGGCTTGGTTGCTTCCACGAGCCTATGTTCGTCTGGAGTGCGTAACGGTGATAAGGTGTTCTCTCCAAGCCAGTTGGGTCTGTATAGGGGCCGGCAAAGGGATTACATTAGGCGGGTGAAGATGACAGCCACACCGGTGCAAAATCAGAGTGCCCAGAACGTGGGCGCGGGAAGCTCGACGCCTGATGGTCAGGCGCCGGCGATCGATGCCGATCAGGAGATCATTTCCAAGGTTCTGGCAGGCCACAAGGATGCGTTTGGGGTTCTGATAACCCGCTACAGCGATCCTTTGTACCGCCATGCTCTGGGGATGACCGGAAGTCCGGATGTGGCGGAAGACATACTTCAACAGTCTTTTATTAAAGCGTATCACCATTTGGGCGAAGTTCGCGGGCGATTTGACGCTTGGGTGTTCCGAATCGTCGCTAACTCGTGCAAGGATTGGCTGAAGAATATTCGGCGAACGCACGTGAGCTACGACGAGGACGATCAGCCCTCGACGTACTCGACGCCGGAAGAAGAGATGGATCGCAACGAGCTGCGTACGGATCTGCAGTTTGCTCTGGCCAGACTCGCTCCCTCGCTGCGTGAAGCGTTCGTGATGAAGCACGTCGAGGGAAGGTCGTACGAAGAGATGGCGCTTTTACTTGAAACGACGGTTGGCGCGCTAAAGATGCGAGTGCATCGGGCGCGAGAGGCGCTCCAACAACTGCTTGAGGAGAAGTACGCATGATGCTCGATGACGCTGGTTTCGATAGAAACGATAAAATCGCGGGCCGTGAGCCTGTTCAGCGGAAGGACAAGCCGACGGAGCAGCTCTATGACCGCGAAGTTCCTCTCAATGGTGGTGCTTCCAGTCACGGATTGCTGCATGACTGGCTCGATGGTGAAGTGGATGTGATGCGCGCAAGCGAGGTCGAGGGCAAGTCGAAAGTCGAGCTCTGGACCCGGATCAACGCCGAGAGCGAGATGCTTCGCCGTCGCGTTACGCCTGTTGGCGTTCAGCAGCGCATTATGGCGTCTCTTCCCGAGACACCGGGCACGGCCTCCCATTGGTGGAAGCAGCAGATGACCGTCACGCCCGTTGCGGCGGTCGCCATCGGCCTTGCTCTCCTCGCGGTTGGCGCTCTCGTAATCCAGATGCTCCGTTAGAGCCGGTTGTCTACTGAAGTAAACGCCCGACTCTTCGCGAGTCGGGCGTTTTTTTTGTCCGGTTCATTCTTGCGGATTTCAGGCGTAGGCGTAGACTTTGCTACTCGACCACACTCTGTACTGTATCGACGCCGTACAGTATAGTAAACGAGTAATGCGACCCTACCTGATCGGAGGCATGGAAGTATGAAGAAGACCATCGCTGTTATCGCTTTTCTGACTATGCCAGCCCTGGCTTCTGCTCAGGCTGGGCTCAACAGGATTCAGTTCCTCGCGCTGCAGCAGGAGCTGAGGGATCAAGGGTGTGGCGTCACGAATGTCGACGGACGCTATGGCCCATCGACCCGTCGCGCGATCGCGACCTGCGCCAAGAAATTCAACACCGCCAACAATGCAGCAGCTTTGCTCGCGGCGATGAACATCGGCTTCGGCCCGAACGATACCCCACCGGCCGCGCCAGCAGGCGGAATGGCGTCGGGCGGCGGCGGAGGCGGAATGGCGTCGGAAGCGAAGGCTGAAGGCGAGACCAAGGCGACCGAGCACAAGGAGCACGTCACCGCCGCGAAAAAGCACAGACGGGCAGCCAAGGCAGCGGCAGATACTACGAAGAAGTAAGTCGGTTTCGAATTAGATCTCGAAACTGAGCTGCAAACTGGGGACGAGCGCACCAAGCGCCTCGTCCCCTTCTTCGTCTTCGTCACTTCGCGACCAGCCGCGCACTCCGTACTTCGCGCACAGCTTCTCGAAGAATCGCGCGAGGCCTTCCCGATATTTCTCGCCGGCGTAGGCGCTGTTCCCGTAGGTATTGCGGTATCTCTCCGCCAGATGCGGAAACTCCTGCTCGATGAACGGCAGGTAGCGCTTTCTCGCCGCGGATTTTAGTCTCACCGCGCAGGCACCGACATAAGTCGCGCCGGCCTCCGACACGCGCTTGACCAGCGCCTCCAGATCGGAGGGATTGTCGGTAATGCCCGGCAGCACGGGCATGCAATTGATTCCCGCATCGATTCCCGCTTCCCGCAGTCGCGCCAGAGCGCGCACCCTCGATTCCGGCGTGGGTGACCTCGGCTCGATTCGCCGCGCTAGCTCGCGGTCCAGAGTGATGAGCGAGATGTGAATTGAGAGTTTGGAGACGCGATTGATTCGCGAGAGCAGATCGATATCGCGCGTGATCAGCGGACTCTTGGTGATGATGCACACGCTCAATCCGGGGTGGTCGGCGAGCACCTCGAGAATTCCACGTGTGACGCGAAATCTTCGTTCGGCCGGCTGATACGGATCCGTGGCGGTCCCGATCACGATCGTCTCGCCTTGAAGCAGCTTCAGGTGCTTCTCACTCCCGAACCGGAGGGTGCGGCTAAGAACCTCTGGTGCGTTGCGCTTGACGAAAATGTTGCGCTCGAAGGCGAGCCACGGAGGAAGCTTGTTGTACGCTTCGCCGAGCTCGCTGGTCATCTTTTCCTCTGTCGCGGCGCGCTCCATCACGTAGCGATGGGTGTAGCGCGCGTAGCAGTAAGTGCATCCGAATGCGCACCCGATGTAAGGATTGATCGACCAGAAGCCCATGCCGGTGGTCTCAGGGCCGTTGAGGACGCTCTTGGCGGCCGATGAGTAGTAGCGGATGTCCTTCTGCTCGCCGATTACCGGTAGCTGGCGGGAGGTCCGATCGTACTCCGGGCCGAACAGGCCGGGGTCTCTCGGGGTCATAGCCCGAATATATACCGAAAATGCGTCGGCGTCTACCATCAGCGCGGGACACTAGGCGACCACAGAACGGAAGCCGGGAGCCTTGAGCGCGTTAGCCGCGAGCTTCTAAGCTTTTTACAAGAGGAGTGTCAAAGCTGATGGGCTCTTGGCTTTACTCCTCACGCCTCCTGGCTTCAGTTCTGTGGATGCTTGTTCGGATCCCGCCCCAACGAATCCGCCTGCATTTTTCCTAGAAGGAAAGCCCGACCTCGCCGCCATCCCCGCTCGCTCTCGCGAAAAAATGGCTGTAGCGGGGATCACGCGACATCCGCCAGGCGTGGATCGCCGAGATCCCTCCGAAGATCAGCGACACCTGGGTCTTCGATAGCGATGAGGTTTTCGCCATGTAGGTGATGTCGCTCACCGACGCATTGCGGCCGATCGTTATGTAGAACAGGGTGGTGGCAATTCCGCCGCTGAGGATTCCGCGCTCGAACGCGCTTCCTTTCGAGTGCGGAATATCGAGAATGGCTTCGTTGAGCAGGGCCTGCGTCGACAGTCCGGCCGCGGAAAAAAGAAATTGCTTGTGAGGATGCAGCCTGCTGTCGATCCCGGAGTAGACCGTCGGTCTGCCCTTGTCTAAACCGAAATACGGGTGAGCTCCGACCGCGTATGACATGAGCACGTGCCCGGTCTCATGGGCGAGAATGCTGCTCGCGAATCCAAGGGCGAGAAGGCGCCAGTATGTATCCGAGTGACCTGGCGGAGAAGCCTGTGCTCCTGAAAATTCGGGACTGCCAAGGCCGAGCGCAGAGATTGTCAGGCCGGTGAGGATTGCGCGCGAAAGTCTCAAATTTGCTATGTTGTTCGCCAAATGATTTGCCCGGAGCAAGTAACTGATGGCTGAGCGTCTATCGGACATCGCGATCCAGCGCGAGCTCGGGAATCTGCCAGGGTGGAGCCGACGGGGTGAGGTGATCACGAAGACCTTTCAATTCCGGAGCTTCCTTTCCGGAATAGGCTTCGTGTCGGCGGTAGCTAAAGCAGCGGAAGCCGCCGATCACCACCCCGACATCGACATCCGCTACACAAAGATCGTCTGCACCCTGAGCACGCACTCGGCCGGCGGGATCACGCAGAAAGATCTCGACATGGCCAAGCAGATCGATCGGGCTCAGGAAACTATTTAGTTTCGTCTACTCCCAGTAAGCCTCAGTATGGCCATGAACATGTTGAGCAGATCGAGATAGATCTGCACCGCCGCGCCGACATACTCGTCCGGCCCGTAGAAGTTGCGGAGGCGCCAGGTGTCGAATACCAAAAGCCCGCTGAACAAAAGCACAGCGACCGCGGCGAGCCAAAGGCCGACGGCAGCGTTCTGGAAAAAGAAATTCAGTAGCATCGTACCAATCAGTACCCAGAGTCCGACGACGAGAAAGCTTCCCCACGCGCTGAAGTCGCGACGGCTGACGAACGCGTAAAGGGTAAGGATTCCGAACGCGCCGATTGTGAGTACGGCGGCCTGGGCGATGACTCCGGGCTGGGACCGTCCGTAATAGTAAAGTGTCGGCGAAATCATCACGCCCATCGCGAGATTGAAGAGCAACACCAGCCCTATGTTCATCGGGAATTGGGCCTTCGCCCTCGTGGCCAGCAGGAGCGGCGCCAGAGCGCAAATGAAAGCGATGAAGGGATGCTGAGCGACTGAGACCATCAGCTGCGGTTGGGACAAACCGAACGATGCGCCCACCATCGTCACCAGGACGCTGATCAGGACCAGAGAGTACGTGCGGCGAACGAGAGTCGCCCTCTCTTCGCCAGTACGGACCAGCGTTCCCGTTTGATATGACACACCCATTTTGATTAACTCCTAAGAAGTTCGAACGTGCGGAATGTATTACCCCGCATTCTTCGTAGCGATTCGGTCGAGCAGCGCAGGCAGGGCCTTGATATCGTCGAGAAGGTAGGTGGGATGATACGGCTCCAGCTGATCGCGTCTAAAGGGTCCCCATAGCGCGGCAATCGTTATTACTCCCGCATCGTTCCCAGATTGGATGTCATGCGGTGAATCGCCGACAAAAACCGCCTCGTTGGCGTTGTACTCCAGCTTTTCGAGCGCCGCGCGGACGGGATAAGGATCCGGTTTGTGGATGTGGACCGAGTCGTAACCAATCGCGACTTCGATGTAGTCGTCGGCGCCGATGAACTTGAGACCGCGCTCCATCATCATGTTCCCTTTGCTGGTCACGACGCCCAGTGGATGGCCTCGCTGGTACAGCAGCGCCAAAGTGTCGATTACGCCTGTGTACTGCGCCATCAATCGGTCGTGATTCTCTATCTGGAACGTGCGATAACGATTGAGCAGGCGCTCGCGATCCTCGTCGGATTCGACGTAGGGAGTCAGCTGTTTGGGAAGCGGCGTCCCTAATCCCTGGATCCATTCGTCATCGCTCGGCTGCCTGGGCCGACCCTGAAAGGTGTGCTTCATCGAAGCGAGCAGCAGCGCGATCGAATCGATCAGCGTGCCGTCGAGGTCGAAGAGAACGGCAAATGGGCGGGTTTCAGCCATACCGCCAAAGTAATCGCTCGCGGCGTCGTCTCGGAATGGGGTATCGCCTGCGCCACCGAGCTATTGGGAGCGTTGTAATGGGGGATTCCCGACGCGATATTAGAATGACTATGCCCGCCACTGTCACCACGCGTACGAGCTTCAACAAGCTGTTCGACGAGATCGGAACTGTCGACCAGGTCGGAATCGAGGAACGCGTCGCCAAGTTCCAAACACGGAGCATCAAGAAGGGCTCCAAGCTGTGGGGACTCAGGACCGCGGTCTCCATGGTCGATCTCACCACGCTCGAGGGCAAGGACACCCCCGGAAAGGTGGCGTCGCTCTGTCAGAAAGCTCGTCGGCCCAGCTTCGATCCCGATGTGCCTCCGGTCGCCGCCGTTTGCATTTATCCATTTCTGGTAAGGCACGCCGCGCGCTGGCTCGCTGATACGGCAATCAAGGTTGCCTCGGTCGCGACAGCGTTTCCGTCGGGACAAAGCCCGTTGGCGCTTCGCCTGGAAGAAGTGAAAACCGCCGTGTCCGATGGCGCCGACGAGATCGACATGGTGATCAACCGCGGGCTTTTCCTCGCCGGTGAATTCAACGCGGTGCAGGACGAGATCAGCGCGGTGGTCGAGGCGTGCGGTGATGCGCAGCTCAAGGTAATTCTGGAGGTGAGCGAGCTCGACACCTACGACAACATCCGCGCGGCTTCCTTTCTGGCGATGCAGGTGATTCGCCCTGGCGACTTCATCAAGACGAGCACGGGCAAGGCTTCCGGCAGCGCCACACTCGCGAACACCCAGGTGATGATCGAAGCCATCCGCGATTTCTATCTTGCGACGGGCACGGCGATCGGAATGAAGCCGGCGGGCGGGATAAGGACGGCGAAGCAGGCGCTTCACTATCTCGTCGCAGTCAAGGAGACGCTCGGAGATGCGTGGCTGAATTCGACGCGCTATCGATTCGGCGCTAGCTCCCTGCTCAACGATCTGCTGCGGCAGATCGAAAAGGAAAAGACCGGCGCGTATCAGGCGCCGTATTACTTCACCGAGTCGGCGGAGAGCTACTGAGATGACGACGCCCAGGACGATCGCCCGACCTTCGGCGGCTGGAGGCTCCGTTCCCCAACTGATCTTTGGGGATCTGTGGGAGTACGATCCGGCTCCCGAGACCGCCGATCCCAAGCTCAAGCCGAAGTACGATCTTTTCATCGGCGGCAAATTCGTCGGGCCGAAATCCGGCAAATACTTCGAGTCGGTGAATCCCTCGACCGAAGACGTTCTGGCCGAGATCGCGCTCGCAGGCCCTGCCGACGTAGATGCCGCTTACAACGCGGCCCAAAAGGCGTTCACTCCCTGGAGCAAGCTTCCGGGCGCTGAGCGGGGCAAATATCTCTATCGCATCGCGCGGCTGATCCAGGATCGCGCGCGCGAGTTCGCCGTGGCCGAGACGATGGACGGCGGCAAGCCGATCAAGGAGTCGCGGGACTTCGATGTGCCGATGGCGGCCGCGCACTTCTTCTACCACGCGGGGTGGGCCGACAAACTCGAGTACGCTATGCCAGGCGTGACAGTCGTTCCACTTGGTGTGGTTGGTCAGGTGATACCGTGGAATTTCCCGCTGCTCATGCTCGCTTGGAAGATCGCGCCGGCTCTGGCGATGGGAAACACGGTGGTGCTCAAGCCTGCAGAGACAACGTCGATCACGGCCTTGAAATTCGCGGAGCTGTTGCTGGAGGCGGAGCTGCCACCTGGCGTCGTGAATTTCGTCTGCGGCGCCGGCGAGACGGGCGCCGCGGTGGTCGGACATCCCACCGCCGCGAAGATCGCCTTCACCGGATCGACCGAAGTTGGCAAGCTGATCATGCGCCAGCTCGCCGGCACCGACAAGAAGCTGACACTGGAGCTGGGAGGGAAAGCTGCCAACATCGTGTTCGATGATTCTCCGATCGATCAGGCGGTCGAAGGTGTCGTCAACGGAATCTTCTTCAACCAGGGCCACGTCTGTTGCGCGGGCAGCAGGCTGCTGGTGCAGGAGTCGATAGCGGAGATGTTCGTGGCGAAGCTCAAGAACCGCATCGATGTTCTTCGCGTGGGCAATCCGCTGGACAAGAACACCGATGTCGGCGCGATCAACTCGAAGGCGCAGCTCGACACAATCTGCGAGCTGGTCGATTCCGGTGTGACTGCAGGGGTCGAGATGTACCAGTCGGCGGCGTGTAGCCTGCCGACGAAAGGCTACTACTTCAAGCCGACGGTATTCACCGGCGTAACGCAGAGCCACCGCATCGCGCGCGAAGAAATCTTCGGACCGGTGCTCAGCGTTCTCACTTTCCGCACGCTGGAAGAAGCAGTCGAGAAGGCGAACAACACGATGTATGGTCTGTCTGCAGGTGTCTGGACCGACAAGGGATCGCGGATTCTCAAGATGAGCACGCTGCTCAAGGCTGGAGTGGTGTGGGCGAACACTTTCAACAAGTTCGATCCGTCGTCGCCGTTCGGCGGCTACAAGGAATCCGGATTCGGGCGCGAAGGCGGGCGACAGGGCCTGATGGATTACGGGAAGGTGGTCTAGCCATGGCGCGCATTCCTGTAACGAAAACGCCAAAGGTCTACGTCGGAGGGCAATTCATCCGCAGCGAGAGCGGGCGTGTTTTTCCGGTGCGGGAGGCGGGAAGCGGGAAGCGGGAAGCGGGGTTGCTCGGAAACATTCCCCAATGCACGCGAAAGGACCTGCGAAACGCGGTGGAGGCAGCTGCGAAAGCCGGTCCTGACTGGGCGCATCGCACGCCGTACAACCGCGGTCAAATCATCTATCGTCTGGCGGAGATGCTGGAGTCGAGGAGCGGCGAGATGGCCGAGGCGCTGGTTGCCTCTGGTGCGGCGACGAAGGCTGCCGCGCTGAAGGAAGTGATCGCAAGCGTCGATCGTCTCATCTACTACGCCGGCTGGTCGGACAAATACGAGCAGGTACTCGGCAACACCAATCCAGTAGCGGGTCCGTTCTTCAACTTCACGGTTGCAGAGCCGATGGGTATTGTCGGCATCATTGCCGATGACACGGCACCACTGCTCGGTCTGCTGAGTCAGATCGCGCCGGTCATCGTTGCCGGCAACACCTGCGTGGCACTGGCGTCGCAGGAGTTTCCGTATCCGGCGATCGTGCTCGGTGAGCTGCTGGCCGTCTCTGACCTTCCGGCGGGAGTGGTGAACATTCTCACGGGATTCCGAAAGGAGCTCGTACCTACGTTCGCGACGCACACCCACATACGCGGCTTGAGCGCGATCGTGAATCAGGAGGAGAAAAAGCAGCTGCAGCTGGGTGCGGCGGAGAGCATCAAACGTGTCAGGGCGCGAAAGCGCGACGACCAATTCGATTGGACCGATAAGCAGTCGCAGAGCGTCTACGAGATTCGCGACTTCATCGAGTTCAAGACGACCTGGCACCCGATCGGGGCCTGATGGCCTCAACGCAGCTGCAGAACGCGATCGAAATGCGCGCGCTGCGCAAAGTTTACAAAGGCACGGGCAAGGCGAAGCGGCCAGGCAGCGCGCCCACCGGCACGCGATTCGGGCCTGGTGCACCGATAGCATCCGCCAACGATGTCATAGCTCTGGAGTCACTCGATCTCGACATCCGCGCCGGGGAATTCTTCGGACTGCTCGGTCCGAACGGCGCGGGCAAGACTACCGCTATCGGAATTCTTACCACACGCGTCCGTCCCACCTCGGGAAAGGCGATCGTTGCCGGAGCGGACGTAATGGAAGACTCCGTGCGCGTTCGCCAGATGATCGGTGTGGTTCCACAGCGACCGAACGCCGACCTGAGCCTCAACGTTCTGGAGAATCTGCAGTTCCACGCGGCGTACTTCGGCATTCCTTTCGACGTCGCGACCAAGCGCGCTTACGAGCTGCTCGAGCGTCTTGGCTTGTCGGACAAGGCATCCGCGAAAATGGCGGAGATGTCGGGCGGACAGCAGCAGCGGCTCATGATCGTGCGCGCTTTGATGCACGAGCCGGACATCATCTTTCTGGACGAGCCGACCGTCGGGCTCGACCCGCAGGCGAGGCTCGGCTTGTGGGACATCCTTCGAGACCTGCACGATCGCGGACGCACGATCGTGATGACGACGCATTACATGGATGAAGCCGACAGGTTGTGCGACCGCCTGGCAATCATCGATCGCGGCAAGCTCCTCGCGCTCGACTCGCCGCGCGCGCTAAAGGCAAAGGCGCCGGGCGGGACGCTCCTCGAGCTCGTGCTCGACGGCGATGCCATGCCGGCCGGCGAGCTCGCCGAGACGATCCCCGGAATCAGCCGCGTCGAAGCTCAGGACGGAATCCTTCGCGCGCACAGTGATCGCGGCGGCCAGGTTTTGCCGGCTTTGATCGAAGTCGCGGAATCCACCGGGCGCACCGTTACGGACATTCACTTGCTGCAGCCAAGCCTGGAGACGCTGTTCGTGTCGCTGACAGGAAGGAAGCTCGGATGACGGCGGCCGCGCTCGACGGGCATCGCACCGACGTCTCGCCGTCCTCGGTATTTCTGGCCTTGCTGCGACGTGACATGCGGGTCGCTCGCCGCGAGCTGCCGTTCTTCCTGCTGCGGACGACGATGCAGCCCCTGATGTTCGTGATCGTCTTCGGCTACCTGCTGCCCAAGATGGGATTCATGGGTCGCGGCTACACGACCGCGCTTCTTCCCGGAGTGTTGGCCATCAGTCTCACGTTCTCGAGTATTCAATCGGTCGCGCTGCCGATGGTGCAGGACTTCGGCTGGACGAAGGAGATCGAGGACCGGCTTCTCGCTCCGGTTCCGATCTGGTTGGTCGCCGCGGAGAAAATCGTCGCCGGAGTGCTGCAGGGTGTGGTGTCAGCGCT